>NZ_JAFMPZ010000001.1 GCF_017353455.1 Streptomyces laculatispora
GCGAAGACCGCGGTCTTCGCTTCGAGCCCCTGCGCAGCGAACTCTTCGAGCCCACCGCCATCCGCCTCATCGGCTCCCGCATCCTGGACCCGACCAGCGACGAGGACAACGACCCGCACTGGCTCGACCTGCGCCTGCGAAACTCCGCCCTCCACGAAGTGCTGCGCCTGCTCACCATGAAGAAGGGCAAGCGCGGGGAACGTGGCGGATTCATTTCCTACCGCAACCTGGGCATCAATCAACTCGGCGCCGTATATGAGGGTCTGATGTCGTACACCGGCATCATCGCCGAGGAAGAGCTGTGCGAGGTCGCCAAGGGCGGCGACCCGGAGAAGGGATCCTGGCTCATCCCCTCGCACAAGCAAGACCAGTACCCCGACACGACCCTCATCCACTACAGCGAGGACGACGCCCGCAAGGGGCTGCGCGGCGTCAAGAAGTACGACAAGGGCTCCTTCGTCTACCGGCTCGCCGGCCGCGACCGCGAGACCTCCGCCTCGTACTACACCCCCGAGTCGCTCACCCAGGTCACTGTCGAGCTCACTCTGAAAAACCGGCTCGACCAGGAACGTGACGCCGACGGCAACATCATCAAGACCCGCGCGTCCGAGCTCCTCAAGTACAAGATCTGCGAGCCGGCACTCGGCTCCGGGTCCTTCCTCAACGAGGCCATCAACCAAGTCGCCGACGAATACCTACGCCGCCGCCAGGACGAACTCGGCATTCCCATCCCCACCGCCGACGCGCTCACCGAGAAGCAGAAGGCCAGGGCCTACATCGCCCTACACAACACCTACGGCGTCGACCTCAATGCCACCGGCGTCGAACTCGCTGAGGTGTCCCTGTGGTTGAACACCATGCACCCCGGCATGCGAGCCCCCTGGTTCGGGCTCCACCTGCGCCGAGGCAACTCCCTCATCGGCGCACGTCGAGCCGTCTATACGGGTGAGGAGGTCGCTTCACCAGCCAAAGCATGGCTGAAGAACAAGGGCGCTCTGGCACCGACTCCGCTGGCATTCCTTAAGGACGGCCAACTCCAACCACTGCCCCATGACGCGGTACACCAGTTCTTGCTTCCCAGTCCAGGATGGGCTGCGGTCGCGGGCTCGAAAGAGGCCAAGCAGCTGGCCGAGGAGCACGTCAAGCAGCTGGCCGAGTGGAAGAAGGGCCTTCTCCAACGCCCCAAGCGCAGCACCGCCCACCTCAACAAGGACGGCAGCCCAAAACTTCACCCCACGACCAAGCTACCGAAGGCGGAAGCGCCGTCACAGTTCACACGGTTGCGGGACGCCGCCCGCCGAGCCGAGTTCCTGTGGTCGCTCGTCGTCAAGCGCATGGAACTCTCCGAACAAGAGATCGCGCGCAGGATCGATGTCTGGCAGGCCGACCCGACGGATCCCGAGTACGCCTTCCTCCACCACCCTGATCAGGCCGTCCCCAAGGAGAAGGTTCTGGAAGACCTCTTCAACTCTGCCGACACCCCTTATTGGCGGTTGAAGAAGGTCATGGACGCCTGGTGCGCCCTGTGGTTTTGGCCCGTCGGTAAAGCCGGCCTACTGGATGGCACGGATGGCGACTACGCGGTCCGCACCGTGGTGAGCAGCGACAGCCTGAGCGAGCTACTGGGTCAAGTGCCTCTTACCGGCGAAGAGCTCAAGGAACAGGTGGCTCCCGAACCGTTGGCTGCCCCGACACCGAAGGCCGAGCCACGCTTCGTCGAAGCGACGGCACTTTTCGCGCTTGGCGCCGAGCAGACCTCCTTCGAAGATCTCGTACTGACCGCCGACGACGAAGCGATCATCGAGACCAAAGAGATCGGACCGAAGGCAGCGAAGCAGGTCGGCGCAAAGCCAAAGGGACCGATGCGCCGCCCGGTCATCCCACTCAAGGAGCTGGACGACTGGCTGGACTTCTTGGAATCCATGCTTGGAAGAGCCGACGTACCTGACGGAACTTTCCTCGACAACTTCAAAACCCTGGCAGATCTCAAAACGTACGAAGAGGCGCTCCCCGGCTTCATGGGAATGGACACCGGAAACCCGGAGGACGTCTTTCCATGGCTGCGCATTACTCGGGACATTGCCGAGGAGCAGGGATTTCTTCACTGGGAGTTGGAGTTCGCTCTCGTATTCGCTCGCAGCGGCGGCTTCGATCTCCAGGTGGGCAATCCCCCCTGGGTGCGCCCTGACTGGGATGAGGCAAGCGTCCTCGCCGAGCACGAACCTTGGTTTGAGTTGGCGGACAGGCCGTCAGCAATCGAGCAGAGCAAACGGCGATCCATTGCACTGAATCAGCGAAGGACGTTCGATTATTACATTCATGAGCGCGAGAAGGTAAGCGGCTGCTCC
Organism: Streptomyces laculatispora; assembly: GCF_017353455.1. Lineage (GTDB taxonomy): Bacteria > Actinomycetota > Actinomycetes > Streptomycetales > Streptomycetaceae > Streptomyces > Streptomyces laculatispora. The sequence continues at coordinate 2,349 of NZ_JAFMPZ010000001.1, forward strand.
TCGTTTTACGGGCATGAGACCACCTATCCCTTGCTCGTAGGAACTCGCCCAGATCTTTATCGGGCATTCATGCTTCAGGTCTGGTCTCATCAGTCTCCGTCAGGTATGGCTGGGCTCGTGCATCCCGATACCCACTTCACCGGCGACAAGGAAGGGGCACTTCGCGAGGCCGCATACCACCGCTTGTGCGTCCACGGAGACTTCGTGAATGCCGGACAGCGCTTCTTCCCTCCGCCCGTCGGACATGCAGCACACTTTGGCGTGCATATTTACGGCAGCCCTTCGGAAATCAATTTTGACCACATGTCATGGTTGGTGTCAGCGGACGCTCTCCGCGATTCAGCCGCACATGATGGCTCCGGGGAAGTTCCGGGCGTGAGATGGCAAAATGGCGAATTCGATGAACGCCCTCACCGGTCACGCGTCATTCACGTGAACCGAGATCTCCTCGCCGAATGGCAGCGCCTACTGGATGAATCACACCTTCCAGTTGAACAATCCCGCCTTCTGTTCCCTGTCAGCACAGCCGAGGCGTCTGCCATCACAGCTCTTTCTCAATACCCATTGCGGCTTGGTAGGTTCAACCCGCCGATCACGCGCGGGCTAATGGAAAGTGACGCAAAGGCTGCTGGGTTGATCGATTACAACCGCCCGAGCAGCCCCACCGGTCATCCCTACCAGCCCGAGAGGTGGCGTAATGTCATCTTGAAGGGAACTCAACTGGGTATCGCCACGCCAGTATTCAAGTGCCATGACGCTAATAGTAACGACCCTTACGGTCGGGACTTGACTACCCTTGCGTCAGACTTCGTCCCGGACACTGCCTATGTGCGTGCCCCCGGGATGGCGCAGTCGTATCTCGCCAAGCAAGATCGTTGGGTAGACGGCCGAGCCCTGGAGCGACTACGTTCTGACGGTAGGGCGGTATCCAAGGCGCGTTCGCAAATTGCATTGACCGACAACGTTCCAGAAAGCGATGTCGATCCCGCCAAGATTGATGCCCTACTCGAAGAACGAGCGCGTCGCCGATACGTGGTCTTCCCTCGGCTTGCCTGGCGTCGCCAGATCGCCCCGGACACTGAGCGTGCACTTTATGCCGCATTGGTGCCGCCAGGTGTAGCGCACGTTCACTTGGTACACAGCCTGGCCATGCCGAATCTTCGGCTAACCGCATTGGTAGCCGGTTTCTGGGCCTCGCTCCCGCTCGACTACTTCCTCCGCGCTACTGGTCGTGGCGACTTGCAAGTGAAGGGTGCTAAAGCGATGCCCTCACCCGCCGGCGATCACCCCCTCGCTTCCTCGCTACTCCTGCGAACATTGCGGTTGAATTTCCTTACCAGTGCTTACTCGGGGCTGTGGTCAGAACTGTACGACCCAACTTGGACCACACGTGAGTCATGGGCGTGCGACTGGACTGGCCTACCGGCGTTGCACGAGGTGTCGCCAGTCTGGCGTCCGGAAACACCGCTACGCACCGAGCGGGCACGACGTTCCGCTCTGGTGGAAATTGATGCTCTAGTCGCAGTGTGGCTCGGAATGGAAGCCGACGCTCTTGTCGCGGCATACAAGGGCCGCTTCCCTGTACTGCAGAAGTACGAGGCAGTGACTTGGTTTGATGCCGAGGGATCGAAGATCGCAGGCAACGCACGCACCTTCGGTCAGCGCCAGACCAAGGAAAGCTGGGGCCAATTTGAGGCGTATCAAGCCGACCCGAAAAACTTGCCCGTGCCTGAGGGCTATGTCGCTCCCTTCTCCAAGGCGGATCGCGAAACGGAGATGCGAGAGGCGCACGCCGTCTTTCAGAAACGACTAGATGCCGCAGTCGCTCGCGGCGAGTGGGACCTGGAGAAGCAGGAGGTGCCGAAGCCGTGAGGCCGACGCTGGAGGCACGGGGGCTCAAGGAGAGCCTGTTGCAGTATCTGTCGACGACGTACGCGTTGACGGATGAGGGTGCACGTGAGGCGCTGCATCGGTTCCTGGGTGATGAGACGTCGGGGATGTTCCGGGGCCCGTATCTGCGGATCCGAACACCGTTCACAGTGGCCGGCGAGGAGTGGCGGCAGCATCTGGAGTGGCAGCGCGAGGGGTACACCCCATACGCACACCAGGCCGTAGCCTTCGAGCGGCTGACGTCCGCGAACGGGCATGTGCCGCAGCCGACTCTGGTGACGACGGGGACGGGCTCGGGTAAGACGGAGGCGTTCCTGTACCCGGTGCTGGATCACTGTCTCCGCGAGCGGGAGGCGGGGAAGACCGGCATCAAGGCGGTGTTCCTGTACCCGATGAACGCGCTGGCGACTGATCAGGCGCAGCGCATCAACGAGCTGCTCTCGGAGAACGATGCGCTGAACAAGTTGTCGGCCGGGCTGTACATCGGTGACAAGGCGGCCATGAAGTACGACAACGTTCGTACGCGCCGCTCAGACATGCAGCTCTCGCCGCCGGACATCTTGATCACGAACTACAAGATGATGGATCTGCTGCTGCAGCGTGCGGATGACGCGCCGCTGTGGCGTGGGTCGGACATCAGGTACGTGGTGGTGGATGAGTTCCACACCTACGACGGTGCGCAGGGCACCGACGTGGCAATGCTGCTGCGGCGGCTCGCGGCTGCCGTGGGGGCGTCCGAGGAGGGGCGTCCGCTGGGTTCGATCTGTCCGGTGGCGACGTCGGCGACGCTCGCGTCTGGGACGGATGCAGACGGAGTGGCCCAGCTGCTCGAGGTAGCGACGCAGGTCTTCGGTACAGAGTTCACGGCGGAGTCCATCGTCGGGGAGAACCGGCTGTCGGTGGAGGAGTTCATCCCACTGGCGGACGTACGGATGCAGGGGCTACCGACGCCGGACGAGCTGCTGGCCCTGCCCGATCCCGCGACGAGCGATGAGGCGATGCTGGACCTCATCGAGTCGGTGACCGGGGTCCGCAACGACCACCCCCTCGTATTGGGCGAGAACCTGAAGCGGCACCTGTTCACCCGGGCGGTGATGCAGGCTCTGGACGGTGAGGTGAAGACCGGCGCCGAAGTGCTGGACATCATGTGGCGTGCAGGCGCGGCCGGTTGGGCGGAGGCGGTGGCCCGCCAGCCGGAGAAGGCCGCCGAGGCGCTCGCCCGATTCGTGGCCCTGTTGTCGTACGCACGTGACCCGAAGTCGCCGGCGGGAGAGCCGCCGCGACCGTTCGTGCATGTCGAGGTGCACCAGTGGGCCCGGTCGGTCTCGCGGCTCCTGCGCGGCGTACTGCCATGGCCCAAGGCGGAGTTCCGCTGGGATGTGGCCGGTGCGGCCGATGCCAGTGCGGGAAGCGGAAACCGTTCGGCACCGGTGACCACGGCCACATCGGGGCAGAGCGCGAACCTGTTTCTGCCAGCGGTCTACTGCCGGGACTGCGGGCGGTCAGGCTGGGCGGTGTTCTCACCGGAGAGCGACGACCACGAGGTCCAGTTCGACACATACAAGATCCGTCGTGCCTCCTTGGGTCAGGACAAGGCCCGGGTACGGAACCTGGTCTCGGCGACCGAGCGCGAAGCGCGCGAGGGTTCTGGGGCTGCGGTGCTGCCGGCCAGCGGTCGGGGCGGCAAGGGGACCACCGCCCTGCAGAGTGCGGGCGGTCTGCTTATGGTGCTGGACGGGGCGCGCAAGCGGCTGCGGCTGCCCGATCCGCTCAACGATTACGACAAGGAGTCCAAGGAGCCGCGGCTGACGGCCCGCGATTCGGCGTTCGTCCTGGTCAACTTCGGGGATACGGCGAATACCGCGGCCAAGGAGGACTGGTGCCCGGCGTGCGGTGAGCGCAACGCGATCCGCTATCTGGGTACTGGAGCGGCTGCGATGACTGCGGCGTCGATCACCCAGTTGTTCACGGGCGGGGAGCTCGACAAAGATCGGCACGAAGACAAGACGCTGATGTTCAACGACTCGGTGCAGGATGCCGCGCACCGGGCCGGGTTCGTCGCGAACCGTTCGTACACCTTCTCGTTGCGCGCCCTGCTTGCGAAGCACCTGCGCAGCGACGTGCCCACCGCGCTGAACGATCTGATCGCGAACGTGGTCGAGGCCACGACCGACAAGGAAACCCTGGCCGCGGTGGTGCCGCCGGATCTGCATGGTTTCAGGGGCGTGGACCGGTTGCTGTCCGGGCAGGGTCGCGGCGGGGATCTGCCGACCTGGCGGCTGATCGGTCAGCGCCTGGCCTTCGAAGCGCTGATGGAGTTCGGGTTCCGCTCCCGCAACGGGCGCACCCTGGAGCTGACCCGGACCGCAGCCGCGCAGGTACGCATCTCGGATCCGGACGGTGTGGTGGCGCTGGTCAAGCGGATCCACGAGGAGTTCGAGCGCGCCGATCTGCCGCTTCAGCCGCAGGACGACGCACGCTATCTGGCGTTCGTGCGGGTGTTCTTGGAGCGCCTTCGCACACGGGGTGCCATCGCGCACCAGTGGCTGGACAAGTACGTCGATGAGGCGGGCACCAGCCGGTACTTCATCTGGGGCAAGCGCGCACCCGGCATGCGCGCTTTCCCCAAGCGGGTCGCGGCTCCGGTGTTCTTGCTCAGCTCGCCCAAGAACGGCAGCGAATTCGACTTCGCGACGGGCCGGCTGTCCTGGTACGAGCGGTGGGCCGGGCGCTGCCTGGGGCTTTCGCGTGAGGCGGCGCCGGAGTTCTGGAGCCGCCTGCTGCCGGAGCTCGCCGCGATCGGACTGCTGTCGTCCCGTACGCCGAACGACACCTCAGTACGGGTCTACGGGCTCAAGCCGGGCAACGTCGAAGCGCTGCTCCTGGACGACGAACAGGTCCGGCACGCGTATGTGCGCTGCCCGGTGTGCTTCTGGGAACAGACGGTCCACCCCTCCCTTCTTGATCAGTGGCACGACCAGCCCTGCCCCTCCTACCGCTGCCGCAGAGGCCGTCTGGTGGCCGGGGACCGGCCCGAGCGGCTTGGTGTGCACCACCGCGACCGTGACTACACCCTCGACTACTACCGGCACCTGTACCGCAAGGCCGGGACGTACCAGGTGGTCACCGCCGAGCACACCGGCATGCTCACGCGCCCGCAGCGCGAGAAGGTGGAGGAGGCGTTCAAGCGCCGCACGGGCTTCAAGGACCCCAATGTCCTCTCCTGCACGCCGACGCTGGAGATGGGCATCGACATTGGTGACCTGTCCGCGGTGGTGCTGGCAGCGCTGCCGCGCCGGCCGGCCAGTTACGCCCAGCAGGTCGGGCGGGCCGGACGCCGGACGGGCAATGCGTTCTTGCTGACGATTCCCGATCGTCGACGGCGCGACCTGTATTTCCTGGAGCGCCCCAAGGATCTGATCGCCGGCACGATCGTGCCCCCGGGATGCCATCTTTCAGCGGTGGAGATCCTGCGCCGCCAGTACCTGGCGCACCTGCTGGACCTCGCTGCTGCCGGCCGTCTCGTCCGCGCTGACGGCATCGTGCTACGCGCCCTGCCGACCAAGGCACCCGCCCTGTTCGGTCCATCCGGCTACCTGATCGATTTGGTGGAAGTGGCCATCGCCCAGGGGGAAGAACTCGCCAAGGGCTTCCTGGAGATGTTCCCCACCGGCGTCAACGACCGGGCCAAGGACGACCTGCGCAAGTACGCGATGCACGAGCTGCGCGGCGCGGTAGAAGAGGCCGAGCGGGAGTGGCGCCGCGGCGATCAGGCGCTGCGCGCCCGGCTGGCTCAGATCGACGAGGCCCACGACGAGCTGCACGACTCCGACCCGGACCAGGCGCGGCAGAAAGCCGAACTGGACGCCGAGCGGCGCGGAGTGGGCCGACGCCTGCTCAATCTGGGCGATACAGCCGCCCAGAGCGCACTGTGCGACCTGGGGCTACTGCCGAACTACGCACTGATCGACTCGGTCACCACGCTGTCCGCGACGCTGTACGGCGAGGACGGCATCGACCCGAAGACGGGGAAGGCGAAGTTCACCTCCACCACCGACTCCTACGACCGGCCGCGCCGCTACGCGCTCTCGGAGCTGGCCCCGGGCAACTCCTTCTACGTCAACGGCTACCGGCACGAGATCACCGGCCTGGAGATCTCCACCGGCGGCCGGCAGGAATGGCGCACCTGGCGGGTGTGCCCGGGCTGCGGATTTGTGCGTACCGAGGACGCTACCGAGGACCGCTCGCCGTGCCCGCGCTGCAAGAGCGCCCATATCGCCGACGACGGTTCCTGCCTTTTTCAGATCGTGGAGCCCGCGACCGTGACCTCGCGGGACAAGCGCGAGGACGCCCGCATCCGCGACGACAAGGACGACCGCGACCGCCGCAACTACTCCGTCGTAGACGCGGTGGACATCCCGGTAGGCGACATCGAGCCCGGCTCGTGGCGTCACACGAAGCAAACGTTCGGCGTCGACTACTGCCGCAGTGCCATGATCCGCCGGATCAATGTAGGGCCGGTCCGTTACGACGCCCCGGCCCGCGACGACTTCGCCGGGCATCTGGTGCGGCTCAACCCGTTCCATGTGTGCACCGCCTGTGGGGCGGCCAGCGCGGACGGCAAGCCGGTCTTCGACCACGACACCGACGCTCTCGACTCCGCAGCCGCCCGCAGCCCGCAGCTCAAGCACCACCGCCCTTGGTGTCCACTGCGCCGCGGCAAGCGAGACGGGGCCACCCAGGAGCCGGTGCTGCTGGCCCATACGTTGAAGACCGAGGCTCTGCGGGTGCTGATCCCGGCCGCAACAGCGGACGTGGACGCCAAGGTTCACTCCTTCCGTGCCGCGCTGCGGCTCGGTGTGGACCTGCACTTCGGCGGCGACCCGCAGCACCTGGACACCACCGTGGCTTCTATGCCGGATGCCGAGAGCGGAGAGCGCCGTTGGTTCCTGGTGCTCTTCGATTCCCTGCCCGGCGGCACCGGCTATCTGGACCGGCTCACCGATCGCGTCGCCTTCCGCGAAACCCTCGCGGCGGCGTACGAGATGCTGAAGGAGTGTCCGTGCGCCGAGGAACAGCGCCGGGCCTGCCACCGGTGTCTGCACCGTTATACGCCCGAGCGCTTCCAGGACATCGTCTCGCGCCAGTCAGCGCTGAACATGCTGGAGTCGCTGCTGTTCACGGCAGAGGGTGCGGACGGTTGGGATATCGCTGACGTTGATCACACCGGGCTGGTCGGTCTGGACGCCCAAGTCGAATCGGACCTGGAGGCGCGCTTCCTGGCCACCCTGCGCGACTGGGTGAAGGTCACCGACGACGCCGCCCTGGACGAGGACGGCCACGCCAGCGGACATCTGCGCTTCACCGCCGGTTCCGACGTCACCCATTGGCGACTGACAGCCCAGCAGCAACTCCAGGGCACCCGGACTGATTTCACCTTCACCCGGGTCGACGGTCCGGCCCAGAGCGTCAAGGTCTATCTCGAAGGATTCCGTTTCCACGCCAGCCGTGAACACAACCGCATCGCCCACGACGCGGCTCAGCGCACCAAGCTGCGTGCCGAGGGAGAGATCGTCTTCCAGGTGACCTGGGCGGACATCGACCTGTTCGAGAAGCGCCCCACGCGGACCAAACCCGTCTGGCCGCCCTATCGAGGCACGGCCCAAGAACAGGCCAAGGCCGCCTACGAGCAGTACGGCGGACAGCGCGCCCACTTCGCGAACGCCGTCTTCGCCAACCCGATCGACACGTTGATCGCCTACCTGCGTGATCCTGACGCCGACCGCTGGGCCCGCCGCTCCCGCGCACTGGTCACCGGCCTGTTGAGTACCGCGGGAACCACTCCCGTCGCCGCGACCGGGCGCCGCAGCGAGCTGGTGGCGGCGCTGCGCAGTGAGCTGGCCACCTTCAGCAGCAGTGCGCGCCACGACAAGCCGGTTGTACCGGATGCCGCCGGGATCGGGCCCGTTCACGTGTTCCGGACCCAGGACGAGAACGGACTACCGATCCTCGTCACCCTGGATGCTGCCGACCCCGAAGCCCCACGGTGGAGCGCACTCACCATCCTGGATGACACCGATTCCGTCCTGGAGAGTGATGAGCACAAGCTGCGCTGGCGGTCGTGGTTGTACTGGAGCAACCTCACCCAGTTCCTGTCCCTGGCCGGAGGCGACGGCGTCCAGCTCGCCGCCAGCCGCGCCGCCGCTTTTGAAGTCGAAGTGCTCGCGGTATGCGGAGGGCTCGGCGAACTCGACTCCCTCATGGGCGCCCCTGTACCGGCGCCCGCCAAACCCGAGGCGCCCGTGCCAGCAGAAAGCGTCAAACCGGTCGATCCGAACCCGGGCCATGACTCGGCCGCCGAAGCTGTCATCGTCCAGATGCTTCGGGACGCCGTCTGGGACGAGGACATCCTGGAAATACTGCGCGAGGAACCCGACGAGGCACCTGACCTCCTACGTCTTGCCGAAACCCTCGCCGACCGAGGCAAGCAGGCTCCCGTCTTCGGCTTCGAACTCGGTGCAAGCCGCTGGCAAGCCGAATTCGCCTGGCAGTCCCCCGGACTCAAGATCGCCGTCATGACCGCCCACCAGGGCGAGGACGACGCCGAGGCCCAGCGCCGCGACGCCGCCTACACCGACGACGGCTGGCAGGTCCACACAGCCGGCGAATGGCTGACCCATCTGGACGAGTTGCTCGACCAGCTCCCCGACACGGAAGGCACCACCCGATGACCGCCCGGCTCAGCCTGTACCGCAAGGCCGAACAGGAGCTGTACAAGCTCGACCGCTCGGTCAAGGCCCAGTTCTACGACTTCTGCCACATCTTCCGGACCAACCCCGACCAGCCGGGGCTAAAGAAGCAGAAGCTCAAGGGCGACTCCCGTATCTGGTCCGCCCGGGTCAACCAGTCCTACCGCGCTCTGCTCACCCCCACCGGGGTCGACGCGGACGGTACGGAAAACTGGCTGGTCATCGCCGTACGCCACCGCAGAGACGTCTACGAAGAACTCCAAGTCGCCGTCAACCGGGTCACCGGCGAGATCGAGTTCGTCGACCTCGCCGTCGTCGGCGACAGTGCACTGCGCCGCGCCGGTATCACCCTCACCCCCTCGGAGCCCGAATCTCCGGCCGAGGCACCCGAGCCCGCCCCGGAACCGGTTCGGCACGTCGCCGGACCCGAGGCCGCGCCTGCGCTGCTCGCCGCCTACGACGCCGGACAGCTGCGCGACCTCGGTGTCGCCGACCAACTCATCGACCTTGCCCTTGCTGTCACCGAGAGCACCGAGCTCGACCAACTCCTCAAGGGCGCCCCGCTGCTGTCCAAGGACGTTCTGTACGGCCTTGCGGCCGGGATGGACATCGACGAGGTCCGTAAGGAGATCACCAAGCCGGTCGAGCTCGGCCAGCAGCCCGACCTTGACGACTTCGCCGCCGCTGTGACCCGCACCAAGGTCACCGCTGTCGACGACGACGTCCAGGCTGTCATCGACGAGGGCGACTTCCGCGCTTGGAAGGTCTTCCTGCACCGCACCCAGGAACGCATCGTCCAGCGCCAGTACAAGGGCCCCGCACGCGTGTCCGGCGGTCCCGGCACCGGCAAGACCATCGTTGCGCTCCACCGGGTCAAGCACCTCGCCGAGCAGCTGCCCCCGGGTCACAACAAGCCGATCCTGCTGACCACGTTCACCAAGAACCTCACCACTGATCTCCGCCTGCGACTGGCCTCCCTCGTCGAACCGGAACTCCTCGCCCGCGTCGAGATCGCCCACATCGACCAGCTCGCCGCCCGCGTCCTGGGCGAGAACACCGCCCCCGGCCGCGGCAAGCAGCGCGTCTACGACCACGTGGCGCTGAACGAGATGCGACAGCTTCTGGCAGAACTCGACGACCGCCGCTGGGAGCCGGAGTTCTTGTTGGAGGAGTGGGAGCAGGTCGTCCTCGGCCAGTCCGTCCCCACCCGATCTGCCTATTTCCAAGCCCGTCGGGCAGGCCGAGGGCGGGCACTGACCCGCCCCGAGCGCAACCACATCTGGAAGCTCATCGAGCAGTTCACCGCCCGCCTCGACAAGCTCGGCGTGGAAACCTGGGGTCAAGCCTCCGAGCGTGCCGCCCGCTTCGAGATCGAACGCGCCGCGAAGATCAAGTCCCGTCGCGCGTACAAGGAAGAGATCGGCGGCAAGGACCTTATCCATCGCGATAACAGCTCCGGCATGCGCTACCTGGGCTACCGCTACCAGCACATCGTGGTCGACGAGGCCCAGGACCTTCGCCCCGCGCACTGGAAGATGCTGCGCGCCATGGCCGACCCTGACCTCGCCAACGACATGTTCATCGCAGGCGATACCCACCAGCGCATCTACGACCACCAGGTCACCCTCGGCGCCCTCGGCATCAACATCCGCGGTCGCTCCTCCCGCCTGACCCTGAGCTACCGCACCACCAAGGAAATCCTCGTCCAGGCCATGCGCGTCGTCGACGACAAGAAGGCCACCTACGACGACCTCGACGACGGCACCGACAACCTCGCCGGTTACCGCTCCGTCCTCCACGGCCCCGCACCTACGTTCGTCCCGTACCGCACCTGGGACGACGAACTCGCCGGCCTCGCCACCACCCTGACCACGTGGCGCGACGAACTGTCCACAAACGAGAACGGTGCCCCCAGCGACCCCAGTGGCCGCATCGCCGTCTGCGTCGCCGACCGCGACATGGTCAGCCAGGCCATGTACTACCTGGTCACCAAGGCCGGCATCACCTGCGCCGAGCTCACCAAGGACGGCCCCAAGGGCGATGGGGAAGTCCATGTCGGCACCATGCACCGCTTCAAGGGACTTGAGTACCAGCGCCTCGCCATCGTCGGCGCCAGTGACGGCATCATTCCCCAGACCAGCAGAATCGAGCGCTACCGCACCGAAGACCCGCCGCGATACGAGCGCGAGCAACGTAAGGCCCGCTCGCTGCTCTTCGTCGCCACCACCCGCGCCCGTGACGCCCTGAGCATCAGCTGGCACAGCAAGCCCAGCCCATACCTGCCGGTCTGAAGTCGTCTCCGGACCCTGGCCAACGCACCAACGCTGGGGTCCGGAACGTCACACCGGAATCAGAAGCGCGACAAGGAACTCGCCTCGTAGCGCAGTTGGTAGGTACGCAGACCCTCGCCGTTCATCCGGTAGATGGTGATCACGGACAGAAACTGCTCCTTGATCTCCATGGTGCGCCGCCGCTCCTTCCCGTCAATGTCGCTGATCCACTGTTCGATGTGCTTCGGGAGCTTGAACGCCAACTCGTAGGAGCCGGGCGCCTCTACCGGAGCCAGTGTCCACTCCGCCACCGTCCCGCTGCCGCGCCTCTTGATGCGCACCGCATGGTCCGGTCGGGCGTCCGCGTACTGCAGGAACCGACTGTGGTCATCCGCAGCCAGCGGAAGGATGAAGGGCGCGGAGGGAAATCCGAGCAGCAGCTCCGTCTCACTGCGCTGGCGGAGAGCCGCAACCAGCTGGTCGAGCGCGGCGCGGGCGGCGTCCTTGAACTTCCCCTCAGCAATGTCAGCCGAGGGCAGGAAGTGCACCGGGGATGTCTCCAACGCTGTCCGCAGCTGTCGTCGCATCCACGTCACGGGGAACCCTGGGGGCTTGGGCAGGTACTTCTCCTGTGCCTGGAACAGGCTCCACGCGGTGCTGCCGATGGCGCCGAGCAGCCAGGTGAACGAGGCGCCGGAGAGATCCACCAATGAGATCTGGTGAGCCAGCGCATATCTCTGCGCATCCGCCGTGAAGCCGCCCGCGGAGAACAACGCGTACGAATACTGATAGCGCTGTCGGGGGCGTGTGCCCGCATGCGTCATGAAGTTCTCGTTGACGTCGTGGACCACACCATGGGCGTTGCGGACAATCTCCAGCCCACAGGGCTTCTGGTAGAACTTGGCCTCCAGAAACATCCGCACCGGCATGGAGAACGCGGGTGTGAAAGCGAACTCGCCGAGCACGTCTACCTGATGCAGGGCACCACGGCCGCGTACACGAAGCGCCCCCTCTTGATCAACCAGTTCCTCGGGGTCCTGGTCCTCGTGAACCAACAGCCGATACCCACTGAACCGCAGCAGCCAAGCTAGCGATTCCTCCAGCAAGTACCCCCGCAAGACGGCGTCCGTGGCCACCGCTCCCCCTCCCACCGATGCGACACCATGACCCTGCCTGTGATCATCTCATCCAGAGACCGAAGCGGGCAGGAAAGCAGCCCTCCACACCCTGAGGGCAGTTCTGGCGGCGACCCGTGCGCACATCGGGCATGGCGCACACCGCTCACCCGAGCGATTGAACAAACCACATGCGTGACGCGCCCTGGATACCGATAGTGGCTGCATGGATCCGGTTGTCGTCGCCCGCGCCGTAGTAGAGGAACGTCATCCTGTCGCTCGCGCGGCTTTTCTGGGGGGCAGCGTGCTGACGGAGCGCCGCACGGCCTTGTCCGACCTGGACATCGTGGTGCTGTTGCATGGTCCGCCGGCTCCATACAGAGAGAGCCTTCAGTACGGCGACTGGCCCGTGGAGCTCTTCGTGCACACCGAAGAATCCTGGCACGCATTCGTGGACCGGGAAATTCGCAAGCGCCGGTCCCCGCTCCTGTGGATGTGTGCGGATGGCGAACTGCTCTTCGACGTGGATGGGCTCGGCGTGAGTGTGGCTGCCGAAGCCAGGAAGCTGGCCCTCGCAGGTCCGCCAGCGGCAACAGTGGAAGAGATCGAGGACTTCCGATATTCGATCACGGATCTCCTGGACGATCTTGCTGGGTGCACCGATGAAGGTGAGCGGCTGTTCATCGCCTCAGAGCTGGCGAGACGGGCAGGCGAACTGGCGCTGGCGCTCGGCGGGGCGTGGGGTGGCGGCGGGAAGTGGCTGGCACGTCGCCTCGACGACGCAGCGCCCGGCCTCAATGTGCGCCTGCACCATTCTGTTCGTGGGGCGTTGAACGGGCAGACCGAAGCCCTTGTTGGCGTCGTTGACGACGTCCTGGCGCGGGCTGGCGGGCGACTGTGGGCCGGGTATCGGCGCAGTGGGACACCGTGACCGATGGGACGGGCTGCGATGACGCCGATCGACACCGTAAGCGGCTCATCGGCTCCACCGTGGAGCGATGGCTGAAGGTCTGGAGGGTCGTGCTCCGTTCCAGGTGTTGGTGCTGCCGTACCGGCGGACTGAGGGAGGACTGTTCTACGCCGTGTTCCGTCGCTTGGACTGCGCCTACTGGCAGGGTCTGGCTGGTGGTGAGGTGAGAGAAGCGCCGCCCCAGGCCGCCAGGCAACCGAAGAGGCTGGCCTGGCTGGCGACTTAGAGTTCATCGAACTGGATGCCCAGTCGGCGATTCCAGTGGTGAGTGTCACTGGCGAGTTCACGTGGGGCCGGAGGTCTTGGTGATTCTTGAGCATGCATTCGGTGTCCGAGCCGACACATCGGCGTTGGTGCTGTCCAGCGAGCACACCGAGTACAGCTAGTGCTCTGACCGGAAATGATCGCTGAAAGAGAACGACGGCTGACGTCCGGTCGGCTGATCGACGGTTGACGAGGGACGACCGACGACGGTGGCGACGCCCAGGTCCCCAGGTACCGTCACCGGCATGTCGGCGTCCCATGTTCCTCGTGGGCCGGCCCGGCCACCGCCATGGGATGATCAGTCCCATGGAGGGCACCGGCCTGCGGAGGACAGCATGAGTGACGGCACCGGGCATCTGTCCAAGCTCGTCTGGTCGGTGGCCGACCTGCTGCGCGGCGACTTCAAGTCTTCCGAGTACGGGCGGGTGATCCTGCCGTTCACGGTGCTGCGCCGGCTGGACTGCCTGCTGGCCCCGAGCCGACAGGCGGTGCTCGACGAGGCCGAGCGGACCGACGGCGAGCAGGAGCGGGAGCAGCGCCTGACGGCCGCCTCGGGTTGGCCCTTCTACAACTCCAGCCGGTTCTCCATGGAGAGCGTGCTCAGCGATCCGGAGAACGCCGACCGGTTACTCCTGGCCCATGTCGACGGGTACTCCCGGAACGTCAGGGAACTGCTGGACGGCTTCGAGTTCGAGCGGACCGTCACCCGCCTGCACCAGGCCCGACTCCTCTACCGCGTCGTCGCGCAGTTCGTCTCGATCGACCTGGGGCAGATGATCACCGACGACCACATGGAGAGCCTCTTCGAGGAGCTCGTCCGGCGGTTCGCGGAGAGCGGCAACGAGGCGAGCGGGGAGCACTACACCCCCCGGGACGTCGCCCACCTGATGGCCGGCTTCCTCGTATCCGCCGACTCGGACCTCCTGACGTCGCCGCATGCCGTCCGCACCATCCTGGATCCGGCCTGCGGGACGGCCGGCCTGCTGACCGAGGCTGCCTCGTACATCGCGTTGATGAACCCCCAGGCGAACGTCACGCTGTACGGCCAGGAGATCAACCGGGAGTCATGGGCGATCTCCCGTGCCACCATGATGACCAGTGGCCGCCGGGCCTCGACGATCGCCTTCGGGAACGTCTTCGCCGAGGATGGGCACCAGGGAACCGCCTTCGACTACCTCCTCGCCAATCCGCCGTTCGGCGTCAACTGGAAGAAGAGCGAGTACGCGGTCCGGTCGGAGCACGAGCAGCTCGGTTTCGCGGGCCGCTTCGGGGCCGGTCTTCCCCGGATTAACGACGGCTCACTGCTCTTCCTGCAGCACATGCTGGCGAAGATGAAGCCGGTGAGCGCCTCGGGCGAGGGCGGCAGCCGAATAGCGGTCATCTTCAACGGCTCCCCGATGTACGTCGGGGGTGCGGGGTCCGGCGAATCGGACATCCGGCGGTGGATCGTGGAGAACGACTGGCTCGAGGCCGTGGTCGCGCTGCCCGACCTCCTCTTCCCCAATACCGGCATCAGCACCTACCTGTGGGTCCTCAGCAACCGCAAGCTGGTACAGCGCAGGGGTCAGGTGCTGCTGCTGAACGCTCAGGACCAGTGGCAGCGGATGCGTCGCTCCATCGGCTCTAAGCGCAAATACATCACGTCGGACCAGATCGCCGAGATCACCGGGCTCTACCTGGACACCTTGTCCGCCGACCCCGCCCAGCAGCCGGACGACCGGGTCCGCGTGGTCTCCACCCACGAACTGATGTACCAGCGCGTCACGATCGATCAACCGCTGCGACTCCGGTACGAGCTATCCGAGGAGGTCCTGACTCGGCTCGCCGAATCGCGCGTGATCCAGAAGACCCGTGATCCCGCTGCCCTGGTGGCCGCCCTGCGTCCTCTGGTCGGCTCGACGTGGACGAGGGGCCAGGAGGCCGTCACGGCGCTGCGCCGGGCGGTCGCCTCGGCCGGCGTGAGCTGGCCGCGCGGGAAGGTTTTCGAGGCGGCGGTCCGCAAGGCCGTCGGTGTGCGCGATGGCGACGGAGAGCCGCAGCGGATCGGCGAGGCGCACGAGCCGGATCCCGAGCTGCGCGAGTTCGTCCACCTGCCGCTGCAGGTGGATCCGAGCGACCACCTCCGACGTGAAGTGCACCCGACCGCTCCGGACGCCTGGATCGACGACAGCAGGACGCGGGTGGGTTGCGAGATCCCATCAGCGCTCTTCTACCGACCGGAACTCGACGGCCAATTCGAACTGCTGCGCAGCATTGTTCGGTTGGAGACCACCCGGGTTCACCCGCCGCAGCGCGGCGAGGAGCAGGAGGACGGCGCAGACCGGCCCAAGCACCTGCGCGCCCAGGACCTCCACGAGGCGGACTCGGCCGTTGAGCTCCCCGACGCGCCGGAGGATGGGGGGGCGCTGACGCTGTGCTCGGGCGGCATGCTCGTCGGACGGCCGGGGAACTGGCGCCTGCTGCCGCAGGGCTTCGGCGAGGCGGCGACCTCGCTCTTCGTACTGCAGCCGCTCCGCGGCAGTGGCCAGGCGCTCTGCGAGTGGTTGAACTCTCGCAAGGACAAAGGTCAGTACCCCAGCGCTCGCGATCTGCTGGACACGCACGTCCCCGTCGACCTGGTGACCGACAGCGAGGTGGAGAGCCTCCTGGAGACCGTGCAGGAGGGACGGCGCGCACTGCGGACCACGATGTCGGGAATCCTGCCCAACGTCTTCGGCAGCGGCGAACGGGACGTCCAGGGGGTTCGCAACGAGATTAGGTTCGCCGCCCACGAGGCCGGCCTGATCGGCGAACTCGTGCGCCCGCTGGACGACCCGATCTCGCGCGCCGAGTGGAGCTTTCCGCACCACGCCGCCGCGCTGTCCCGTCGGTACCGGGTCAGCACGCACCCAGCGGAGCGGAAGGACGGACTGCTCAAGCTGGGCGAGGGCCTGGCCAGGGTGCTGGGCGTGCTGGCGCTCACCGAGCTGGCCGCGTCGAACGGCTTCTCCCGGAACCTGCGCAAGCAGTTCCGGACCGGCGCCACCTTCGGCACCTGGCTCTGGATCCTCGATCGGCTGGAGGCCGAGGGAATCGAGCCCCGCATCCAACAGCTCGCCACCGTGCGCGACCGGGGAAACGCACGCGCCCTACTGGGCCACATCAAGGACTTCAGGAACACCTCGCACCACGCGCACGGCGTCCGCGCCAGCCACCAACTGGCGGAAGACGTCGAGCGGCTGGAACCGCACATCGTGCGGGCGATCAGTGCGGTCAGCTGGCTCTCTGGGACGCACTGGGACTGGGTGGAGCGGTGCGAGTACCTCGACGAGGGCTCGTACCGGATAGTTGGGCTCCGGCTGAGGGGCAGCCATCCGAGCTGGGAGCCGTTCGAGCGGTCGAGTACCCAGCCGCTTCGTCCCGACCGCATCTACGTGGACAGTGCCCCGTACGGGGCTCCGGTCGACCTCTGGCCGTTCGCTGTCGTCAGCCTGTGCGAGGAGTGTCGGACCCGGGAGCTCTTCCTGCTCAATGAGGCCCGGGACGACCAACTGACGCTCCGCAGCCTGGAGGAGCATTCGCTGGAGATGACGTACGGTCCGCCCGAGTAGCAGCGGGGCGAGGCCGAGCGACCTGGCGCGGCTGCGCCAGGTGCGGGACCGGATCGACCGGGAGTACGCGGAGCCGCTTAAACACCTCAAGGATCACAGGAGACGGCGTGTTTCACGTATCGGGGAAGGTCAGCACACCCACACATGCGGCAGGAGAGCCGTAAAGCGAAGGGCAGACATCCACTTCAGTCTTTGGGCATGACCTTGGGCGATGAGCCTGGCCGCTGCTCATGCGCCAAGCACACAACCGCTGGTGTCGGCGTCCCGCACCTGCACTGATTAGGCAGTTTAGGTAGCCCGATCGACCTGACACCCCATCAGGAACACAGATCGCGGATGTAGTCGCGAAGCGTGCGGGTGTCGTTCTCGTCGTCCTAGTCAGAGGAGTCGGAGAAGCTCATGTCCAAGGACGAGCGTAAGGGCAACAGCCCGGACCCGGAACCCCACCCGACGCCGGATGGCGGATCGTCGAGGACTCGGTGGACCAAGCACGCCCGGCGGCCCCGCAACGAGGCCGGCCTGCATCTGCTCCGAGGGGCCGCAACCGCGGTTGGCGGCGCCGTCGTCGCGTACGGCGGCCTATGGATCCAGTCGCGCTGACCGCAGAAAGTGGGAAACGGAGCGTGGCCGACGGTAGCCGGGCGGCTTGTCCCGCCCGGCATCGCGCGAGCAACACCAGCCGCCTTGGTGAGGCGACAGCCCTGGCAACCCTCCAGGAGGCACACACCGGGACCGGGTGCGTGAGAAGATCCTCCGCCAAGGTTCACTTGCCCTGAAGGATTCCCATGGATGAGCAATTTCTCGACGCTGCGTCGAGTCATGAACTCGAGGAGATACCGCAGTCAGTGGATCAGCGCTTGGTCGAACATAACGGGTCCTACTACCAGGTGCGCCAAGCGGAGCTCGCAGGAGATGTGCACTTCCCACCCGTCAGGAATGGTCTGGACTACTTGGTCAGCGTGGCAGAGCACCTAGAGGGTGGAAGGGAACCAAGTGCAAGAGCCATGAAGTACGCCGTGCTGCACCTGGCTGCGGGCGCCGAAGTGCTTCTGAAGGCGCGTCTGCAGATGGTGCACTGGTCTCTGGTGTTCGCCAACCCCGGGGACGCTACGCGAGAAGCGCTCGAGAACGGAACGCTGAACAGTTGCTCTCCGGAAGAGACGCGTAAGCGCCTGACCAATATGGCGGGTATCAAGTTCAGCCAGAGTGAAAAGGATGCCCTCTCCAACCTGGCGAAACGCCGCAACGCTCTGCAGCACTATGGCTTGGTCGGTGAGAACGCCAAAGCTGGCAAGGTGGAGAGCACCACTGCCCAAGTGCTGAACTTCCTCATCAGTTTCGTCGGTGAGCACATTTTGGAGCACATCACGGATGAGGAGGAACGACGCCACGCGGAGATAGACATGGACCGGATCCGCGGAGGGGTCCGTACGATCCAGGGCTATGTAGCAGAGCGCATGAAGGACCTCGCTCCGGTGCTGGGCCCCGTCAGAGCGCGTACCCTCCAGTGCCCGCAGTGCCGTCAGTTCGCCCTCACTCCGACAATGATCAAAGGCGTGCCCGAGTGGTGCCAGTCGGACGCCAGCCTCTCCCCCTTGTACTGCCACCTCTGCGTGGAGGGCTATGGCGCTCTGGGCCTGGCGCTGGGCTACGCCGTCCACGTTCTCGACCGTGCCGCTCCTGATGCCTCGTACGACGGCGACGCCCCGAACCGGTGTCCCGTCTGCGCGATGAGCAGCCTGGTACGAGGGGCCCGAACCGCTGCCGCTCCAGAGACGCCTATCGACTTCTGCTTCCATTGCGCAGACGTGGTCGATGGGCTGCAAGAGTGCCAGCGCTGTGGCTTCATTTACACCACTGAGCAGGGTCATAGGTGCCGACTCGGTAACTGAATGCCTCGCGCATGAGGACGTCGTCCGCCGGGACGAGCAGCGGGGCCAGGCAGGGCAATCCTGTTCGGGCCCCGCTGTCGTCGGGCCAGCCGATAGTGGCTTTCGACCCGCTACACGGTTTCCGACAGAGCAAGGCCCGGACCAGACGTCCGGGCCTTCGTCCTGTCACTGTCCCGCCCGCCATGTCGAACTCACGCCGAAGGCCGTACCGATGACCCCACCCACCAGGCGGCAGGGGCACCGAACATACCGACCACCGCTACGCTGGACACGACACCAACGCCACCCTTGGGCCAGGCTGAAGCCTCACAGGGACGCTCTCACGCAGAGCCGCAGCAGGACCGCCGACCGCGCGGCGCATTCCCCCGCGGACGACACCACGCAGGTGTCCGCTGTCCTCGATCCCTCTGCTCAAGGGAGCAGCACCATGACCCGGGACAACGATCCCGCGCGCGTCCAGCCGCCCAACCTCGCACCCGTCCCGCAGCAGCCCGCTATCGGTGCCGGCCTGCCCGCCGCGATAGCCCAGGGCGCCGCCCAAGGGGCCGCCCGGGCCATCACGGCCCGGCTAGTGGACAAGTTCCTCACCAACCCGCCCGACTGGCTCAGAACCCTGTGGCACGCGCTACCGAGACCCTGGGAGTAGCCACCGCGGCCGGGCAGGACCACCTGCCCGGCCGTTGGGCCGCTCGGACATCAGAAGGCGCTGATCTCGTGGGCGGGTCCGCCGCGCCACTCCACCCACCGCGGGTCGTCCAGGATGGCATCGGAATCGGCGAAGCCGGTGCCCTCGAGGAACACGACCAGGTCGTGGTCGCTGTAGGCGGTCCCGAGGATCTCGTCCCGCCCGCTGCTGTGCACGGTGACTCCCCGGCCGCCCGTACGGGAGGGCCGGTGCACTGCGATCGGTGCCCTGGTCACGCCTCCCAGCGTGCCCCGGCCCGGTTCGGTGAGCGAGTCGGCCCGTAGCCCTGAGCACCGTACGCCAGGAAGGGCACGCGGGTATGTATAGCACCCGGAAGTACGCGTCGGGGACACCGCAAGCGCCTTCAGAACCTCGCCCCCGACTACCTCCGGGAAGACCCCGACGCCTGAGCGCCGCACCGAGATCGTCACCTGCCCGACCCGGGTTGGGGGACGACGTCGGTGCACTTCCTCACGGGATACCCGGTGCCGCACAGTAGTTCCATCCCTGTCCATCCGCGAGCCCCCCACGGAACCGGCCGATGGAACGGGCCGATCTCCTTCCACGACGACGGCACCGTCATGGCCCTCAGCGTCCTCCCCATCCGCAGAAGGCAACCTCACTGAACGCACCGCAGCGTCGCCACCGCCCGCCCCGAGCAGAAGGGACATAGACGCCCCGACCCGACAGGCCACATCGTTCGCCCCCCCAGAGAGACCCGCCGCGACACGCCCGTACCCCCGTCGGCACCTGCCGACGGGGGTACGCATCTCTCACATCGCTCTCACCAACACCGCGGACGCTCCTGGATCACAGCGGCGTGACCTGCACTTACGTGCCTTCCCTAGACCACCCTGGACCGCACAAGACACGATCTACAACCTGTGCCATGTCGTACCACAGGACTCGCACGCCAACACCACAGATCACGGACCAAGATCCGGACCAGGTGCGGACCAACTCGGCGAAGCCGCCAAGACGGCCAGCGACGACAAGCCGACTGCCGACGCGCCCAAGAAGGCGACCGTCCCCGACTTCGTCGGCATGGGCCTGCAGTCAGTCGAGGACAAAGCGCAGGGAGCCGGTCTCCATGGGCTCACATCCCACGACGCACTTGGCCGGGAACGTATACAGGCGTTCGACCGGAACTGGAACGTACGCAGTCAGACCATGGAGGCTGGCGCCTTCAAGCCGACCGACACCGACCTCGACTTCGGGGCGTTGAAGCTCAGGGAGGACTGCCCGGCGAAGAACGAGAAGCCGCCGACCGCTGAAGGCGGCAAGGTGCCGAACTTCGCCGGCGAGTCGGTCAAGGCCGCCCGCTCCGCCCTGGACTCCGGTGTCTCCCTCACGGTGAAGGATGCCCTGCCGGACGACCGCTGGGTACTGGTCGAATCGAATTGGAAGGTGTGCACGCAGGAGCCGGCCGCGGGCACATCGCTCAACGGGCAGCCGGTCACTCTCAAGGCGGTCAAGTTCGAGGAGTCCTGTCCCTGACCGTCAGTCGGGCTGCAGTAGGGCACACGACGCCACGTAAGTCACCGAGTTGATTGGGCAACCCACGCGATGAGTCTCGTCTCTGCTGGCTTGGATATACCCACCGCAAGTGACTACGCCTGC
Organism: Streptomyces laculatispora; assembly: GCF_017353455.1. Taxonomy (GTDB): domain Bacteria; phylum Actinomycetota; class Actinomycetes; order Streptomycetales; family Streptomycetaceae; genus Streptomyces; species Streptomyces laculatispora. The sequence continues at coordinate 23,394 of NZ_JAFMPZ010000001.1, forward strand.
GACTGGGCGCTGATCGATGTAGAAACCTGAGTACTCGTACCCCGACGGGACCGAATGCTGTCCGTCGCTGTGGTGACGATCAGCCCGGAAGGCGAACAGTCCGGAGAGTTCTCGACCCTGCTCAACCCTGGATGCGACCCGGGGCCGGTCGAGGTACACGGGCTCATGGCTGAGCGACTGCGGGGCGCTCCGACCTTCGCCCACCTCCTCCGTGATCTTTGGCGGCCGGGAGCTGCCCGAGGTCGTCATGAGGCGATCGCATCCGGGCGACCAGCAACCCAGGGCATCCCTTGTCGGGGTTGGCCCGGGGATCCGTCCGGCCTGCCTCGTCCCTCATTCGCCACCCACCACCGTATCCCCGTCGAACCGCAGCGACATGATCCGCGACTCGCCGACCCACTCCCGGAGGGTGTCCAGTGCAGCGGGCTCAAGTTTCGTGGTGAAGAGGATGGCCAGATGCTCTCTGGCCCGTGAGCATGCCACGTAGAAGAGGTTGCGTGCCCTGATAAACGCCTCCAGTTCCTTGTCCATCAGTTCGTCGCGCCGGGAGAAGTTAGCCAGCATCTCGGGGATCTGGAAGCGGGAGTGTCCCTTGCTGACCACGGCGAGGACCCGGTTGAACTCCAGTCCTTTGACGCCGTGTTGTGTGGCGAAGGGCGTGCCGCCGCCGAGGTGCTCGTTCAACGCCAGCAACTCCGCGTACGGCACCTGGCGCAGTTGTTGGTACTCCTTCGACCACGCCGCCGCCCGGGCTTCGGCCTTGTCGTCACTCACAGCCTGCGGGTCGGTGCCGGATGGTGACACGGCCTTCCGGTGACGCTCGCGCACCTTCCCCAGGCCGTCGAAGAGCTGCTGCTCAAGACAGAGGTCGAGGACGTCGCCGACCGTGCCCGTCTTGCGGGCCTCCCCCAGTTTCGTCAGGAACGCCATCCATTCCTGCTTGTCGGCCGACGAGTTGATGGGTGGGCGGCCACGGGGGTCGAGTGCGTCGAACATCGCGCCGTAGCGCTTGTTCCGGTGGTGGAGCAGGGCCGGTTCCAGCGTGTCCATGAAGAAGGCCATGGCGTGGTCCTCCTTCCTCACGTAGGAATCGTTGCGCCGAAAGGCCCCGTGGAGCTTCTGATATCCCAGTTCGCCGGCGATCGTCTCGTGCGTGAGCATGAGGATCTTCGTGCTGGGCTCCTCCGCCCGCGCCTGGGCATCGTGACCGGATGCCCCGATGCTCCATAACCGGTCGCGGACGTCGTCCAGTACCCATTTCCGGGCCGCGTGGGCCGCCTCCCAGCCGAGCTGACCCTTCCGGTGGTGGGTGAGCCTCGTCCCGGCCCATTCGTTCGTGTAATAGACGGCGACGGTGCCCTCGCCAACTCCTGACGCCGTCGTCTGCGTCAGTTCGGGACGCATCGTGTTCAGGAGGTTCACGACGGCGCGCTGCGAGCGCCGATTGCGCCGTCTGAAGACCGGTGTCGGGCGGGCGTCCTCGAGTGCCCCGCACGCGTTGTCGTAGATCTGCTGCCAATGGTCCCCGAAGAAGCCGCAGAGGGGGCCGCGCGAGGTGGCCTCATCGCCCGGCGTGCCCAGCATGGCCTCCGCCAGACCGGCGGGGGTGTCCTGGTACTCGTCCACGAAGACGATCGGGAACCGGTCGGCAGCCAGGGCCCGGAACTTGGGAAGGGCGAAAAACGCCCTCGCGAGGACGGGCAAATCGTTGTGACCCAGCTGCACGCGACGGCTGTCGTGGTCCACTTTCTGGAAGCCGGTGCTGTAGTCGACGGTGTAGCCGTCCAGTGAGGTGTGGCCCTCCATCTTCGACAGCATGAGGTCCAGCTCGACGATGTGGCGCAACAGGTGCTTGGGGAAAGGGGAGAGCAGCTGCCACAGGAAACCATGGATGGTTTCGGCGAACACGTACGGGCTGCGGTCGGTACGGCTGATGATCTCGTCGCGGGCCACATTGGTGTAGGTGACGCAGGCGATGCGCTGGTGGGGCCGCGGGAGGTAGCGGGGGCGGTCAGCCAGGATGCTCTGGAGCACCTCGATCAGTGAGCTGGTCTTGCCCGCACCGGCACCGGCCTCCACCTTGAAGTGACGGCCCGCCTGGAGAGCCGTCAGGATCGTGTGCGTGACGTCTTCCGCCTCGGTCGTCACTGGACGTCCGCCTTCGTCGCCGTCCCCTCCTGTGCCATGAGCCACTCGAGGCCGCGCCTGATGTACTTCGGGACCTGCCAGTCGTGGTCTCCGAGGACGTGGTCGAGAGCGAAGTCGACCTTGCTGCACCTGGTCTCCACGCTGCTACGGGCCTGTTGTTCCAGTTCCTCGGCGGGAGCGGCACCCGTGGGGATACCGAACAGGGCCCGGTTGGCCAACGCGAAGGCGTCCTCGAAAGTGCGGCCGCACGGACCGCCGGGCTCCTCCGGCACCTGGTAGGCGAGGCACATGCTGCCGCCGACGATCGGCGGGTCCGTCTCGGCCCGCTGCAGCAGCTCGGCCACCGTGATGTCGGCCATCTCGGGGGACCACGCCCTGATGGACTGGTTGGACGTGCGTCCGGATTCGGACACCAGGCATTTGCGGATCTTGGGCTCCCTGTCGTCGACGGGATCAAGATCCGTGATGATCAGGGCTGGGATCCCGAGAACCTTCAGCAGCGGATAGAACCTGTGGGCATGCGCCCCGCCGACCTCCATCAAGGTCACGTACTGGTGCTGGGGCGTCTCTCCGGGCCTCCTCGCCGCCAGCTTCTCCTCCGCAGCCGGGACGAAGATACGCTCGCTGGCGCCCTCGACGAGGATGGCCTTGTCCGCGAAGTAGAGGTCGGCCCGGGTGAGGGTCAGGTACTTGCGGAGGAACCTCTCGTCGCCGGTCACCTGGGACAGGTCCTTGATGACAGTGCGGGCCGGCCCCGGCTCGCTTCCGCTCTCCACGGTGTCCTCCTCCTTCCGGAAGTACCGGATGTCGGAGAAGTGTCCTCGGTTGGCCACGTGTGCCGAGTGGGTGGTCACCACGAACTGAGCGTTCCACCGGGGGCTGCTGTCGATTGCGGTGCTGCTCTCCTCGACCGCTCCCTTTTGCCCGGGCATCGTCGCTCTCATCTGCGCGTCGATCCGGGGGAACAGATTGACGGAGTACGTGAGTCGCTGGATGAAAGCCTCCTGCATCTGCGGATGCAGATGGGCCTCCGGTTCCTCCAGGAAGACGAGATGGATCCCCGACTCCGGAGAGGTCGCCGTGTGGTCGCGGTAGCAGGTGAAGAGCCTGAGCAGAATCATCACCAAGTTCCGCGTACCGAGGCCGTTGTACGACTCCGGGAACCGCACACCGGCCACTCCCGGATAGTGAATGCGCGCGAAGTTCCTGAGCAGCCTCTTGGAGTCCAGCCGGGCGGCCGTGACGAACTCCTGGTTTGCCAGACCCGGATAGCCGAATGCCTTCAATGTCGGCGCCACCCGTTCGCGGACCTTCTGGAGGCTACTGTCGAGACTGCCGGAGGTGTCCACGAGTGTCCTGTCGATGTTCGCGGCGAGCTCCTCCAGCCACGTCGCGTTCTGGCTCTTCTCCGCCGCGGTCAGCAGTTGCTCGAAGACCGCTCCAATTGGTGCGGCATGCCCGTCGCTCTCGTCGTCCAGCCCTCGCTGCGCCTCGACGAAGTCCACCCTCACCAGGGTGCGCACGTCCGCGAGGTCGACCGGTCGGACGTTCGCCTCATCGGTCGGGTCGACCGCCATCACCGACATCTCGAAGTGCTTCGGGATGCCTCTGCCCAGCTGCTCAAGCGTGGCCGTGGCATCCGGCCCCACCGGCACGCCGCCGAAGAACTCCTTCAGGGCACCATCCCCCAACGCGAAGGCGAACCTGATCACCACCTCGGAGCAGTCGGGGTCGAGATCCACCACGAAGGGGGCCAGGGGTCCGTACTGGCCGCAGTCCTTGTCGTAGGAGATGTGGAGGGTGAGGGTGACTGCCGGAACCGTGTCGCGCGCCTGCTCCGCCTCACCCGAGGCGAAGAGGCGATGGGCGGCGAGGAACTCCTCGTAGCAGTCGGCGGAGAAGTCTTCGATGCGCAGCGCGGCCTTCTTCCTCGCCACGAAGAATTCGAACAGTTTCGCCAGCGAGGTCTTTCCCGTGTTGTTGCGGCCGACGCACAGTGTCACCTTGTCCGTGAAGGAAAGCTCGGTTCTGCGGAGCAGCCGGAAGTTACGGATGACCGCCTTGGTGAGCCGGGGCGGCACCGGGACTACGGTCCCGTGTGGTTCGGCGGAGCCGTCTCGCGGGCCTGGGATGGCACGCGGATCACTGGGCTGGGTCATCGCGGCTCCTTGCTGCGCTCGTACACACCCTGGGACGTCCGGCGGGAACACACAGCAAAGGGAGCCACAAGCCCCATGAGATGCCGTCGCCCCCTCAGGATCTGGGGCCGCATCTTGTCACCATAATTCTCTAAATGCACAGCGGTCGCATTTGATTCAGTTTCGGTCGCCCATCGATCTGAATCAACTCCCAAATGTTCGAGATACGGCGCCCATGCGGCCACCACCTCATAGGCCGACGGACCGTGTGAGGGATGGCCACGTACGAGGCGCACAGCGTGACCGGTGCTCAGCAAAGGCGTTGCGCCAGGAGCGGTGAATGGGTCCGCATCAGGCCCGATGCCAGCCCATGTCCAGTCCCGTCGAGTCCTTGAGGACCTGGTTCAGCGCTTCGACCTGTCCGACGTCGTCGAAGAGGCTGCGGGGAAGGTGGTCGTGAGCGAGAGGGCCGACGCCGTGCAGGATGTCGTCGTACGCCGACGCCACGGCGGCACCTATCAGCAGGTCCGTCGCCTCATCGAGGCCCACGTGCTCCGCCGGCCACCGGTACTCACCCTGACTCACCTGGAACACCGGGAACAGCCACTGCATGTCCCGGTCGGGCTTGATGAACCTGGTCACTCTCTCGCCCAGGAAATTGACGCCGTAGTGCGAGATCGAACAGACGTCTCTGTCCCGCAGGGCAAGCAGACGTGAAGCGCACATGAGGGACACGGCAGGCGTACGCGCGGACAGGTGCATGGGGGTCGTGGCGGCTTCCCGGAGGGTCGAGAGGTCGGACAGACGGGAAGCCACGCTTCCCATCCGGAGCCCACTGCGCTTGGCCAGCATGTGCTGGAAGTGGACCGTCGCCTCGTGGCTCGGATACTGGAACTCCAGGTCCGTCTCCCAGCCCGTCATCGCCTTGGCTGCCGTCACGAACCGGTAGGGAGGGTAGAGCTCTTTCCAGTCGACGGACGGGTCGTCGGAGTTCAAGCCCGGCACCACAGGGTTCAGTGCGAAGTCGATGAGAGCCAGGACGGTACTTCCGCCCAGGGTGCGCCCTGCGAGAGCACGTGCCAGGCGACACGGCATCCCATACTCGCCGTTCAGCACCTCGAGCAAGAACTCGCGCAGCGCCGGGTCAGCTTTCCGTATGAAGGCGCCCTCGAACTGGAAGAGTTCGTCGAGCACCGCCGCGCACTCGAAGAGGACGCGAGTGGTGAGCGGGCCCTCGGAGGTGTGCATGAGCTTCAGGGGCCCGTCGATGCCGACGCGTACGCCATCGGGACACTCGACCATCTCCATGCCCGCACCCTGGCGCCACATGTCTTCGAGGGAGTGCTCCATTGCCGCCCGCATGTCCCAGGTGGCGGTGTCGAACTCCGTCAGACCCTCCGGGTCCAAGAGGAGGTAGTAGGCGAAGTAGAGGTTGAGCCAATCCAATTCGCTGTATTTCAGTTCCCCTTGGGCGTGCTTGGGGTAGCGCTCGAAGGAGAAAAAGGGGAGTCCGCTGCTCCGGTCCTCGTGGAGATGCTCCACGTCTTGCCGGGGCAGGTGAGAGATCGTGTACGCGGCCAACTGGTCCCTCGTGCGCCGCAGCAGGCTCAGAAGAATGCCGACAGTGGATCCGTGATATCGCGCCCAGTGGCTGCTCTCGTGGACGTAGGTCTTGTGCCAGGAGCCGACCGCCGTCACAAGATCGCTGGTGCGCGTGCGGGTCTGATCCTGGAAGAGGATCTGGCTGCGCAGATTCAACTCGGCGCCACTCGAGTTCCGTAGACGTGGAGAGTGGACGGTCACCGGTTCACCCCTTCCGAGCCGTCCGCACCCTGGTCGTCGTCTTCCAGTCGAGGAGGCGCCTCCTCCACGGGCCCCCGATCACGCGCCCGCTCGACCAATGCCTTCAAGGCGTCATACAGGGTGTTCGTGGCCAGTCCGGCGGCGACGGAGATGGAGATCTCCGCCCAGTGGGCGTGGCGTAAGGAGTCGCGTCTGTTCTGCTGCAGGGGCGTGAGGGCGAGGGAGCACTTTCCGGCGAGGTGCTGATCCGCCTCTATTTCCCGTGCTAGCACCTTCAAGTTCGCGGCTTCGCCACGGTATTCAAAGATCGGCATGGCGGGAGCCTACAACTGGCCTCCGGTTCCCGGATCGGGACTCGGACACCGCCGTCATCGCTGGAGGACCGCGGTAGCGCAACGTCGGGTGAGTTCGCCCCCGGGTGGTCGTTTGAGGCCGACGGCGACGTGGGAGGCCGGCGCCGGTATAGGCGCGGTCGGCGAGGCCAGGGATGCCTTGTCGCTCACAGATCCGGATGATGTGGTGGCCAACGCCGACGCTCACTTTCCAGCAACATACGGCTGTCGTGGGTCGCTTCGGTGACTGATGGCCGGCGCGGTCCGACGCGCCCGTCGCCATCAGGGCGGCACGCGGACACAGGCGCCTGACGTGGCTGGAGCCATGCGGCGAGTTCCCGGGGGATCGCTTCCGTCTCCGCTGATGCCGGGGCGGACTGCGGACCGGGGTGATAGAGAGATGCCGGTACGACGATCCTAACGGTCTGTGCATGACGGCCCTGAACCCGGAAAGCGGCGACGATGTTCTTCAATGGCCCCGCGCACGTGCGCACCGATGCCACGCTCTTCCCGGCCAGTACCGGCGTCCCCGTCGAGCAGGATCTGCCAGTCCTGCCGCAAGACTTGGCGCGCGCGTTGTTCATCACGGGCAGGGCCCCGTACGACCAAACCAAGCACGGGAGGTCATCGGCGTACGAGTGGTGCCACAGGGTGGCGGTCCTGCCCGCCTATCTCAGCTGGAGCGATGATCCGGTCCGTCGCATCACACGTACCGACCTCGCCCGCGAACTCGACCCCTCCGAGAAGGGCATGCTGTCCTACACCCTGGGGCAGGCCATGTGCCAGATCTTCGCCGAGAGGCAGCTATCCGTCCGGTTCTTCATGCACGTCGCCCGCTACGCCTCCGCCTACAATCTCACCTTCGCCCCCGGCCGGAGCCGGGCGGACTTCTTCGGAGAGTGGACCGTCGGCGGTTATGTCGTCGCGGAAGCCAAGGGCCGCTCAGGCCCGCTGACGAAGGAGCTGCGCGAAGCGATGGAGGAACAGAAGAGGACAGTCAGGACCATCAAGGGCGAAGTGCCGAAGATCGCATACGCGAGCGCGGTGCACTTCTGCTCCCCCCATAGCCCCATGCGTCTGACGGCGATCGACCCGGACATAGCCCACCCTCGCGCCGTAGACCTTCCCGTCGACCCGGACCTACATGTGCTGGCCTACTACACGCCGTTCCTGGACGCCTTCGCCCATCAGGAACCACTCATTCTGGGCGACTACGTCGTGGCTGGCTTCGCGGCGCTCGGCGTGACGCTCGGGGTCTTGGCGCCGGTGCTGCAGCGTGTGGAACGGGCGGCTCGGCGCAACGAAATCGCGGGCCTTCACGACGACATCCTGGGCCTGCTCGCCCGCCACCGGCCTCGCCAGGAGCGCACGCTCTACATCGACGGCACTCTTTTCGCGGCAGACTGGACGGTTCCTGAGGACCGGCGCCGCCCGGGCCGTCGGGACAGCGAGGTGCAGGACTCCACGGTGCTGGCCTATCGGCGGTTGTCGCCAATGAGTTCGAGGTAGCGGGCATAGTAGACGTCAGATTTCTCCCGATTTCGGATCAGGGTGCCCTCCTCCACCCGGTAGGTGCGGTCCGGATCACCCTTGAAGGAGAGCCAGTTGAAGGAGGTGGTCACCCAGGCATCGTCGAAGAGGAGGATCTTGGCATGGTTGCTCTTGAGGCGCGCCACGTGCAGCTTCTCGGGGTATCGCGCAGCGAGGTTGTTCAGCCTTCTGATGGCATTCGGGTCGGTCCTATTCTCGCTGTCGTCATAGCCGTAGGCGATGTCGACCTTCACGCCACGCTGCAGTCGGCGTTCCAGTTTGCCGACGAACGCCGTGGTGACGATCGCGCCGGTGATCCACGGTGAGATGATCAGGATGCGTTTCCGGGCGCTGGTGAGGGCTTCGTCGAGGAGCTCCGGGTGCTCGAAGACACCGATTGCTCGAATCTCCTCTGCCTGCGACTCTAGGGCCTTCGGCTCTGCAGGGAGGGGTGCCGGGGAGTTGAGCTGGACGGCGGCCTGCTCTGCGCGTTTCTGAGTGACCTCCTGCAGGGGGATCCGGGCCTCTTCGAGGTCGGGTTCCAGCAGGGGGCGCTCAGGCTCGGGCTCTACGTTGATACCGAGGCCCTTGGCGCCGCCGAAGCCGATCAGTTCGATCTCATGGCGGTCGCTCAGTTCGCCATCGATGACGACACCGAGCTCGATGTCAGCGCGTTCAGCGTCCGCATAAACGAGGAGCTTGACCGGCAGGACATGACGGGTTCGGGTCTGGACGATGCTTTTGACCTGCAGGACTTCGCGGGTGGTGGTGCCGTTCTCCTGAAGTAGGGAGGTGATCTCCTCGGCGGTCACCTCGCCGTCCTCGACGGGACCGGAACGCGCGGCAGGCAGCATGATCATTCCGGCTTCGGTGGCCACGTCCCGGGCGATGGTGCTGCGGCGGCTGTAAGGGGAGGCCCGCCACAACATCTGGTCGAAGACGAGGGACTGGCTGACCCGGACCGGGACGATGGCAGCCGCCTTCGTCGCGGTGAAGCGGCCCTTCTCGGTCAAGCGCAGCCGCGGAACGGGCGCTGTGCCGGGCACGGGAGCAGTCCATCGCAGGTCGTCGGAGCCGAAAAGGACCGCCACGGTCTGGTTCACCATGGCGACGTCCAGGCCGAGGAGCCCCGCGATGGATTCCGGTGTTCTCTCCCCTTGCTCGACGAGCCGCAGGACGTACTCCTCCAGCAGGGGGATGTCCTTGCTGTCCTGGGCGAGGACCTCGGTGGTGATGCGGGCGACGGGCAGGGCCGCGTCGACGATGCCGACGAGGTCGAAGCCGGTGCGGGCATTTCCGAAGCGGACGGCCAGCAGGCTGTCCTCACTGAACGTTGACATCGCGGATCTCGCAGTCTTCCGGGTGGCTGCTCATATAGTCGAGGACGTTGCGCAGGGCGCCGGGTTTGCTGCGGCAGAAGCCGGCGTCCCCGACGATGATCAGCCCGAACCGGGCGCGGGAGAGAGCGACGTTGATGCGCCGCCAGTAGGGCTGCCCCAGGAACCCGAACCGGCCGTCGGAGTTGCTGCGGGTCACGCAGAAGACCGCGAGGTCGCACTCGCGACCCTGCACGGCATCCACAGAGAGCACCTCGGGCGTGAAGTGCCTCAGCTTCTTCTTGGCTAGCTGCTTCTTGAGTGTTTCGACCTGACGGCCGTAGGGCGCGATGACCAGAACCTCCAATGGCTTGCCGCCGGGCGGCTGGACCACCCCCTTCCCGATCGCATGGTCGATGACCTCCAGACGTTTCTCTGCGATCTGCGCTTCAAGCCGGTTGGAGACGCTGGTCTCGGTGCCTGATCGCTCCGTCTCACGCCGCCCCGGATGAAAGCTGGTGTCCATCCAGAGCACAGGCCGGTTGATGCCCCTGTACCCCGGTAGCTCGTGCGGATTGGGAGAGAGCAGTCCGTTGTCGTAGAAGCAGCTGCTGATCATGTTGCCGATGGCAGGAGTCATCCGGTACTGCTCGCGCAGCAGGTGCTTGACCGGCAGCTGCGTATTGTCCGCCAGGTGCTGGAACAGCGTCGTCTGCACGATCTCCGGGGTCAGCTGGTGGTCTTCCATGGCCTTGCCATTGCGCAGCAGGTCCTCGTCGATCGGCGGGAGCTGCTTGGTGTCCCCCACCAGCACCCACCGCTTCGCCCGGGCCAGCGGGACCAGCGCCTCGGTCGCGGTCGCCTTCGACGCCTCGTCGAAGATGCACAGGTCGAAGTCCAGGGAACGTGCTGCCGGATGCCCCAAGAAGCCCAGGGCCGTGCCACCCACCACATTCCGGGTCCGCAAGAAACTGGCGATCAGGTGCGGGTCGCTGCCGATCCGCTTGAGCCATTCGCCCTGCAAGCGCAGCAGCCGCATGAGGTTCTGTCCGGGACCATCTGCCGGAAACAGAGCCTCGACGGCGTCCCGGCACTCCCGCGCGGTCATGGTCTCGCGCAGGGTGAGGTCACCGTCCAGGGCACTCTGGATCTCGACGACCAGGGCCGCACGCTGTTCGAGGAGTGTCTCCCGGCGGGCGCCGACGGTGACCGCTTCCTCTCCCAGTTCCCGCGCGGAGGTGGTGCGGTCGGGCAAAGGCTGAGCGGTCAGTTCCACGAGGCGGCCCTCAACGTGCGCGAGGTCGGTGGCGACGGCGGCCGCCTCCTCCAGCAGGAGTGCCGCCTTCAGGTGCCGTGCCTCCAGCTTCTGCCGGATCGCGACCGCTTCCAGGTGCCTCTCCGCCCGGGCCCGAACACTCTGCGTCCATCTCTTGACCTGCCGGTCCAACAGCAGCGCTTGCGCGGCGGGATCGATACGCGGATCGTCCGGGCGCCCCAAACGCACCAGGCCGTCGATACCCGCCTCCTCCAGACGGCGCAACGCGTTGTCGATGGCGATGTGGGTCTGGCTGACGATGAGAATTCGTGCGTCCGGCTTGCGGCTGAGGGTCTGCTCAACGATCTCCGCGATCACCGTGGTCTTACCAGTGCCAGGCGGCCCCTCGACCAGGACCAGGTCCTGCGTCCCCAGCGCGCGCACGACGACATCCCGTTTGCTCTGGTCAAGGTCGGCGCGGACCCAGGAGGTGACCTCGACCGGAGGCAGGACCGGCATCTCCTGCGGATTCTCGATGATCTTGCCCAGGTGAGGGTTACTGCTCTGCTCGGCGGCGACCGTGGACAGCGCGTCGCGCTGCCGGTTGATGGCGCTCTGGCTGGGGCCGAGGAAGGGCAGCAAGTAACCGCGGCGTGGCAGCGCCGTCTTGGCACGAGTCATCCGGAGCTGGACGGTGTCCTCGGTCCGACTGGTGACGACACCACGGTCGATGGGCCGACTGTAGGGGTATTCCACGACCGACCACTCGTCGCCGATCTCCATCACCGTTTCTGTGGCACCCAGACGGAAGGACCGCGTGTACGAGGTGCCCTCCGTCCTGTCGTAGGCGACGGGCTGCCGCCCGTTCGCCGCGATCTCCTCGCGGGCCTCCAGGACGTGCCGCCAGCCATCGAAGAGGTCCCCGAGGTTCTGCCGCCGGTCTTCGCGACCCTTCTCCTCGCGGGCCTCGACATGCGTGTTGAGGCCCGCCAGCAGCACGTTCAGCCCGCGGTTGGCCGGGTCCTCGCCCGGATCGTAGAAGGTCCAGCTCAGAATCGGATCAAGCTTGAGTGCAGACTCCCGGCGCTTCGCCAGCCATTCCTCCGGCCGCTCTTCTGCGGACACGATGACGCACCGGTCGGAGTTGTTGTCGTCGCCGGCCATGCGCAGGAACAGCTTCCGGCCGAAGACCCGCACCGTCCCGGTGTCGACCTCTTTCGTGGCCGGGTTCCAGCCGTAGTCGACATGCACCGTGCCCGAGATGTCGGACATCACCTCCGACTTGGCGCGCGCCATGACCTGGTCGAGGCTCAGTCCCTCGCCCTCCGGCACGGTGACGAGCTTCTCCGCGGCGTTCTTGGTCATCTTCAGCCACACCGAGTTGCGCTGCCGCGCGTCACGGTTGCCGCACCGTCGCTCCACCTCCAGCAGTTGGTGCTCCAGCACGATGGCGTTGGCCGGCCTCTTCTGCGGTTCGAGGTCGATGCAGGACTTCAGAATCGCGCGGACATCGGTGTCCATCTCTAGCTCGTCCAGCGCGGACAGCAGTCCGGGGTAGTCGCGGGCCTTGCTGTTGGACAAGATCTGGATGGCCAGGACGGCGTACGCGTAGACATCCCTGACCCAGCCGACGCTGCTCTTCTCCAATGGCTTGTACAGGCTGGAACCGTAGTCAGCGACCGTGTGATCCGTCACGGACGCCCCCGCCGTCTCCACGACCTTAGCGATCCCGAAGTCGGCGAGCTTGACCGTGCCGTCACTGGTCAAGAGGACGTTTCCAGGCTTAATGTCTCGGTGCTCCACCCGCTGCTCGTGAGCGTAGGCGAGAGCAGATGCCAACGGCCGCCCGATCCGAGCGAAGTAGGCCGGCCAGTCCAGCGGACGGCCCCCGCTCATCTCGTCCTTCAGGCTCCTGTCGACCCACTCCAGGACGATGAAGTACTGCTCCAGCTCTTCGTCCCAGCCCGAATCCAGCATCCGCACGATGTTCGGATGGGTCAGCGCCCGCAACGAGGCGGTCTCACGGTCGAGGAAAATCCGCGTGCTCTCCTCGTCGTCGCGCCGCTTGAGCAGCTTCACCGCCGCGTAGGCGCCCTCCGGGCTCAAGACATCCACTGCCTTGCGCACCTCGGACATACCGCCCTGGCGCTTTTCCGCCTGCGGCAGCAGATGAAACCGCCCGTTGATCATGCCGGTCACACGCGGCTCCTCACCCATCAACTGCCGTGCATTTTCGCGTCCTTGACTATCCTTTCAATAGATCATCGCCTCCGGGTCGACTTCGTCCACAAAGCGGCAAGGAAACGCCCCATCGGGTACGAGCCGACACCCCCCATCCGCCACCGCGTGCGGCACTACACGGCCCCGCCGCCGGCCCTGGCTGACATCCAAGAGCACGCGCGAACAGTGTCCACAGGTTCTCCACGGAGCAGGGACATGTAGGCCGTGCACAGCCGGCGGACCAACTGGCCTCTGCCCAGGGCCACCAAGGCCAATATGCGGACCAGGCCCGGACCAACTCGGTTGCGCATTTGAGCGTTCGACCCATTGCCGCAGGTCAGAGGTGGATAGGCCCGTGTACCACCAAGAGACGAAGAATCTGCTGGTGTCGTACTCGCCGAAGAAGCTGGGCTTCTTCTAGACGCATGCGAAAAGGCGCCTGACCTGGGTTTTTACCCGTCAGGCGCCTTTCGCTCAAGCCGCTCTCCTCGGCTGGGTCCGCTCCGGAGTAGAGCCAGAACGAGATCCCAGCGTGCCGGAGACCGTAAGGCCGCTTGGCCAGGCGCGAAGTGCGCTCAGCACGAGTCAGGGCGTGCTCCCGGGCCCGTGCCCACGTGATGCCGTAGGCGGCAGCGTCCACGTAGTTGCCAGCCTGGTCGCGAAAAAATGGCCCACCGTTTGGTGGCTTCCCGCAGCCAGGGCTGCACGATCCTGCTGAAGCGGAGCCGGCCGGGGTGCCCGAAGACGTGCAGGTCCCAGGTGTCCTTCGGGGGCTCGGTCGCGGGCGAGGAAAGGGCTCGCTGGTGGGCCAGGCGGAAGGGCTCCAGCACCTGACGAGCACGCATGCCCGGCTGCGTGTCAACGAGATCGTCGAGCGAGTCCGACTGACGCCCCCGGAGATCGTTCACCAGGGGCCGGACCTCGCCCAACCCGGTTTTCATCTCCCGGCGGCAGCGTTCGTAGAGCCCGTAGAGAACTTGTGCCTGTGCCAGCGGCGTCAGGCCCCGCAGCGTGACGTTGTTCATGTCTTCGATCGCCGGCTCCGAGCGGCACCATGTCGTCCTGTCCAGGTGCGGGTCGCGCTGGAACTCCTGGCCCCAGCACGTCCCGTGGGCCTTGCAGAAACCGGACCTGGAGCCGTACCGAATGCGGTCGCAGGCAACAACGTCGCACTCGCCGAATCCGGGCAGTGGGATCACCGAGGGATCGGCGAGGAACTCCTCCAAGGTGACCTCGGGGGTTCGTTTCCGCCGGTGGAGATGAGCTTCGCAGAGCGGTGTGAGGCTGCTCTTCCACGGCCGCCGGCAGCCGACGGCGCACCGGCCGACGCCGCACCTGGCGCTCCTCGTCCCAGCCGATCTCGGCGAGGAAGTCGGCAGGGATAAGCCGCCGCAGGAAAGCTGCCGGATCAGGCGTGGACGATGCCGAGTGCAGGGTCGCCAGCGTCATCGCGGGCCCTCCACGGCGATCCGCGGGCTGCCGACGCGATCCACGGCTTCCCTCAGCCGCTGCCGACTGGGGTGCAGGTACGGCCTCGCCGAGGCGGGTGAGTGTTGACCGAGCAGAGCCTGGATCATGTCCAGTCCGCCGCCGGCGTCCGCGACGTTGCTCGCGAAGCAGTGTCTTGTGTCCGCAGAGGCCGTGTGCGGATGAGTGTGTGGCCATTGAGCAGGCGGACCCGGATGGCTGCGTTCGCAACGCTGATCGATGGGTGTGTTGCATTTCGGCGACATCGCTATGGCGCACATCAGCATCTGTGTGCGAGTGGTCCTGCAGGGGTGGAACATGACGCGCCCGTTCATTGCGCTGAAAGAGCCTCAGCCCACATCATCCGTGTGGGCCCCGGCTCATGAGATGAGGTGGCAGGGATGGTCAACGCGGAACCCGCTCAGGTGAGATCTGGCTGGTGAGGCGGGTGTAGTCCTCAACCCCCAGATGCCAGCGTCATTCAATGACGCTGGTTGCGAGGGCGTATTCCGCCTCACCGTCTGTCTCCGGCCTACTGTCCGGGACACTCATTCAAGAGTGGGGTATCTCAACTGCATTACCCGGTAATGGCCGTTCGGGCCGCAGGCAGCCGGGTCACGCGGGTCGTTCCGGCGGAGACATCGCGGAACTGGAGGATCTCGTCGTGCTGGGCGGCGAGCCGGGCGAGGGCTTGGGTGCGGAACTCGGAGAGCTCCTCGATGGTGCTCTCGGACCGGACCAGCAGTTCCTTGAGCTTGGCGTTCTCCGCCTTGAGGCGGGTGATCTGGGCTTCGCGGGAGTCGGGGATGTCTCAGGCCTGCTGCAGGGCCTGCAGGCGTCGCTCGAACTCGACGCGGAGGTGCGCGTAGGGGCGGGTGCCGTAGAAGGCGGTGCGGTCGACGCCCCCTTCACGAGCGAGGGTCTTGACGTCGCACGGGTCGATGAACCAGCAATAGTTCGCGGGCCCGAGGTGAAAAACCTTGGCGCGCTTGGTCAGCAGATTGAGCACGTCACGGTCACTGCGCTGCGTCTTGGGTGCCGTTGCTGCCGTTGCTGCCGTTGCTGGCGTTGCGTCGAGCTTCTCGTCGATTCCCGGGCGCCGGGGCCGGCTGGGAGGATGCCCTGCTGGTAATTTTGGAACTCTTCCAGTACCAGCCAGTGTGCGACGCAGTCGCCTCAGATTGACCTGTCTCGATGACGACCCACTCGTCGTCGGTGCAGGCATCGGACCTGTTCTCCCATCGGCCGAGGCGATCACGCCTGGCTTCAGGGCCGCACAGAATGCGGTTCAGCTCAGTGGCCGGATCGCCGGGTCACCCACCTTCTGCCCACTCCTCGGGCGCCGCGTCGAGTAGCTCGGCGAGGCTGGCGCGGTCCGGCAGCGGGCCGTGGTCGCCGGTCACCCGCAATGCGGCGCCCGCCGTCAGATGCCCCAGCCGCAGCGCCCGTACGGGTTCCTCGCCACGCAGCAGCCCGGCGAGGAACCCGGCCGCGAACGCGTCACCGGCGCCCACCGGTTCGATGACCTCGACCTTGGGCGCGGGCACGGTGTGGACTCTGGAGCCGTCGAAGGCGGTGGCGGCCCGTGCACCGTCCTTGACGACGAGGACGGGCGGTTGTGGCAGCAAGTCCCGTACGGCGAAGGCGTCGGTCAGTCCGTCTCCCCACAGGGCCTGTGCCTCGTCGAGGCCCACGAACGTGATGTCCGCCCGTCGGGCGAGCCCGAGCAGCACGGTGGCCGCCGCACCGTCCGCCCACAGAGCGGCCCGGTGGTTGACGTCGAAGCTCACGGGGCACGGGCGTTCAGCAACGTCGGGCTCGAGCAGCGCGGTGACCAGGTCCCGGCAGCCTGCCGAGAGCGCCGGGGTGATGCCGCTCAGGTGGATGAGGCCTGCGGAGCGCACGGCGTCGTCGTCCAGGAGGTCCGGGGTCAGGGCCGAGGCGGCGGAGCCGCGGCGGTAGTAGTGGACCCGGGTGCCCTCGGTGCCGGGGTCCTTGACGAGGAGTCCGGTCGGGCGGTGCGGGTCGGTGCGTACGCCGCTGACATCGACACCGCATGCGGCCACCTCGGCGCGGATCCGGTGTCCGAACGGGTCGTCACCGAGCGCGGAGACCCAACGGGCGGGCACCCCGTGGTCGGCGAGGTACATCGCCACGTTGGACTCGGCGCCCGCGATCCGGATCCCGAGCAGACCGGCGCCGTCGAGCGGGGCGGCGGGTTCGGGGATCAGCGCGGCCATGGTCTCACCGATACAGGTCACCGGTCCCGTCACCGGCCGCCGGCCGGTTTCGCGGGACGTGTGAATCTTCGTCACTCGGTTCTCCCGGGGTGGTAGGCACACGTGGGCAGGCCCCGGACGCCGACCCGGGTGGTGAAGACCGCACCGTCCAGCGGTCCGGGTGCAGCGAGACCGTGCCGCGCGCTGGTGACGTACAGGCTGTCCCCGTCGAGGCACAGCCCGGCGGGCTGCGTCGCAGGAATTCGGATCTGCCGGTCCAAGGTGCCGTCGGCGCGGTAGCGGTGGACGGTGCCTGTGCCCCAGACCGCAGTCCACAGGGCGCCCTCGGCGTCCACCGTCATACCGTCGGGGCTGCCGCGGTCGAAGGTGGCGAAAGTGTCCGGCGTACCCGGCAGCCCGGTGTCCGGGTCGACCGGGTACCGGCGGATGATGCCCTTGGCGCTGTCGGCGAGGTACATCACGGTGCCGTCCGCACAGAATGCCGGGCCGTTGGGAACGGTGAGGCCGTCCAGCACCCGGATCACCGTGCCCTCGTGGTCGACACGGTAGAGGGAGCCCGCGCCGTCCTCGGCGTCGTAAGCCATGCTGCCCGCCCAGAACCTGCCGTACGGATCGGCGGTCGCGTCGTTCATCCTCATGGCCGTGGCGGCCCTGTCCTCGGGGCGCGCGAGCCACTCGGTCCGCCCGTGCGCGGTGATCAGGCATACACCGGTGCCGGCGGCCGCGATCCAGGTGCCGGGGCGTGCGTGGACGGGGGAGACCGCGCCCAGGGGCACGGACAGCCGGGCGAGTTGCGTCAGCGGAGCTGAGCGGTCCGCGGGTCCGGCCAGCAGCCGCCCGGTGAGGATGTCGACGAGGACGATGCCGTCGTCGACCGCGCGTATTCCTTCACCGAGCCCGAGCCGGTCCTGCCAGCAGACGGCCGGTGTGCCGGCGGTCATCGGCCGGCGTCCGCGAGGGCGGCGGCGCGTACGGCGTCGCGGAACGCGCGCGCCCGCTCGCGGAGTGCTTCGAGGCTGCCGCCGTCGGCCGCGTCGCTGATCAGCGGCGAGCCGACACCCACCGCAGTGGCCCCGTGCGCGAGATAGGTTCCGGCCGCGTCGGCGTCCACTCCCCCGACCGGCACGAACGGCGCGTCCGGGAACGGGCCGTGCAGTGCCCTCAGATAGCCGGGGCCGCCTGCCTGCGCCGCGGGAAAGATCTTGAAGGCGTCGGCGCCGAGCCGCTGTGCGGCGACGATGTCGGTGGGGGTCATCACCCCCGCGAGCACGGGCAGGCCGAGGAGCTTGGCCTCCGTGACGGCCTCGCAGACGGCAGGGGTGACGACGAAGTCGGCTCCCGCGTCGCGTACTGCATGTGCGTCGTCGGAGGTGAGGACGGTGCCCGCACCAAGGGGTGCACCGGGGCCCAGGGCGGCGCGGGCCCGCCGGATGACGTCGAGTGCGTCCTTTCCGCTGAGCGAGACCTCGATGAGCGGGAGGTGCTCCTCCACCAGTGTCAGTACGGTCCTGAGCGCGGCGTCCGCGTCGTCGCCGCGCACGATGGCGACGATCCGGTGGGTGCGCAGCGAGGTCAGCAGATCCACGTGCGAGTTCCCTTCCTGTCTGTCTCTTCTGATGCTGTGTTGGTTTCCGGCTCCGTCCGTGGCGCTGGTTGTGCCCACGGCTCCGGTGCCTGCGCGGCCACGGTGAGACGCCAGCGGACCTCGCCGCTGCGCGGGACGCAAGCGGCGTCCCCGTCCTCCGCGGCCGCCAGGTCGAAGACCCGGCCGAGCATGGGCTCGACCCCTACGGACCGGTACGGCTCCGGCTCGGGGAAGCCGCCGAGGTTGCGCCACAGCGCTACGGACACCGGCTGCCCTTCGGCCTCGACGGCCATACGCAACGTGGCCGCGCCGTCGCGTACGTACACCCGTGGGGTGTCGACGATCGCGCCGACGGCTGTCCCGTCATCCGGCCCGAGCCGGTCGAGCCCGGCCGTCCGTCCGGGCTGCGACGGCCAGAAGCAGGGGATCCACCGAGCGCCGCTGTCGGG
Organism: Streptomyces laculatispora; assembly: GCF_017353455.1. Classification (GTDB taxonomy): domain Bacteria; phylum Actinomycetota; class Actinomycetes; order Streptomycetales; family Streptomycetaceae; genus Streptomyces; species Streptomyces laculatispora. The sequence goes on from NZ_JAFMPZ010000001.1 coordinate 41,877, forward strand.
ATAGAAGCGGGTCGGCGTGCCGTCCCTGATCCCGATACGGGCCTCCTCCGAGAGATCGAGCAGCGCGTGCGCGGCCCACAGGAAGCGGTAGCCGGGTTCGGCCGTGAGCCGGTAGTCGGCCACTGCGCGTTCCCCGTCGCTGCGTACCCGGCGGCTGAGCCGGAAGTCCGGGCAGTCGACGGACTCGGTACCGTCGGCCCGCTGCCAGGGCCGGGCCCAGGCAGCGCCGTGGTCGGGTGCGCCGCGTACGGTCGGTACGCATTCCTCCAGCCCACCGGCGTCGGCGAAGGCGTCGCCCGGAACGGCGCCGGGGCGGCGTGGCTCGTCGCGGTGCCAGAGCCATTCGCGGTCGGCCGCACGCAGGGACGTCCACCGTCCGCCGTGGGCCGGGTCGGTCTCGATGCTGAGGGTGGTCATCGTGCTCACCACTCGGCGAAGGCGCCGTCGTCGTGCCTCCACACCGGGTTGCGCCAGGCGTGTCCGGTCCGGTCAGCCGCGCGTACGGCGTTCTCGTCGACGGTGATGCCGAGCCCCGGCAGGGCCGTGCGCCGCGCCCGTCCGCCGACGAAGCGGAACGGGTCGGTGTCCACGACGTACGAGAGCAGGTCGGCGTCCTTGTTGTAGTGGATACCCCGGCTCTGCTCCTGGATGAGGAAGTTCGGGGTGGCGAAGGCGATCTGGAGACTGGCGGCGAGTGCGATGGGGCCGAGGGGGCAGTGCGGGGCGAGTTGCGCACCGTAGGTCTCGGCGAGCGATGCGATGCGGTGGACCTCGGAGATACCCCCGGCGTGCGAGAGGTCCGGCTGGGCGACCGCGATGCCGGCCGTGAGGGCAGGCAGGAAGTCGGCGCGCCCGTAGAGCCGTTCGCCGGTGGCGATGGGTACGGAGGTGGCAGCGACCAAGGAGGACAGCAGGTGTCCCTGGTCGGGAAGGAGGGGTTCCTCCACGAACAGCGGGTGCAGGGGCTCGATGGCCTGCAGAACGCGGCGCGCGCCGGCCGGTCCGAATCTGCCGTGCATGTCGATGGCCACATCACGGCCGGGGCCGAGAACCGCGCGAGCGGCGGCCACCCGGTCGACGACGGCAGCGGTCTCGGCAGGGGTGGGGAGAGGTGGTGTGCGGCCTGCCGCGTTCATCTTGACGGCGGTGAAGCCGGCCTCGACCTGGGCGGTGATCTGCTCGGTGAGCTCGGCGGGTTCGTCGCCGCCGACCCAGGCGTAGACCCGTACCTCGTCGCGGACCGGGCCGCCGAGCAGGGCGTGGACGGGGGCGCCGTAGGCCTTGCCGGCAATGTCCCACAAGGCCTGGTCGATACCGGCGACGGCGCTGGAGAGTATCGGGCCGCCCCGGTAGAAGCCGCCCTTGCTGAGCACCTGCCAGTGGTCCTGGATGCGCAGCGGGTCCTGGCCGATCAGGTATTCGGCGAGGACATCGACGGCGGCGCGGACGACCTCGGCCCGCCCCTCGATGACGGGTTCCCCCCAGCCGACGACGCCCTCGTCGGTCTCGATCCGGCAGAACAGCCAGCGTGGCGGTACGAGGAAGGTCTCGATGCGAGTGATCTTCACCGGTTCACGGTCCCCTCGTCGGTGGCCGGCCGGGTGCCGTGGGCCCGGTCGAGGTCGCGTACGGCCTGGTCGAGCAGGTCCCGCATGGCGCGTTCGGCGGCAGCCTGGTCCTGGTCGCGTACGGCGTCCAGCACAGCCCGGTGACTGGGTACGGGGTCCTCGCCGTGCGGCGAACTGTGCACGATCTCGTCGCGGTGCGCGAGGCCCGACTCGATGACCATCTCCATGCGTTCGAGCAATTCGTTGTGGGTGGCCGCGAGGAGGGCGCGGTGGAATGCGAGGTCCGCCTCGACCGCGTGGGCCGCGACGCCGTCCTGCTCACCCATCGCGGTGAGGGCAGCTTCGAGTGCGTCCAGGTCGGTATCGGTGCGGCGGGCGGCGGCCAGCCGGACAGCGGCCGGCTCGATGATGCCGCGCACCTCACCGAGGTTGTGCAGCAGTGCCGGATCGGTGCCGGAGACGGTGCCACCCGCGAACTGCCAGCGCAGCACGTCCGCGTCGAGGAGGTTCCAGTCGGCACGGGCTCTGACGAAGGTGCCGCGTTTCTGGCGCGCGTCGACCATCCCCTTGGCGGCGAGGACCTTCAGGGATTCCCGCAAGGCGGTCAGGCTGACGTCCAACTCGTCCTGCAGCGCCACGAGATCGAGTGTCGCTCCTTCGGGGATCTCGCCGCTCAGCACCCGGCGCGCGAGAGTCTCCACGGTCTGGCCGTGCACTCCGCGGCGCGCGTATGGCGTCATGTCTGTGTGCCTTTCTGGTGCGCGATGGGTACGGAGACGGTCAGGCCGAGGCTTTGACGACGGACCAGCCGCCGTCCACCAGCAGGCTCGATCCCGTGATGTAGGACGCCTCGTCGGCGGCGAGAAATGCAATCGCCGCCGCGGCCTCCTGGGGGGTGCCGAAACGCTTGGCGGCAGTCTCGGTGACGCTCTGCCTCCGGTCCTCCTCCGAGACCCGGTCCCATGCCCCGGTGAGGATGGGGCCGGGCAGGACGGCGTTGACCCGCACCTCGGGTCCGTACTCCACCGCCAGTTGTCCGCACAGAGAGAGCAGCGCGCCCTTGGACGCCGCGTACGCGGGATGTCCGGGGATGCCCTTGTGGGCGTGGACCGAGGAGGTGAGCACCACGGCGCCGCGGCGTTCGCGCAGGTCGGGCAGGACCGCACGGAAGCCGAGGAACGCTCCGGTGAGGTTCACTGCGAGCTGGCGCTCCCACGAGGTGACGGTCATCTCGTGCGCGGGGGTGACGTCGACCGTGAAGGCGTTGCTCACCAGGACGTCGACGGGGCCGAAGGTGTGCGCCGCGGAGATGATCCGTCCCCAGTCGCCCTCGTCCGCGACGTCCGTGCGGACGAAGAGGGCCCGGCCGCCCGCTGCTCGGATGCCCGCGGCCACACGCTCGCCCGCGTCCTCGGCGATGTCGGCGAGGATCACCGCCGCGCCTTCGGCGGCGAGCCGTTCGGCGGTGGCCGCGCCGATGCCCGACGCGGCTCCGGTGACCACTGCCGCCTTGTCGGCGAAGCGGGTGTTTCCGTTCATGGGGCTGTCGGCTCCTCGGGTGGTGAAGCTGTCGGCGATTCTGCCGGTGGCGCCGTTCGGACGGTTGGCTACTGCCTCACGCGTACGACGAGTTGGACTGCGGGGTGACCAGAAAGGTGCGGCTCCGTGCTGTGCCGAGGTGTGCCTGCGACTCCGCATGCGCGCCCACGGAACGAGGCCCGGCCTCCCGACCCAGGCGGCCGGGCCTCGTTCGGCTGATACAGACTGACGGGGCAACCGGGCCACCGTCAAGATTAATTACTAATTTATCTACTGACTTTGACTGGGCCGGTTCCCTGCCCCGCGGCTCTCGGCCGTGCGGGTCACGAGAGTCCGATCCGGTTCATGGGTATCCGCTGGTAGCCGGGGAGTTGAGCGGCGATCAGGTCGTCGTTGCCCAGGGTCGGCTTCCCGTCCACGACTGTCACGACGCCGGGATCGGCAGTGAGTGTCAGATTGTGGTCAACCGTTCCGTACGTGCGCGCGGACGGGGCGATGCTCAGCGCGGCGACGGTGTAGAGCGCGTTGTACTCGACGACGTCGTACTTCGGGTACGCCGGCTGGTCGTCGGCGATGTTCACGAGGTTCGGATAGCGCGACCGCCAGGGCTCTTCCTGGTAGGGAACGGCGGCCAGCATGTTGTACATACCCCAGGCGCCACCGGGCGCTACGTTCGCCGCCGCCCAGTTGAGTCCTCGTTCGTCGAGCGTCACCGAACGGCCGGACGACAGCATGATGTTGTTGCTGATGACGTTGTCCCGGCCGCCGCCGATCTGGAAGGCGGTGTCCACCTTGTAGAAGATGTTGCCGAACGCCGTCGTTCCGCAGAAGCAGTCGTCCAGGTAGACGCCCGAGGCGAAGTGGGATCCGCCGCTGCCCACGATGTCGTGCAGGAAGTTGTAGCGGATGACCGTGCCGCGTCCGGTCCACTCCCGTCCCGCGTAGATGGCGCCGGCGTCGTTGGTCTCCTTCACCACATCGTTGATCTCGTTGTACTCGATCACGTGATCGTTGCCGCGGAAGAGGATGGCGACGTGCGGCGCATCGTAGATGTGGTTGTTGGCGACGTGGTTTCCGACACCGGCGAGTTCGACCGCGGGGCTGTACGTCAACTGGAGGCGGCTGTAGTCGTGGATCTCGTTGCCGACCGCCCGGTTGCGCGCCGGGGTGAGGGTGGCCCGGTCACCGCCGGCGAGGGCGATGCCACCTTGGCCGGTGGCCTGGATGTGGCAGCCGCGGACCTCGTTCCCCGATCCGCCGTGCGGTCCGGCCGAGACACTCGTGTCACCGATCGTGACCGCGCGACCGCCCAGGAGCCGCAGGGTGCAGTCCGCGACCGTGTTGGACGTGCCGTCGGTGATGACGATGCCGTCGCCGCGCGACCCCTCGAACGTGAGGTTCGAGAACGTGACGTTCGAGCAGCCGTTGAGGACGGCCATCGGGTCGGCGAGCAGCGACAGTTGCACCGACGCGCCGGTCAGGTCACTCGGCGGGTACAGGTACAGCTTCCCGGTGGCCCGGTCGAGGTACCACTCACCCGGCGAGTCGAGTTCCTCAAGCACGTTGTAGTAGTAGTAGCGCTGGCCCGCCTTGACGCTGTACATGCTGGCGGTCTTGGTGGAGACCGTCTGCGCCGCCGGGTCGATCGCCTTGATCTGAAGGTTGCCGTCGGCCCACTCGTAGAACCAGTAGCCCTGCATCCACACGTCACTGGTGTCGGTCCAGGTCGACGGCCGGGGGTCGGTGTACTTGAACGTGGCCCCCTTGGCGAATTCGGCGGCCATCTTGTCGGGGTCACCGAGGACGCTGCGGGGGTTCCCGCCCGGGTCGATGACCTGGCCGACGGCGAGGAACCCGGTGCTCGGGTAACGGGCGAGGGTCATCGCCTCGCTGTTGAAGAACAGTTCGGGCGGGGTGACCGTGCGCGGCAGGCCGTATCCGGTCTGGACGATCTGGCCGTAGTCGGTGATCCCGAGCGCCTTCAGGTCGAACTCACGGACGATGTCACGTGAACCGACCGGGAGACGGTTGCGTATCGCCTCGTCGCTGACCGCCTCGAACCCGGTAGCAGGCAGGTCCACGCCGCCGACGAGCCGGACGTGTTCGCCGTTGTAGGCGGCGTAGGTGACCGGCCGGCCCGGCGCACCGGAGTCCTGCGCTTCGAGGGTGAAGCTTCGCGTCCGCCGGTACGTGCCGCCCCGGAGGAAGACGGTCACCGGTGCCGTGGCACGGCCCGGCGCACCCTGCCGCCAGGCCCGGATCGCGTCGCGTGCCTTCTCCGGCGTCGCGAATGGGGCGGCCTGCGTGCCCCGGTTCGAGTCCTTCCCGTCCGTTGCCACGAAGAAGGACTTCTGGTCCTCGGCCCGTTCTCGCCGGTCACCGGTACCGGCGTGGGCCGGCCCGGCGATGAGGGCTGCCGACGCACCGGCACCGACGGCCCCGGCGGCCCTGAGGAGATCACGTCGAGAGAATCTGGACATGTAGTGCCTTTCGTAGGTGCCTACTGGAACCGGGCCCTCGGTCCGGGCGCACAGCGCCTCCGGCGGGGCCCTCGTTGCACGATGCTGCGGCTAATCGATAATCGCTGAGCGACAAGTAGTGGGTCGGCGGCAGCGAGTGTCAAGGGGTCTTGCAAAACCCGCTGAAAGAAGCCGAGTTCACCCGCCACGTAGGTTGCGAACGGGTAACGCTGCCGTTGCCAGCTCTTGACCGCTGCCCGGCAGGTCCTCGATGGTGAGCTCGCTATCGATAAGCGATAAGCGATTAGCGATCGATGGAGGTTTCGATGGTTTCGGGTTCTCGCCGGCACCTGGTCAAGCTGGGTGCCATCGCCATATCCGCCGCACTGCTCACGGGCTGCTCGACCGGCTCGGACTCAGCAGGCGGCGACAAGAACATCCGCATGCTGGTCAACATCACTCCGGTGCTCACCAAGCAGTTCTACAAGGACCTGGTGGCGGGGTACGTCGCCAGTCACCCCGGAGTGAAGGTCACGATCGAGGCGCCCACCGGCAGGGGCATCGAGGACACGCTGAAGCAGCAACTGGCCGCGGGCAGCCCGCCCGACATCCTTGCCGGCGGGCAGAACACGGCTCTCGCCGGACAGATGGAGCCGCTGCCCGACGAGCAGTGGGTGAAGGACGCACCGTTCGCGGAGGTGTCCAAGCTGGACGGCAAGGTGTGGATGGCCGGTACCGGCGTCCAGCTCCAGTCACTGGTGTTCTACAACAAGGCTGCCTTCGCCAAGGCCGGTGTCACCGGGACGCCCAAGACGGTCGACGAGTTCACCGCCGCGCTGCGCAGGCTGAAGGGCGCCGGTTACACGCCGCTGCAGACCGGTGGTGAGTGGACCACCGGCGCGCAGGCCCTGATGATGGCCAACCCGAACGTGATGAACACCGAGCCGCAGTGGTACGCGAAGCGGAACAAGGGCTCCGTGACCTTCGCCGGCAGCAACTACGCCAAGTACCTGGGCGTCTACCAGTCCTGGATCAAGGACGGCCTGGTTCCCAAGGACGCCAACGGCATCAAGTACCAGGACATGATCAACAACTTCACGGCCGGCAAGTCGGCGACGATGGTGATGGGCAACTGGCTGGCGGCCTCGCTCGCCGAAGCGAAGCCGGGCATCGACGCGGGCGTGTTCCCCGTCCCCACGTTCGACGGCTCCACGCCGCCACAGGCGGCCAACCCGGCCATGCCGTACTCGGTGCTCAAGAGCTCCAAGCACTCGGACGCGGCAATAGACCTGGTGAAGTACCTGGTCAGCGACAAGAAGGCGATCACGAAGGCGCTGAGCGCGGAGGGCAACTTCCGTACCGGGTACAGCTACGAAGCCTCCCCGCTGACCAAGGACATCGCGAAGCTCCTCGACGAGGCCGGCGGCAAGACCGTGGCGGTCGGCCCCGGCCTGGGCGACAACTCCTCCCCGTCGGGCTTCCCCGCAGAGTTCAACACCCAGGTCCAGAGCATGTATCTCGGGACGACAGCCGATCAGGTGGCGGGTTCCATGGACAAGTGGTGGGCCGCGAATGCGCCCAAGTAACGTGACGCTCAACGCTCCTGGACCGTCGGACAACCCGCCGGTCCCCGAGCGCCCCCGTCACACTCACCACACTTCCCCGCGCCCGCTGCGCGTACGCGCCGCCCGCAGCCTGCCCAGCATCTTCATGGTCGGCCCCGCACTGGCGGCGATCGTGGCCTTCATCCTCACCCCCGTCGTGGTCGCCGGACGGCTCAGCCTCACCGACTGGGACGGTTTCTCCGACAACTCCAAATTCCTCGGCCTGGACAACTACGTTCAGCTGTTCCACGACCCGGACGTGGCGAGCGCGGCATACGTCACGCTCGTGATCGCGGTGGTCGGTACCGTGGCCTGCAACGTCCTCGGCCTGGGCCTCGCGGTCATGCTCAACGGCCAGGGGCGCGTCAAAGCGATGCTGCGGGGCCTGTTCTTCTACCCGCACGTGCTCGGCGCGGTCATCATCGGTTTCCTGTGGTCGGCCATACTGAGCAGCGAAGGAGCGGTCAACACCCTCCTGACCGCGGCGCACCGCTCGAAGATCCCGTTCCTGTCCGATCCGCAGTGGGCGCTCGCAGCGGTCGTCTTCGTGGTGATCTGGTCGACGTTCGGGGTGAACGTGGTCCTCTACCTCGCCGGGCTGCAGACGATCCCTGAGTCGCTCCTGGAGGCGGCGCGCATCGACGGCGCCTCACGCTGGCAGACGTTCCGCCAGGTCGTGCTGCCGATGCTGGCACCCACGGTGACGATCAACGTGGTCCTCGTACTCGTCCAACTGCTTCGGGTCTACGACCTGGTACTGGCGATGACCGACGGTGGTCCGGCCGGCCACACGCAGACGTATGCGTACCTGGTCCTGTCGGAGTCGTTCCTGAACGGGAAGATCGGCTACGCCTCGGCCCAGAGCATCGTCCTCATGGTCGTCATCGCGGTGCTTGCCGTCGTGATCGTGGCGCTGCGCCAGCGCAGCGAGAAGGCGGTGGAACTGTGAACCGCAATGCAGGCAGCCGGGTCGGCTCGGTCATGCTCGGTCTCTTCGCACTGGTCATGCTGGCGCCGCTGTACCTCGTGATCGTCAACGCGTTCAAACCGGAATCGGCGATCCGTCAACGGCCGTTCTCCGCCGACCCGGGCGTGCTGTCCACGGACTATCTCCGATCGGCGCTGTCGTCGCCGGACTACAACATCATCAAGGCGTTCGGTGTGACGGTGCTGTTCGTGGTCCTGGTCAACGCGCTGTCTCTGGCGCTTGCCGGTCCGGCCGCCTACGTCATCGCCCGGGGTACCCGCCCGTGGCACAAGGGGATGCTGCTGGTGTTCCTGGCCGGGCTGTTCATCCCCGGGCAGGTCCTGGTCATCCCGGTGATCTACGTGCTGCGCTTCACGGGTCTGATGGGCACGATCCCCGGCTTCGTCATGTACGAGGCGACGCTGACCCTGCCCCTGTCGATGTTCCTGTTCGTGGGCTACATCAAGTCCATCCCCCGGGAGCTCGACGAGGCGGCGCAGATCGACGGCGCGGGCCGGCTGCGCACCTTCTGGCAAGTGATCTTCCCGCTGATGCGGCCGGTCGTGGTCACCGCGGTCGTCCTGCACACCATCGGGGTCTGGACGGACTTCGTGAACCCGCAGATCGTGCTGGGTCCGACGTCGGGCCTGTATACCGTGATGACCGGCGTGTACTCCGCGATCGGTCTGCACACCACCGACCTGTCCGTGGTCTACCCGACGCTGCTCCTGGCGATCGCACCGGTGCTGGTCTTCTTCGTGATCATGCAACGCAAGATCGTCGGTGGCCTCACCGCCGGCGCGACGAAGGGGTGACCGTGGGCAAGCACATGGTGAGCGTGACGGCGTCCGTGCCGGCCTGCGAACCGCCGGCCTGGGCCGTACTGCAACGACAGCTGTTCTCGGTGCTGGACGAGACATGGCGGGTCTTCGAGGACCGGTACTGCCACCCCGACGGCGGGCTGCGCTTCGACGGGGAACTGAAAGGCCGTGACGGGGCGGACGACTTCTACGAACCGTTCTTCAACTGGCCGATGCTGTACATGCTCGGCGGGGCGGACGACCTCCTCGACGCCTGCAAGAAGCACTGGAACGGGATCACTCGACAGCTTTCCGAAGCCGGGTTCCTGGTCGATGAGTACGAGCGCGGGTACGACTGGTTCCACCAGGGCGAGTCGCTGCTGATGTTCTACGGGATCTGCGCGGCCGACCCGTCCGACGACACGTTCCGCGAGCGGGCGCTGCGCTTCGCCGACCTCTACCTGCCCACCTCGCCCGTCGGCAATGTCGACGGCTCGCAGCGGATCATCCGGGCTCCGCACACCGGGGCCGGCGGACCGCGCCGGGGCGTGGACGACGGATGGGCGCAGGGGTTCGGCGCCGGACTGACCAACATGAAACCGTACGGCCTTCCCCTGGAGGATCTGCCCGGCATCGACACCTGGGACGACCTGGCCGACCCCGTCAACGCGCGGCGTATGGGCGAGGCGATGAACCGGCGGCTCGGCGACGGCGACGTCGCGGTGAACCTCGCTTCCACCTCGCTGATCGCCAACGCGTGGCTGTACACGGGCGAGGACCGGTACCGCGACTGGCTCGTCGACTACGTGCAGGCCTGGCGGGACCGGGCCGCCGCCGCGGGCGGCGTCATCCCCGACAACGTGGGGCCCTCCGGGGAGGTCGGTGAGCTGCACGACGGCCGCTGGTACGGCGGCCCGTACGGCTGGACCTGGCCGCACGGTCTGCACAGCGTCGGCGCGGTCGCGGTCGTCGCTGCCATGAACGCCGCTCTGGTGACCGGCGACAACGCGTGGTTCGACCTGGCCCGCGCCCCACTGGACCGGGTGCTGGAAGAGGCGACGCGCGGGCCGGTTCGTGACGGTGACTCCAGCATGGCCTCGACCTGGCTCCAACGCCTCGGCCCTGATGCCGACAGCGACCTGCAACTGGTGCCCTACCGGTACGGCCTGCACGGCTGGTTCGACCACCAGCCACTGCAGATCGCCTTCCCGGCCTGGATCTGGTGGTGCTCCGGCGACCCGCAGGACCGGCAGCGGCTGGACCGCGTGGAACGCGAATGCGGCTACGACTGGACGACCGTGCACGCCTTCCGTGACAAGGAGGAGGCTGGACACGAGGCGCCGTGGCTCGCCTACCTCGACGGTCGCAACCTCGACTACCCCGCCCGGTCCCTCGGCATGGCGCTGGGTCAGGTCGCCCGCAGGATGGCACTCGTCCGCGAGGACGCGTCATCGGTCCGCACCGATGACATCCACTGGTGGCAGCGGCTCAATCCCGTGGTGACCGAGATCCTGGTGCAGCTGACCACCGGCGCTCCCGCCGCTCCTTACAACGGCGGGCTCCAGCAGTCCCGGGTGCGCTACTGGGACGCCGACCGCGGCCGTCCCGGCCTGCCGGCCGACGTCGCCGCCCTCGTCGAGGGGCTCGACGAGACCCGGGTCGGCGTCCAGTTGGTCAACCTGAGCACTACGCAAGAACGCCGTGTGGTCGTCCAGGCCGGCGCGTTCGCCGAGGACGGCATCGACCACGTCGTGGTGGATCAACTCGACGACGGCTACCCCGGCCCCAACCGCGCCTACCGGGCAGACGAGTTCACGACCAGTACCCGGCGCATCGACGTGCGCGACAACCACCTGCTGGTGATCCTGCCGCCGGGTACCCGGCTCGGCCTCGACATGCAGGTCCGGCGCCACCAGTTCACCCCGAGCTACCCCACTTTCGACCGATACCAGGAGAAGCAGAATGACGACCGATGAACAGGCCCAGCCGGTGTTCCCCCTCCCGGTGCGCGGCGACGCGTACCAGCGTGCCGATGCGGGACTGGTGGGCCAGATGGGCCAGGTGAGCAGCGCCACCGCGTGCGCGAAGCTCCACGGCATGGGCATCAGGCGCACGTGGATGGAGGGGCCGCAGCCCCTCGCGACCGGGCAGAAGATCGCCGGGTCGGCGTTGACGCTCCAGTTCATGCCGCAGCGCGAGGACATAGCCAGCGGCCTGGCCCAGGAGGCCGTCGAGCGCCAGACCGCCCTGTGGGCGGTGCTGGAGGCGGTACAGCCCGGTGACGTCCTCGTCATCCAGGCGTACGGGTCGGCGTTCAGCGGCTGTGTCGGCGACATGCTCGTCCGCTACTTCAAGCGCAAGGGCGGCGCCGGGATCGTCGTCGACGGCCGGATCCGGGACGCTCCGCGGATCCGCGAGCTCGGCGTGCCGATCTGGTGCACCGGCACCACCCCGCACTACGCCTCCCAGTCGGAACTGTTCCCCTGGGCCTACGACGTGCCGGTTGCCGCCGGCGGAGTGCTGTGCCTGCCCGGCGACATCGTGGTCGCCGACGACGACGGCGCCGTCGTCGTCCCCCAGGCGACCGCACCGGAGGTGGTCGCCACGGCCCAGGACCACCAGGAGTGGGAGGTGTTCAGCCGGATGCGCCTCGACCAGGGCGCCAAGCTCGGCAACTACTACCCGCTGACCTCGGAGTCGCGCGCGGAGTACGAGCAGTGGCGCGACCAGCAGCGGTCGTCGCAGCGATGAACCAGGTCTCGGGCCCGGGTGTGCTGGGCCGCACCGGTCTCACGGTCGGCAGGCTCGGCCTGGGCTGCGCGCCCCTGGGCAACCTGTACGAGCCGGTTCCGGAGCAGGACGCCACCGGCACGGTGCATGCCGCGCTGGCGGGCGGGACGCGCCTGTTCGACACCGCTCCCCGGTACGGCAACGGCGTGTCCGAGCAGCGCCTCGGCCAGGTGCTGGCCGGGGTGCCCAGGTCCGAGGTCGTCGTCGCGACCAAGGTCGGATACCTCCTGACCGGCGACGGGGCCGAGCCGGACTTCTCCTACGACGGCACCATGCGGTGCCTGGAGGAGAGCCTGACCCGGCTAGGCCTGGACCGGGTGGACATCGCGCATGTGCACGACCCCGACCACCATGAGCAGGAGGCCCTCGCGGGGGCCTTCCGCGCCCTGGTCGGCCTGCGGGAGCAAGGCGTGGTGTCGGCGGTGGGCGCGGGCATGAACCAGAGCGCCATGCTGGAGCGGATCGTCACGCGGGTCGACGTGGACTGCGTGCTGCTGGCCGGCCGGTACACTCTCCTCGACCAGGAAGCTCTGACGGGCCTGTTGCCCGAATGCGAGGCTCGCGGTGTCGGGGTCGTCCTGGGCGGTGTGTACAATTCCGGCCTGCTGGCCGATCCGCGACCCGGCGCGAGGTACGACTACCGGACAGCCGAACCGCACAAGGTTGCCGCCGCGCTGGCCATCGCGGAGATCTGTGCCCGCCACGGGGTGCCGATGAAGGCGGTGGCCCTGCAGTTCGGGTGGGGGCATCCTGCCGTGTCCACTCTGGTCGTCGGAGCCAGGACGGCCGATGAAGTGCGGGAGAACCTCGCCATGGCGCAGACCACCGTCCCCGCCGACCTGTGGGCAGAGCTGCGCGCGGCGGGGCTGCTCCCGCAGGAGGTGCCGACGCCGTGACCGCCCTCGACGCACATGTCCACCTGTGGGACCCCGGCCTGCACGACCACGCGTGGCTGCGGTCCGCGGGCGAACTGAACCGCCCCTTCCTCCTCGACGACCTCACCGCGGCCGCCGGATCGGTGACGGCTGTGGTTGTGCAGGCCGGGCGGACCGTGGCCGAGGCCCGTTGGCTGCTGAGCCTGGCCGCGCGGTCCGCACGGCTCTCCGGCGTCGTCGTCCACGCGGATCTCGCCGATCCGGCCGCTGTGGACACGATCGACGCACTCCGTGCGGAGGACGGGAGTTCGGCGCTGGTCGGGGTCCGTGACCCGGTCGGGGCAGGCGAGGGCGCCCGTCTCGGACTGCCCCAGGTGCGGCGTTCACTCGCGGCTCTCGGTGAGCGGGGCCTGACCATGGACCTGCTGCTGGGGCACGGGACTCTGCGTGAGGCATACGCGGCGGCCAGGGACCTGCCGCAGGTGCGGTTCGTCGTCGACCACGCCGCGATCTCGGCCGTCAATGTGCGGCGCGAAGGCCTCGGCGAATGGGCCGCGCAGCTGACGCCACTGGGCCGACTGCCCAACGTGGTGTGCAAGTTGTCCGGACTCGGCAAGGCCACCGCCGAGCCGGGCGGAGTGCCCATGGATGCCGTTGCTCGGGTGCTGCTCGACGTGTTCGGGCCACGCCGGCTGATGTTCGGATCCGACTGGCCGGTCAGCACCCAGTGGTCGGCATACGAGGACGTGGCCGGGGCCGCGGCCGGTGTGCTGGGCGCGCTGACCGCGGACGAAGCCGCCGCAGTATGGGGCGGAACGGCCGTCGGGGCCTACGGAATCGATCCGGCGGGCACGTCCACCATGGACAGGATGACAATGATCCGGCAGAGGGAGCACTGATGACTGGTCTGAACGATCTGCTCGAACAGAACAGGGGTATGACGTCGGGCGGGCTGCTGTCCGACCGCGTCTACCGGCTGCTGCGTTCGGCCATCCTGAGCGGCGAGATGGCGCCGGATCAGCGGATCGTCGAATCCGACATCGCCAAACGCCTGGGCATCAGCCAGGCTCCCGTGCGCGAGGCCGTCAAACGGCTGGTACACGAGAGCCTGGTCACCCACGTGCCACGGCTGGGCAGCCGGGTCGCCAGCATCTCGATCGAGCAGGCCGAGCAGGCACGAGAGCTGCGCGGTCTGCTGGAGGAGTTCGCCGCCCGAGCCGCCGCCCAGCGCCGCGCCGAGGGCTACGTCGACCAGCTGAAATCGGTGATCGACGACATGCGACGGGCGGCCCTGCACGACGACCCGAGCAGCTTCCGCGACAGCGACATGGCTTTCCACCGCCTCGTCTGCCAGGCCAGCGGCAACCACCTGCTGCCGCGGTTGTGGGAGGTGATGGAGCCCAGTCTCTGGACGCTGCGCGTGGTCTCCAACCCGTTCTACACCGGCAGCCGCGACAAGCTGGTCGACGAACACGCGCGCCTGCTCGACATACTCGTCAACGGCCGGGAGGACGACGCCGCAGAGGCCTTCCGTCGCCACGCGACCGGCGCGGCCAAGCCGTCGCAGCGCGACGAATAGGACCATCCGGCTGCAAGCCGGTAGGCGGGCGCGATCCTTACCGCGACCGTGTTCACCCATGTCCGCGGTGAACGATACGGGTCGCTGTCGGTTGTACGGGGAACCGGTGGGCGCGGGCGACGCGTTCGCCAGCGGCCACCGGTACTGCCCTCTCCCGGCGCTGACTTGGGTGGCCCTGCTACGGCTCGGCCACCTGATCGCCGGCGCCGGGGCGTGACCGGAAGGCCGGGCCGCTGCCGGTCATGGACGCCGCTCAGTCACGCATCGAACGACATTGGAGGTTCCGCATGCCCCGGGGCGCGCACGCCACCGGCTCCACCGATACCACCCGGATTCTGCTCACGGGCGCCGCCGGCAGGGTCGGCACGCAACTGCGGCCGCTGGCGGCGCGGGAGGGCCGCACGCTGCGGCTTCTCGACATCACCACGCCGGCCGCCGTCGAAGGGAGCGGAGCGGAGGAGACCGTGATCGCCTCTCTCACCGACACCGAGGCGCTGCTGGAGGCATGCCGGGGCGTCAGCGCGATCGTCCATCTCGGCGGCCAGAGCGTCGAGTCCACCCTGGACGACGTACTGGACCGCAACGTGCGCGGCACACTGAACCTCCTGGAGGCGGCCCGGCTGGCCGGCGTGCCCCGGGTCGTCCTCGCCTCCTCGGCACATGCCGTCGGCTTCCACCAGTACGACGGCACTCCGGTCGCCGCAGACGCACCGGCCCGCCCGGACACCCTCTACGGCTGGAGCAAGGCCGCGATCGAGTCCGCCGGGCGCCTGTACCACGACCGCTTCGGCATGGACATCATCTGTCTGCGCATCGGAAGCTGGTTCCCGACGCCGAACGGGATGCGCGGGCTGTCCACCTGGCTGTCACCGGCCGACGGGCACCGCCTCGTCGAAGCCTGCCTGAGCTGCCGCGAACCCGGCTACCGGATCGTCTGGGGAGTCAGCCGCAACACCCGGGGCTGGGTGAGCCTGGCCGAAGGTGAGGCGATCGGGTACCACCCGCTCGACGACGCCGAGCAGTTCGCACCCGAGGTGATCGGAGAGTGCGGCCTGCCGGACCCTGCCGACTCGATCACACCCCGGCTCGGGGGCGACTGGTGCGCCATCCCGCTGGGGCAGACCTTGTGACAGCCATCCGTTCATATCAGCCATCTGCTCGTAACAGTCGGCCGGGTACCGCCTCGGCCGAGGTAACCCTTGAAGTGGAGATTCATCCATGAATACCGTGAAATGCGATGAACGAACAACGCGGCTCTCGGGACTGCTCTCCTTTCCTCTGACTCCCTTCGACGACGCCGACGAGGTCGACCTGGACGTCTTCGCCTCCCACCTCGAGGCACAGATCGCCGCCGGACCCAGTGGGCTGTTCGTGGCGTGCGGCACCGGCGAGTTCCCCGCGCTCGGGCTCGACGAGTACCGGCAGGTCGTGGCCACCGCGGTGAAGCAGGTCGCCGGACGCATACCGGTGTTCGCCGGGGCGGGCGGAGGCCCGCGGGTCGCGCGGAAGTTCGCGCTGACCGCGCAGGAATGCGGCGTCGACGGACTGCTGTTGCTGCCCCCCTATCTGCTGACGTCCACCCCGCAGGGGCTGGTGCACCACATTCGCTACGTCGCCGCGGCCACACCGCTGCCGATCACCGTCTACCAGCGGGCCAACGCGGTCTTCGATCCGGCAGCCGCGGTGGAGCTGCTCGACATCCCGAACGTAGTGGGCATCAAGGACGGCCGCGGCGACGTCGACGCGATGCTGCGCCTGGTCACCGCCGTACGTACCAGTGGACACCCCCGCGCCGCCGAGTTCGGATTCCTCAACGGCCTGCCGACTGCGGAGCTCAGCGCACGGGCTTACGCGGCGATCGGCGTGGAGAGCTACTCCTCGGCGGTGCACTGCTTTGCCCCCGACATCGCCACCGCGTTCCACCGGGCTGTGCGCGACGACGACGAGGAGGCGCAGCGAACACTGCTGACGGAGTTCTACCTGCCGTTCGCCGCGCTGCGCGACCGCGTGCCCGGCTACGCCGTTTCGCTGGTCAAGGCCGGTGCGCAGCTGGCCGGTCTGGCCGTCGGCCCCGTCCGCCCGCCGCTGGTGAAGGCCACACCGGAGCACGTCGCACAACTCGCGTCCATCGTGGACCGAGGACGCACGGCGCTCCGTCGACTGGAGGAGTCCCGCGCATGACGACTGGTTCTCGTACGAGGAAGGGCCCCATGGAGCCACAGAGCCCGTCAGGGCCCCCCACGATCGTCGACATCCGCATCACGCCCATCGCATTCCCTGACCCGCCGTTGCTCAACGCCGTGGGCTGCCACGAGCCGTGGGCGTTGCGCGCGATCATCGAAGTCGACTGCGGCGACGGACTCGTCGGGCTCGGCGAGACCTACGGCGACGCCTCGCACCTGGCGGTGCTGCGTACGGTCGCACCGCTGCTGATCGGGCTGGACCCGTTCCGGACCGAATACGTCAAGTCCGTGGTGGACGGGCTGCTCGGCACCGTTGACGCGCCGTCGGAGAAACTCGGTCCGTCCGGCGGCATGGGCCCGGAGAAGGTGTCGCTGCGGGTCTTCTCCGCATTCGAGGTCGCCTGCCTCGACGTACAGGGCCAGGCGATCGGCCGTCCGGTCCACGATCTCCTCGGTGGCCGGGTACGCGACGCCGTGCCCTTCTCGGCGTACCTGTTCTACAAGTGGGCGCAGCATCCCGGCGATGCCCCGGACCTCTTCGGCGCCGCGCTCGACCCTGCCGGGATCGTGGCCCAGGCCCGGACGATGGTGCAGAAGTACGGCTTCCAGTCGATCAAGTTGAAGGGCGGTGTCTTCCCTCCCGACGTGGAACTCGACGCCATTCGCGCGCTGCGTGAGGAGTTCCCCACGCTGCCGCTGCGCATCGATCCCAACGCCGCGTGGAGCGTCGAGACCTCCCGCCGGGTCGCCGCCGAGACTCAGGGCCTGCTGGAATATCTCGAAGATCCCACCGAGGGCCTGGCCGGCATGGCCGCCGTCGCCGAGACCGCCGGGATGCCGCTGGCGACCAACATGTGCGTGGTCTCCTTCGACCACATTCCCGAGGCCGTCGATCGCGGCTCCGTTCAGGTCATCCTGTCCGATCACCACTACTGGGGCGGACTGCGGCAGTCTGTGCGCCTGGCGGGCATCTGCGAGACCTGGGGCCTTGGCCTGTCGATGCACTCCAACAGCCATCTCGGCATCAGCCTTGCCGCGATGACCCACCTCGGCGCGGCACTGCCGCAGCTGTCCTACGCCGCCGACACCCATACGCCCTGGCAGCTGGGTGTCGACGTGGTGGAGCGCCCGCTGACCTTCGTCGACGGCGCCGTGCCAGTGCCGATGTCGCCGGGGCTCGGCGTGCGGCTGGACCGGGACGCGCTTGCCCGGCTGCATGAGAACTACCTTCGGCAGGGCATCACCGGACGCGACGACACGGGTTACATGCGCCGGTTCCACCCGGACTTCAACCCGACGAAGCCGCGGTGGTGACCGGGGATCCGGTCAGCCTCTCGGGGCACGCCCACTCTCCACGACTCGCTCGGAGTCGGTGACCACGCATGGGCCGTGACAGCTCGTGTCGACACACGAAGGCCCGGGGACGCGAGTGGCCGCGTCTGGCCCTCACGTCCCCGACGCGGACAGGGGCCTGCCGCGCCAGTTCATGGAGATGTGGGAAAGGAGCCGGTGCTCAATCCTGTTCCATTTCGATGTGCCCGGCGGTAGGTGATATACCGTGATCTCAAGGCCGGTCTCGGCGGCCAGGGCGGCGAGTTCGGTCTTCCATGCCCGGATGCGGTAGCCGTTGGAGCCCCCGCGACGACGGTGATCAGCAGCCGACGGGCGCGGGCGTAGTCGCCCTGTCCGGCCCCGTGCCACCAGCGGCGGATCGAGGCGACCGCGAAGGCGGCGGTGTCGTGGTCGGTGCCGACACTGACCCAGCCGGAGTTCGCGGCAATGTCGTGGATCCCGTACGGGATCGCCTTGCCCAGCCTCTGCCGGTCCAGGAAGTCATGCGTCCTGACCTTGACGGGATCGCCCGAGGGCTGCCATTCACGCCCCGCGTTCCTGAACCGACCAGTTCCTGCTTCTTGCTGTCCGCGCCGATCACCGGGTCCCCCGCGCCGATGTGGTCCTTGGCCTGCTCGTTGATGCAGCGGAACTGGGCGTCCCGGTCCGGGTGCTGCTTGCCCTCGATGGTCCTGGCGTTGCCCTGCAGGCTGAAGCCCTCTTCCCGCAGCAGGTCACCGACCGTGTCGGCACTGCCCCTGTGTCCCCGGCGGGTCAGCTCGCCGACCTGGTTCCGGGTCGACTTGGTCGTCCAGCGCAGCGGCGACATCGGGTCTCCGCGCGTGTCCGGCTCGACCAGGGCGAGCAGCGCGGGCCGCAGCCCCGCGTCCAGGTCGGCGGCCTTCTTCCGTCCACCTCCAGGCCTGCCGACCCGCCCCAGGGGCCCCTCGCCGGCCTCCAGCTCATCCACCCCCTTACGGACCGTCGTCTCGCTGACCTCGGCCGCCCGAGCGACGGCCCGGATCCCACCGTCCCCCAGGCCAACAGGCCTTGGCTCCCATCAGCAGACGCTGCTGCCGCTCGTCACGATCACGAATCCGCAGGTCCGTGCACCACAGCGGTCGTTCCCTTGGGTTGACGGAAAGTCACGGCGGCGACGAATAGGCCAAGCCAACCGATCGGCCCGGCGTCTGTCCGTAAGAGTCCGGCGCGACAAGCTCAACGCCCCCGATGCGCTGCCATCCGCTTCAAAGCAACGAGGTCAGAGCACCGGCCGCACTCTGTGCAAGGTAGAGATACCCAATACTCACGATCTGTCACCACCGGATGTGAGACAGAGCCGTTCTTTTGACAGACCCTGCCCCTCGCCGTCAGGCACCGACATACTCAACAACTTGACAGCGCCCATCGGCGACATCAAGCGCCTCACCTTCGAGTCCGACTTCGACGAACTCGCGCTCAAGCTGCGTGACGAGACCATCCGCCGGATCAGACGGCGCGCAGGTGGACAAGCGCCGCGCTCTGAGGTGCCCGCGCAGGACCTGGCAGCCCCAGTGCTCCCAGCGCCGCACCGGAGGCCTGGACACCCGTGACCTCCCAGGTGACCGACGGGGCGGCCGGCGTGATGAGCGAGGCGCGGTAGGTCCGGTCCGGGTCGAGTCCAGGGATGCGGAGTCGAGGCGGCACGGGCACGATCTCATCGAGCTGGGCATAGGAGAAGAGCGCCTCCGACCGGTCCCGGGCGACCACTCCATGCGCGAGCAGACCGTCGGGCAGCGCGACACGCGTCAGCCGCCCCGTGTGCAGGAGCGCGCGGTGCCGCTTGTAAAGGCCGATCCAGGACGCGAGACGGTCCAGCTCGTGGGCCGGCACCTTCGTGAGGTCCCACTGGATGCCGAACTGGCCGAAGAAGGCCGTGGCCGCGCGGAGGTCCAGGACGCTGGTCCGGCCGGTCTGGTGGGAGACCGGTGCGGTGACGTGAGCGCCGAGGTACTCCAGCGGGGCGAGCTGGGCGCTCCAGTGCTGGATCGGCTGGCGGGACAGCGGATCGGTGACGTCGGAGGCCCAGGTGCTCTGGACCCGCTCGAGCACGTCCAGGTCGATCCTGCCGCCTCCCGAGGCGCAGCTCTCCCACGAGATGCCGGGATGGCGGCGGGCCAGCTCATCGAGGAGTTCGCGGAAGGCGAGGGTCTGCCGCCGTGAAGCGGGCCGGCCGGTGCCGCGCGAGTCACCGCCGTCGACCTGGTCGCGGTTGTGGTCCCACTTGACGAAGTCGATCCGGTGCGCCGCCACCAGACGGCCGAAGGCGTCGAGCAGGTGGGTCCGCACGTCCTCCCGACCGAGATCGAGCAGGTAGCAGTTGCGTTCCAGCACGGGCGACCGGTCGCCCG
>NZ_JAFMPZ010000002.1 GCF_017353455.1 Streptomyces laculatispora
GCCGGGACCGCGGCCGGGGCGGGGGTGGCGGCCAGGACCGACCCGGCCAGGGCGCCGGCCGCGAACACCGCGGTCAGCGCCCGCCGTCGGCGGGTCGGCGAGGGGGCGGATCGGCCCTCGGCGGGCCTTCGGACAGATCTGAGCACGTTTTTCTCCTGTGCGGGTGGGACGGCGCGATGGGCGAAACCGTCAGCCGGCGTACTGGGCGAACACCTTCGTGAAGTCCCAGGGCTGCTGGGAGACGCCCGAGCAGGTGTCGGCGCCGCCGCCGGTGCACGGGCGGTCCCGGTTGACGGACCAGAAGGTGAGCCGGGCCAGATGGCGCTGCTGGGCGTAGGCCAGGATGGTGCGGAAGTCCGCGACGGTCACCGTCTCGTTGTCGTCGGTGATGCCGTTCATCGAGGAGATCCCGGTGTGCCGGTATGCCTGGTCGTCCGTGTATCCGTAGGCGTTCTTGACCGCGTTCTTCAGCCCTTCGGCCGCGCTGACGGTGAGGTTGCCCATGTTCTTGCCCGCCCCGCCGAAGTCGAACGGCATGATCGTCCAGCTGTCCACGGTCAGCCCGGAGGCCGATGCCTTGCGGATGAGGCCGTCGTCGGGTCCGCTCTGGCCGGTGCCGAAGGTGACGTACACCTTGATGCCCGGGTTGGCGGCCTTCACCGTCTTCAGCGCGTCGACCGTGCGCTGCTGCACCGTGGAACTGGCGTACGCGTCGGCCTCGATGTCGATGTCGATCGCCTTGAGACCGTAGGCGTTGATCACCTTCTGGTACGCGGCTGCCAGCTCGGCGGCACTGGAGCAGGAGCTCTCCAGCTTGTTGCCGCTCCAGCCGCCGAAGGACGGGATGACGTCGCCGCCCGCGGCCCGGACGGTGTTCACCGTCTGCTGGTCGACACCGCCGGTCAGCGGCCTGCCGCCGTCCCACTGCGGGTTGCAGTAGCCGTTGCTGAGGACGAAGGCGAGAGTGAACCACTTGACGCCGGTGGCGTTCATGACCGTGGTCGGGCTGGGCGGGCTGCCCCACCCGTTGTAGAGGTAAGGTGCGACCGCCATGGCCCCGGGCGAGCCCGGATCTCCTCCGCCGCCCTCGACGGCCGGCGCGGTCCACTTCTGGTTGGCGGCCCCGGTGCAGGTCCAGATCTGCAGCCGGGTGCCGTTGGCCGAGCTGTTCCCCGTGACATCGAGGCACTTGTCCGCCTGCGGGTTCACGATGTCGTGCGCGCCGCTCACGCTCCAGCGCTGCGCCGCCGAGCCGTTGCAGTCGTAGAGCTGAACCACGGAACCGTTCGCCGTACCGCCTGATGCCACGTCAAGACACTTGCCCAGCGCCTTGATCGTCCCGTCACTGCCCAGGCTCCACTGCTGGGCGGAGGAGCCGTTGCAGTCGTAGAGCTGGACGGGAGTGCCGTTGGCGTTGCTCGCCCCGGCCACGTCGATACACTTGCCGGCCAGGCCGGTGATCTGCCCGGTGGCCGTTGCGGCACCCAGTGCGGGCGAGCCGGTCAGTCCGGCGAGGAGGGCCCCTGCGGCCACGACTCCCAGGGCGTTCCGTACGGCGGGGGCACGCCCGCGCAACAAGTCTCGACGCATCAACTGTTCACCGTCCACTTCTGGTTGGTGGCCCCGGTGCAGGTCCAGATCTGCAGCCGGGTGCCGTTGGCCGAACTGTTTCCCGTGACATCGAGGCACTTGTTCGCCTGCGGGTTCACGATGTCGCGCGCGCCGCTCACGCTCCAGCGCTGCGCCGCCGAGCCGTTGCAGTCGTAGAGCTGAACCACGGTGCCGTCCGCCGTGCCACCTGACGCCACGTCAAGACACTTGCCCAAAGCCCTGATCGTTCCGTCGGCGCCGACAGTCCACCGCTGGGCGGCGGAGCCGTTGCACTCGTAGAGCTGGACGGGAGTGCCGTTGGCGTTGTTCGCCCCGGCCACGTCGGCACACTTGCCGGCCAGGCCGGTGATGGTCCCCGAACCGGCCGGGGGCTGGCTGTCGCTGGTGGTGACGCGTACGTGGTCGACGACGAGTTGCTGGGGGAAGGTGGTGTTGTTGTCGGGGTCGCCGGGCCAGTAGCCGCCGACGGCGAGGTTGAGGATGAGGAAGAAGGGTTTGTTGAAGGCCCAGGTGTTGCCGCCGGTGTCGGCGGGGGTGCGGTGCTGGTAGGTGTTGCCGTCGACGGACCAGGTGACGGAGTTGGGGGCCCAGTCGATGGCGAAGGTGTGGAAGGCGTCGGCGAAGGACTGGCCGCCGGGGAGCGTGTATCCGGCGCCGATGCCGGCGGAGCCTGAGTAGCCGGGGCCGTGCAGGGTGCCGTGGACGGTGGAGGGTTCGAAGCCGACGTTCTCCATGATGTCGATCTCGCCGGAGTTGGGCCAGCCGACCTGTCCGATGTCGTCGCCGAGCATCCAGAAGGCGGGCCACATGCCCTGGCCGCGCGGGATCTTCATCCGGGCCTCGACGTGGCCGTAGGTCTGGGTGAACCTGCCGGAGGTGTTCAGCCGGGCGGAGGTGTACTGGCAGGTGCCGTACCAGCACTGGTAGTTCTTCGGGTTCTCCTTGCGTGCGGTGATGACCAGATGGCCCTGGCCGTCCAGCGCGGCATTGCTGCTGCCCGCTGTGTAGTACTGCCGCTCATGGTTGTTGACGTTGTCACCGGTCTCGGTCTGCCACTTGCCGCCGTCCACGGCGGAACCGGCGGCGCCGTCGAAGTCGTCGGTGAACGTCGCGGCGGCGGGCGCCTGGGCCGTGGCGGATCCCTGCGCTGCGGGAGACGGCGCGGGGGCGCCGGTGGCGAAGCCGGAGGTGGCCGAGACGAGGGCGAGCACCGAAAGTGCCGAGACCAGGAGGCGCCTGGTCAGGTGGGGGGAACTCATGGGATTTCCTTTCCGTGCAGGACGGAAGGTGACTCGCCATGCATATGACAAGTGGGGGCATGGCGGCCACGTGGGAGAGTTGAGGCCTTAGTTCACTACGTGATTTAAGAAGTGAACCAAGACCGTGTCAAGGCTCCCTGCGGACCACAGTTCTTGCACGCACCGAAACCTGCGGCTCCTCGGTCCGTTCGTCAGCTCTCCGGCTCCGGCGCGAGCGGCCGGCCGCAGCGCAGGTTCCACCGCCCCGACCTGCCGCTGAGCTCCGTGACCGTCAGCGGGGCCACGTCCAGCCGCCAGAAGACCTGCGGCGGGAGGTCCAGTGCGTGGACGGCCGCGGCGCGGATCACGGCGGGCTCGGCCACCCCCAGCACCGGGCCGTCGTCACTCCCGCGCAAGGAGCCGAGCCATGCGCCCACTCGGGCGCACAGCTCCAGCAGCGACTCACCCCCGTGCGGAGCGGCGGACGGATCCGCCAGCCAGGCCGCCACCCGATCCGGCTCGTCCGCGCTCACCTCGCTGAGCCGTGCGCCGGACCAGCGGCCCATCTCCCAGTCCCGCAGGGCGTGTTCGGGATGGCACCGGAGTCCCAGCACGTCCGCGGTGGTGGCGCAGCGCAGGGACGGCCCCCGCAGGCGCCTGCCCGCGGCCGGCACCGCGTCCGCGGCTGCCCGGGCCTGCCGGAGCCCGGAGTCGTCAAGTGGTGCGTCGCCGGCGAACCGGGCCTCGCGCAGCGCGGCGTTCATCGCCGGTGAGATCAACATCACCCGTACCGTCATTACCGCTCTCAACTCCCTGAACTGTGGCCACTTGGTCAAGCACACCACGGCATCCGGGCCCCGGGGTGCCCTGGATGGCGCCATGGCGGCGCCCGCGCCCAGACGGTATGGTCGCGACGACATGACGAGGGTGTGACGGAAGTCCGGTGAGAATCCGGCACGGTCGCGCCACTGTGAACCCGTACCTGTGCGGTAAGTCAGACCCAGCACCTTCGTCTCAGGCACCACGATCGGGACGCGTGTTCCCACAGGAGGTTCTGCCATGGCACAGACTGCTGCCCCCGCCACCGGCGCACCCGCCATCACCCCCATCTCGCTCAAGGCCATTGCCCCTTGGGCGGTCTTCTTCGGCGTCGTCATGCTGATCCTGCTCTACTTCGTCGGCGCCGAGCAGGGCGCCACCTCCGTCATCTCGGGCGCGGGCGTGCACGAGTGGGTCCACGACGGCCGTCACCTGCTTGGTTTCCCCTGCCACTGACCCACCGGGCTGATCCAGGGGAATCCCTCATGAACTCCATATCTGTCAGAGCTCTACTGGTCCGCGGCATGCTGGCCGGCTTCGTCGCGGGCGCGCTCGCGCTGATCGTCGCCTACTGCCTCGGTGAGTCCCGCGTGGACGCGGCCATCGCCCTCGAAGAGGCGCACAGTCACGACCACGGCGGCGGCGAGGAACTCGTCAGCCGCACCGTGCAGTCCACCGCGGGCCTCGCCACCGGCGTACTCGTCTTCGGGGTGGCCATCGGCGGCATCGCCGCACTCGTCTTCTGCTACGCGCTCGGCCGGATGGGCCGGTTCGGCCCGCGGGCCACGGCGGCGCTGATCGCGGGAGCGGCCCTGCTGGCCGTGTACGTCGTGCCGTTCCTGAAGTACCCGGCGAATCCACCGGCGGTCGGCAACCCCGACACCATCGGCAAACGCACCGCGCTGTTCTTCCTGATGGTCGCTCTCAGCGTGCTGCTGGCCGTCGCCGCCGTCATCCTCGGCAAGCGGCTGGCTCCCCGCACGGGTGCCTGGAACGCGACGATCACCGCAGCGGCCGGCTATGTGCTGCTGATCGGCCTCGCGTACGCCTTCCTGCCCTCGTTCAACGAGGTCGGAAAGGACTTCCCGGCCACCCTGCTGTGGCAGTTCCGGCTGGCCACGCTCGCAGTCCAGTTCACGCTCTGGACCACCTTCGGCCTGGTCTTCGGCTACCTCACCGAACGGCTGCTGGTGCCGAGGTCCGGGGCGGTCACGGCCGGCAGCGGAACGGCGAAACGAGCCGCCACCGCCGCAGGCTGACCGACGCGGACACGCGGTCCGGGCCGGAGTACGGCTGAACCCGCAGGGTGCGATCCCGGCGGGTTCAGCCGTCTCCGGCCCCGCCTCACTCCTGCCGCACCGCGTCGTCCCAGTCCACCCGGTAGTGCTTCAGGAGCGAGTCCTGCCTCACCAGACGCATGCCCGCGGCCGTCATGACGCGCTGGGACGCGAGGTTGTCGAGGTCGGTGTCCCCGTGCACGCAGGCGACGCCCCGGGCGCGGGCGAACCGCAGCAGCGCGCGGAGCGCCTCGGAGGCGTACCCCATGCCCTGGACCGACGGCACGAGTCCATAACCGATCGTGACGTGCCCGTCCCCGTCGGGTGCTCCGTGGAACCCCATCCCGCCGATCACCGGCCCGTCCTCGCCGAGCTGTATCTCGTACGAGCCGAACGGGCTCGGATCCCCGGTGTCCGCACAGGTGTTGAGGAAGCGCGCGGCCGCCGCCCGATCGCCCGGGGAAGGGTACCCGGCTGCCCAGCGGACGCCGTCCGGCGGCCGGCCTCCCACCACGCCCTCGGCATCGGAGACGCTCATCGGACGGAGCAGGAGGCGTGGCGTGCCGAGAACAGTCATGACTCAGCTGACTATCACGCGCCAGGAACGGACCGCACCCGGATATCCTCCGGCCGCGGCCCGCCCGTACCCCATGGTTCACCGGTCTCCGGCGGTTCCCGGCACCTGCGGCTCCTCGCCACCGGTCGGGGTGAAGTCCCCGGACAGTGCGGCCGCCACCCGCAGGTGCGTGGCCGCCTCCGTCTGGCGCCCCTGCCGCTCCAGTGTGCGGCCGAGCATCAGCCGTGCGTAGTACTCGACGGGATCGAGCTCCAGCACCGCGCGCAGCTCCGTCTCGGCCCGGCCGAGCCGCGCCGAGTGGTAGTAGGCCCTGGCCAGCAGCAACCGCGGCGCGACCTGCCCGGGCGCCTCCTCGACGAGCCCGCCCAGAATCCGGGCGGCGACCATGTACTCCTTCGACCCGAAGAAGAACTGTGCGCGCTCCCACCGCTCGGCGGCCGTACCGAACTCGTAGTAGGTGTCGCTCATTCGTCCTCCTCGGTCGAGGCACGCCGCCGGGCCGGTCCCGTACGTGTCCAATCGCCACAACACCAAGACATGGTTTAACATTCCACTAAATTTTCGGCGTGGGCGACGCCCGCCCCGACCCGCACGGGAATAGGTTGAGCGCCATGAGCAATCTCGATCGCCAGGCCGCGCCCTCCGTCTGCGGAGGGCGCGGTTTCGTCGTCGCCGAACCGGTACGTGAACTCCTCACCCCGCGCCGGGTGAAGCTCGGGGAGTCCACCGAAGTGCGCAGACTGCTGCCCAATCTGGGCCGCCGCATGGTCGGTGCGTGGGCCTTCGTCGATCATTACGGTCCCGACGACATCACCGACGAGCCCGGCATGCAGGTGCCACCCCATCCCCACATGGGCCTGCAGACGGTCAGCTGGCTGCACGAGGGCGAGGTCCTGCACCGCGACAGCCTGGGCAGCCTGGCGACGATCCGCCCGCACGAACTCGGTCTGATGACCTCGGGCCGGGCGATCAGCCACTCCGAGGAGAGCCCCAGGTCGCACGCCGCGCTGCTGCACGGCGCTCAGCTCTGGGTTGCGCTCCCGGACGCCCACCGCGACGTCGAGCCGCACTTCCAGCACCACTCCGACCTGCCGACGGTCACCGCCCCGGGCCTCACCGCCACCGTGATCCTCGGCGACCTCGACGGCGCGACCTCGCCCGGCACCGCGTACACCCCGATCGTCGGCGCGGACCTGGCCCTGAGCCGGGGAGCCGAGGCGCGCCTCCCGCTCGACCCCGACTTCGAGTACGCGGTGCTGTCGATGTCCGGCGAGGCCGAGGTCGACGGCGTACCCGTCCTGCCGGGCTCGATGCTCTACCTCGGCTGCGGCCGCACGGAACTCCCGTTGCGCGCGGAATCCGACGCCGGCCTGATGCTCGTGGGCGGTGAGCCCTTCGAGGAGGAGATCGTCATGTGGTGGAACTTCATCGGGCGTTCCCACGAGGAAATCGAGGAGGCCCGGCAGGCGTGGGCGGAGGGCTCCCGCTTCGGTGAGGTTCACGGCTACGACGGCGACCGGCTGTCTGCTCCCGCACTGCCGCCGGTGGCGCTGAAACCGCGGGGACGGGTGCGCTGACCTGGAGTGATGTGTTCTCCGACGCTCCCTGTCGCGTGCGCTCGCGGCGTCCCCCCGCCAGCACGGCGGGGAGGCACAGTTGCGTCCCCCCGCCGTGCTGGCGGGGGGACGCAACTGTGCCTCCCGTAGGTCGGTTCCTAGGGCGGTCGGCACTTGCACGTGTTGGCACCTGTGACCAGGTCTGATCTGAGGTGACCGCCGCCGTGTTCACCCTGCTCAACGCCGCGCTGATGGCCGTGCGGATCCGGTGCGAGGACGGGGCGCTGGCACGTATGCCGGAAGCGGACGTGCGGGTGTGATCGACGTCCTGGTGGCGGGCGGCGGCCCGGCCGGTCTGGCCGCGGCGATCGCGGCGGCCCGCGCGGGGATGGACACCGTCGTGGTCGAACCCCGCACCACCCCCGTCGACAAGGCGTGCGGCGAGGGGATCATGCCGAGCGGGGTCGCGGCCCTGCGGGCGCTGGGAGTGCGGCCCTCCGGCCGCGAACTGCACGGAATCCGCTACCTCGAAGGCGGCCGCAGCGCCCAGGCGGCGTTCCGCGACGGCCACGGGCTCGGCGTACGGCGCACCGAACTGCACACCGCGCTGCACCGGCGGGCCGTGGAACTCGGCGTCCGGGTCGTGCCGGGCAAGGTGACCGGGATCCGCCAGCACCACGACAGCGTCGGGCGCGATGGGACTCACCGCCCGCTGGCTCATCGCCGCCGACGGCCTGCACTCCCCGCTCCGCCGTGAGCTGGGCCTCGACCGCCCCGCCGCGGCGCCGCGGCGCTACGGGCTGCGCCGCCACTACCGGATCGCCCCCTGGACGGACTTCGTCGAAGTCCACTGGTCCCGGCAGGGCGAGGCCTATGTGACACCCGTCGGGGAGCACCTCGTGGGCGTGGCCGTGCTCAGCCGCGACCGCCGCCCCTACGCGCAGCACCTGACCGCCTTTCCCGCGCTCGCCGCCGTACTCGACGGCCTGGACGCCACCCCCGTACGCGGCGCCGGACCCCTGCGGCAGGGAGCCCGGAGCCGGCGGGCCGGACGCGTCCTGCTGGTCGGCGACGCGGCGGGCTACATCGACGCGCTGACGGGCGAGGGCATCGCCCTGGCCATGGCGACGGCCACCGCGGCGATCAGCTGCCTGGCCGCCGGCCGCCCCCAGGACTACCCCCGGCACTGGGCCGGGCTGACGAGACGTCACCGGCTGCTCACCGAAGCCCTGCTGAGGGCGGCCCGGTACCCCTGCGGAGGCCGTCTGATCGTCACCGCGGCCCAGCGCGCACCGGCGCTGTTCGGGGCGGCGGTGCACGCTCTGCAATGAGCCCGCCACCGCGGCGGGCGGCGAGGGCCCGGTGGACGTACCGGGGATCACGGACCGGGTGGCCGCAGCCGCAACTGGAGCATGGCCTCGAACCGGGCCTCCGGGTCGCCGAGATCGATGCCCGCCACCACGGCCAGCCGCTTGAGCCGGTACCGGAAGGTATTGGGGTGGATATGGACGGTGGCCGCGGCGGCGATCACATCACCGAACGTGCTCAGCCAGGCGTCCAGTGTCTCGGTGAGGGCGGTGTGGTGCTGCGCGTCGTAGGCGCGCAGCCGGACCACCGGACCGTCGGGAAGATCGTCCTCGGCGGCGATCCGGTCCGTCAGCTCCGCCAGCAGCGAGGCGGCGTAGACGTCCGACAGCCGGGCCGCCCGGCGCGCCGAGCGCCCGGAGCAGAGCACCCGCAGCGCCCGGTCCGCGTCCGCGCGGGAACGCCGCAGCTCGGCCGGGCGCGCGGCGAGCCTGCCGACGCCTATGACGGCCGGGACGCGACCGCCGATGCGGCCCAGGAACGCCTCGGCCACCCGCAGCGCCTGCTCGTCCGAACTCGTCGGCAGAACCGCGTAACTGACACCACCGAGCGAGGCCGCCGCCGTACGGGGGTGGATCGCCGACAGATGCAGGGCGAGGGCCTCCGCGACGCGCTCGCCCGCCGCCGCCCGGTCGGGCGCGGACGCCTCTCCGGTGACCGCCAGGGCCAGGACGCAGGCGGGCTGCACCGAAAGACCCAGCCGGATGGCGGCCTGGGGCGCGTGCGGGCCGCCCTCCAGCACCGTGGCGAGCAGATCCGCGCGCAGCCGGCGCTCGACGTCCTCGCCCGTCCGCTGCCGCAGCAGATGCAGGGCCGCCACCTTCGCGGCCTCGTGCAGGGACTGCGTACGGTCCTCGCTCAGCGGGCCGTCGACGACGACCCAGATCGAACCGAGGATCTCACCGCCCGCCCGGACGGCGATCGCGACCCGGGGCTTGGCGGAGATGCCCTCCACGAAGACCGGACCCTCGTTGCGGTACAGGGCGTGGAAGGCGCCGCGCTCCTCCAGCGCCCGCAGCTTCTCCGCGGGCACCTGGCGGTCCAGGACGGTCGCGATCCTGGCCTCGTCGCCCTCGTCCTGCCGACTGGAGAAGGCCAGCACCCGCCCGTTGCGGTCCTCCACGGTGACCGGGCCGTCCAGGAGCCCGGCCGTCGCGTTGGCCAGGGCGAACAGATCCCCGGCCAGCGGCTCACCGCCGTCGGCCTCGTCGGGACCGCCCACCGTGCCCAGTTCGTCGACGGCGAGCAGCGACCGCAGCAGCGCCGCCACCTGCGCCCAGGACGCGCCCGGGGTCAGGCCCAGCACGGTGAGGCCGGTGCGCGCGGCCGCCTCGGACACCGGCCCCTCCACCGGGACCGGCGACCGGACCACCACGGCCGCCGCGCCGAGACCGGCGGCACGGTCGACGAGGGCGGCGACCTGCTCGGCGCCGTACACCCCGACGCCGAGCACCACCGCACCCGGCAGCCGGGCCGGCTCGTCCAACGGGTCCTGGATCAGCACCCCGGTCACGGCACGGGCCGGATCCGCCTCCCCGGCCACCACCTCGATCAGCGTCGATCCCAGATCCGTGAGTATCCGGCCGAGCACGGCCCGCGGCTGCTCCGTCATCGTCACAAACTAAGGGATCGGAGTTCGTCCACGGCCAGTCGCGCCACCTGCCCGATCACCCGGTCCGCCCGGGGATTGCGCAGGTCGGGGGTGTCGGACCGGGTGAAGACGGCCACCGCCCAGCGCCCGCCGCCCGGATGTTCGATCACCCCGGCCTCATTGCGCCAGCCCGGCAGCGTCCCGGTCTTCGCGGCCAGGCGGTAGCTGTCGTCGAACCCGGAGCCGAGCCGGTGCGGCCAGATCTGCTGGGCCATCACGGCCCGTACCTCGGCGCAGGCGACCGCGGAACCCGCCTCGTCACGCCAGATACGGGCGAGCAGTTCGGCGGTCTCCCGGGCCGTGGAACGGGTGGTGAGCTCCGGCACGCACACCGAGAGCTCCATGATCCGCTCCGGCCCCAGCGCCGCCAGCTTCGCGTGCGCCTCGGCCTCGGTGGACGCACCGAGGTCCGCGAGGAGTGAGCTGATCAGTTCGAGACAGCCGCCGACCAGATGGGTGCGCTCCAGGCCGAGTTCACGGAGCAGGCCATTGACCGTGTCGAGACCGACCCGGGCCAGCACCACGTCGGTGGCGGCGTTGTCGCTCATCGTCAGCATCAGGTGGACGAGGTCGCGCAGGCTTATCTCGATCGGGTCGGCGCAGCCGGACGTGCCGATTCCGCCGTCCCGGTACCGTGCGTCCACCGCGAGGCGCTCGGTCCGCTCCAGCCGCCCGGCGGCGGCCTCACGGGCGTAGGCGAGGGCGACCGGGATCTTGAACACCGAGGCGAGAACAACCGGTTCGTCCGCCGAGACGCCGATCGTGCGGTCCCCGTCGATCTCGCGGGCGAGGAAGAATCCCTCGACCCCGGCTTCGTCGAACGCCGCCCGGATCCTCTCCTCGGCGGTGGCGGTCGGTATCCCTGCCGTACCCGGCCGGATCGTGGTCATCGGCTGATCCATTCCGTCGATTCGGTGACCTCGGCCAGTCGGCCGGGGATGGGGGAGAGCCCGAGCCCCGGTCCCCGGGGCACAGCGAGGTGGCCGTCATCGAGGACGAACGGCTCGGTAATGTCGGTGCGGTAGTACCGGTCGGAGGCCGAGGTGTCGCCGGGCAGGGTGAACCCGGGCAGCGCGGCGAGGGCGACGTTGGCGGCCCTGCCCAGCCCGGTCTCCAGCATGCCGCCGCACCAGACCGGGACGCCGTGCGCGGCGCACACGTCGTGGATCCGCCGCGCCTCCAGATAGCCGCCCACCCGGCCCGGTTTGATGTTGACGACCGAACAGGCACCCATCGCGATCGCGTCCGCCGCCGACCGGGCGGAGACGATGGACTCGTCCAGACAGATCGGGGTCCGCACCCGCCGCGCCAGTGCGGCGTGGCCCCGGATGTCCTCCTCGTCCAGCGGCTGTTCGATCAGCAGCAGACCGTACGGGTCCAGCCGGGCCAGCTGCCCGGCGTCCGCGAGGGTGTAGGCGGTGTTGGCGTCCACCTGGAGCGCCACGTCGTCGCCGAAGCGCTCGCGGACGGCCCGCACGGGTGCCACGTCCCAGCCGGGCTGGATCTTCAGCTTGATCCGCCGGTATCCCTCGGCCAGATAGCCGTCGACCGCGTCGAGCAGGGCGGGGACGGAGTCCATGATGCCGACCGACACTCCGGCCGGCACCCGCTCGGCCGTCGCCCCCAGCCACTGGCCCATCGACAGCTCGTGGGCGCGCAGCCAGGCGTCGAGCACGGCCGTCTCCAGTGCCGCCTTGGCCATCCGGTGGCCCTTGAAAGCGGCCAGCGCCGGGGCGACCGCCCATGGATCGAGGGCGGGCAGTGCGCCGAGCGCGGGCACCAGATGGCTGCGCAGGACGTCCACCGCCGCCGCCGTGTACTCCGAGGAGTACAGCGGGTCGGCCATGGTGACGCACTCCCCGTACCCCTCGTGATGCTCGGTCTCGACCCTGACCAGCAGGATCTCCCGGGAGGTCAGGGTGGCGAACGAGGTCCGGAACGGTGCCACCAGGGGCATCGCGATCCGGCGCAGTTCCACACCGACGAGCTTCATGCCGTTCTCTCCTGACGCTTGTCGATCACATACCAGCCGTCCCGGGTGAATCCGGTGACGGCGTGTCCCTGCTCCATCAGCCCACCGAGGACCTCGCGCAGCGCGTACCGCCACTCGCGGGCCAGGGGCGGGTCGGTGCGGCGCAGCGTCTCGATCTCCGCCGGGATCCGCACCAGTACGGTGTCGCCGTCCAGGCGCCCGACGGCGGGACGGCCGTCGGGCTTGGCGTCCAGCCCGACCACGGTGCGGGCGCCCGGGGTGTCGTACGTGACGACGAGGGGGCTGCCCGCAGCGGCCCCGACGGCGGATCCGCCGGTCAGCTCCCAGCGGACCAGCAGCCGGTCCGTTTCGGTACCGGCGTTCACCGCGTCGTGCATCGTGCCGTAGAAGTCGGCCAGATACTCGCTCGGCACCGCCCCCAGCTTCGCCAGGTTGAAGTAGGCGTTGCGGCTGACCAGCGGGTCGAACGTCCAGGTCACCGTCGTGATGTCACGGGCCAGTGCCCAGGCCCGCTGGTGCAGTTTGACGGCGAACCCGACATTGCGGCCCCGGGCGCTGCCGTCCACCCCGGCGATGTGCGAGTGCAGCCCGGCGGTGGCCAGGAACCCCAGGCAGACCCCGGTCAGCTCGCCGTCCCGGTGGACTCCCACCACATAGCTGCCGGAGTGGGCGAAGACGCGCAGCAGTTCCGGGGTGATCAGCGGGTTGCCGGGCTGGGGCCGCCAGATCCGGTCCAGCAGCCCGCAGGCCGCCAGGATCTCGTCCGGATCGTGCAGCTCCGCGACGCTCACCCCCGCATCGTGCGCCGCTCGTTCTGCGGCGGCCGCCGCGGCCACGACGTGCGTACTGTTCACGCTTCCACCCGGTCCGTCCCGGCCACCGGCTCACGTACGAGCGAGGTCACCAGCGATCCCACCAGCGCCGCGCGACGGGGCAGTTCGGCGACGGTCACATGCTCGTCGTCGGCGTGTGCCCCACCGCCCACCGCCCCCAGTCCGTCCAGCGTGGGCGTACCCACTCCGGCCGTCAGATTGCCGTCGGAGCCGCCGCCGACCGCCACACCGCGCAGCGCCCCGAAGCCCAGGTCGGCGTAGAGGCTCCGGGCACGGGCGAACA
>NZ_JAFMPZ010000003.1 GCF_017353455.1 Streptomyces laculatispora
GCCGGGCTCCACGGAGAAGCACATGCCGGGGACGAGCGGCTGCTCCTCGCCCTCGATCATGTACGGGGGCTCGTGGGTGGTGACGCCGATGCCGTGGCCCGTGCGGTGGATGAACCGGTCGCCGTAGCCGAACTCGGTGATGACGGCGCGGGCGGCCCGGTCGATGTCCTGGCAGGCGGCACCGGGCCGGACCGCGTTGCAGCCGGCCTCCTGCGCCTCCCGGACGATGTCGTGGACCCGCTGCTCCTCGGCTGTGGGTTCGCCGACGTGGACCGTGCGGGAGGTGTCGGAGCCGTAGCCGTGCTTGAGGCCGCCGAAGTCGAGCACGACCATGTCGCCCCGCTCGATGGTGCGGCCCCCCGCCTCGTGGTGCGGGTTGGCGCCGTTCGGCCCGGAGCCGACCACGGTGAAGTCGACCTGGGAGTGCCCGTACTCGGTGAGCAGCCGGGCCAGATCGGCGGCGACCTCGGTCTCCGCCCGGCCGGCGAACCGGACCTTGAGGATCTCCGCGTACGTGGCGTCGGCGGCGGCGCCGGCCGCGGCGATCCGCTCCAGCTCGGCGGCGTCCTTCACGGCGCGCAGCATCGGCAGCACCTCGGTGAGGGAGGCGTACGAGGTCCCGGGCAGGTACTGCTGGAGGCCGAGCAGATGCATCGCCCAGGCGTTGTCGCTGATCCCGAACCGCCCCTTCGCGTCGAGCAGCGGTGCCGTGACGGCGTACGGGTCCTTGCCGTCCGTCCAGTCCCGCAGGGTCAGGGCGGGCGCGCCGACGGCCTGCTCCGCGTCCGGCGCCTCCAGCGTCGGTACGACCAGGACGGGGTCCTGTCCGGCGGCGAGGACGAGCACGGTGAGGCGCTCGGTGATCGCGGTGGGCCGGTACCCCGTCAGGTAGACGAGATCCGGTCCGGGCGCGACCAGCACTCCGGCGAGTCCGGCGGCGGCGGCGCTCTCGGCGGCCCGCGCCATCCGGGCCCGGTAGTCGTCGGCGGTGAACGGCGCGGGCTGGTGCGGGCTGGACATGCGGGACCTCCTGGGGGCACGGAACGGCTCCCTGCATCCTGCCGCTACGGACGGCCGGACGCGAGCGTTCAAGGGCGGGGGCCGTGCGGTTCCTCCCGGGCTCCGGGACCGGCCCGCAGCACGAGATCGGCCCGGTCGCGGCCGCGGGCGACGAGCCGGGCGTTCGCCTCGTCGGAGCCGGCGGCCCAGCGCTCCGCGTACGGCCGCGGCTTCCCGAACCGCACATGCCGGTCGACGAGCCTGCCAATGCGTACGTCCTGGTCGATTTCCAGGTACCACGCCTCGTCGAGCAGCCCGCGCACCGGCTCCCAGCCGCCGTCCCCGTGCAGCAGGTAGTTGCCCTCGGTGACGACCAGCGGAACGTCCGGACCGACCGGGACGGAGCCGGCGACCGGCTGCTCCAGGACCCGGTCGAACGCGGGGGCGTACACGACGGTCCCCGGTTCCGGTGCCCGCAGCCGCCGGAGCAGGGCGGCGTACCCGGCGGCGTCGAAGGTGTCGGGCGCGCCCTTGCGCGCGGCGCGGCCGAGCCGTTCCAGTTCGGCCTGGGCGAGATGGAAACCGTCCATGGGCACGAGCACGGCGAGCGGCCCCAGCGCGTCGACCAGTTGTCCGGCCAGGGTGGACTTGCCGGCGCCGGGCGGACCGGCGATACCGAGAACGCGGCGCTTCCCGGCCAGGGCGAGCCGGCGGGCCCGGGCCGTCAGCCCGGTGAGGTCACTGGTGTCCATGACGGATATTGTCCCGCTACGGGACCGGCAGCCTGCGGGCCGCACCCCCGCCCGCCCCGAGCACCGAGGATCCCCATGCCGCACATCGCCCTGGTCACCCTGGTCGTCCGCGACTACGACGAGGCCCGCGACTTCTACACCGATGCCCTCGGCTTCGAGCTGGTCGAGGACACCGACCGGGGCGACGGCTCCCGCTGGATCGTCGTCCGGCCGCGCGGTGCGCAGGGTACGGGGCTGCTGCTGGCCCGGGCCAAGGACGAGGAGCAGGGGGCGAGCGTCGGGGCGCAGACCGGTGGCAGGGTCGGCTTCTTCCTGCACACGGAGGACTTCGCCGCCGACCACGCGCGCATGCTGGCGGCCGGGGTGCGGTTCCTGGAGGAGCCCCGGCACGAGGTCTACGGTTCGGTCGCGGTCTTCGAGGACCTGTACGGAAACCGCTGGGACCTGCTCCAGCCCGCCTGATCCGGCCTCGGCGCCGGCCGGGCGCTCAGCGCGTGCCGTTGCCCTCCAGGTACGCCAGCACCGCGAGGACCCGGCGGTGGACCGTGCCGTCGTCGGGTTCGAGGCCGAGCTTGGCGAAGATCGAGCCGATGTGCTTGCTCACCGCCCGTTCGGTGACGACGAGTTCGGCGGCGATCGTGCCGTTCGCCTTGCCCTGGGCCATCAGTTCCAGGACCTCCCGCTCGCGGGGCGTGAGGCTCAGCAGCGGCTTCGCGGACGCCTTGCGGGTCAGCAGCTGGCTCACCACCTCCGGATCGAGCGCGGTGCCGCCGTCCGCCACCCGGTCGAGGGCCTGGAGGAACTGGTCGACCCGGCCCACCCGGTCCTTGAGCAGATAGCCGATGCCCTGCGCGCCCTGGGCGAGCAGTTCGGCGGCGTACGTCTCCTCGACGTACTGGGAGAGGACCAGGATCGGCAGGTCGGGGAGTTCCTTCCGGGCGGCGACGGCGGCGCGCAGCCCCTCGTCGCGGAACGTGGGCGGCAGCCGTACGTCGAGCACGGCGGCGTCCGGGCGGTGCTCCAGCAGGGCGGGCAGCACCTCGGGCCCGGCCGCGACGTCGGCCACCACCTCGTGGCCCGAGCTGGTGAGCAGCAGGATCAGGCCCTCCCTCAACAGGGCGTTGTCCTCGGCGATCACGATCCGCACGGTAGCTCCACTTCGATGTCGGTCGGCCCTCCGATGGGGCTGCTGATGCGGGTGGTGCCGTCCAGGGCGGCGATCCGCCGCCTGATTCCGACCAGCCCGCTGCCGGCGCCCTCGTCCGCGCCGCCGCGCCCATCGTCGCCGATGGACACGAGCAGTACGCCGGGGGCCCGGTCGATCCGGACGCTCGCGGCCGTGGCGCCGCTGTGTTTGCTGATGTTGGTGAGTGCCTCGGCGACCACGAAGTAGGCGGCGGACTCGATCGCCGCGGGGAGCCGCCGCCCGTCCTGGACGCCGTCGAGTTCCACTGTGACGGGGACGCCCGTCCCGGCCGCCAGCGCCCGCACGGCACCGTCCAGTCCACGGTCCGTCAGCACCGGCGGATGGATGCCGCGCACGACGTGCCGCAGCTCGGCCAGCGCCGCCTCGGCACCGTCCTGGGCCTCGTCGAGGCGCAGGCGTGCGGCGGCCGGGTCCCGGTCCAGGAGCTGTTTGGCCAGCCCGACCCGCATCGACAGGGCGACGATCCTGGCCTGGGCTCCGTCGTGCAGATCCCGTTCGATGCGCCGGAGTTCGGCGCCGTGCGCCTCGACCGCCCCGGCCCGGCTCTCCGTCAGCTGGCCGATGCGCTCGGTGAGCTCGGCGGACGGCGAGGCGGTGAGCAGGGAACGGGTCCAGCTCGCGGAGAGCTCGGCGAGTACGGGGTGCCAGCGCAGCACCCAGCCGCGCCGCACGGGCGGCGGTGTGCCGTACTCGTCGGCGGTCCGCCGGTCCAGCAGGTGT
>NZ_JAFMPZ010000004.1 GCF_017353455.1 Streptomyces laculatispora
CCAGTCCGGCAGCTCCCTGGTCCTCACCGACCCGGACCTCGCCGGCCGCGTCCCGGACGGATACGCCGTACGGGCGCTGCGCGACGCCCCGGACTCCCTCCTGGCCGAACTGGCCACGCCGCGTGCCTTCACACCGGGCCACGAACCGGGAGCGGACGACCTGGTCCAGCTGCTGTACACCTCGGGGACCACCGCGCTGCCCAAGGGCGCGATGATGACGCACGGCGCGCTCGTCCATGAGTACGTCAGCGCCGTCACCGCCCTCGACCTCCGCGCCGGCGACCGGCCCGTCCACGCCCTGCCGCTCTACCACTCCGCGCAGATGCATGTGTTCCTGCTGCCCTACCTCGCGGTCGGGGCCGAGAACACGGTCCTGGACTCCCCGGACGCGGGCCGCATCTTCGACCTCGTCGAGTCCGGACAGGCCGACAGCCTCTTCGCCCCGCCCACCGTCTGGATCGCCCTGGCCAACCACCCGGACTTCGCGCGGCGCGACCTCGCCGGGCTGCGCAAGGCGTACTACGGCGCGTCGATCATGCCCGTACCCGTGCTGGAACGGCTCCGCGGCCGGCTGCCCGCACTGGCCTTCTACAACTGCTTCGGGCAGAGCGAGATCGGCCCGCTCGCCACCGTCCTGGGACCCGACGAGCACGAGGGCCGGATGGACTCCTGCGGCCGGCCCGTCCTCTTCGTGGAGGCCAAGGTGGTCGACGAGAACGGCAAGGACGTCCCCGACGGCACGGCGGGCGAAGTGGTCTTCCGCTCACCCCAGTTGTGCAGTGGCTACTGGGACAAGCCGCAGGAGAGCGCCGAGGCGTTCCGCGACGGCTGGTTCCACTCCGGCGACCTCGCCGTACGCGACCCGGAGGGCTACTTCACCGTCGTCGACCGGGTGAAGGACGTGATCAACTCCGGCGGGGTCCTCGTCGCCTCCCGTCAGGTCGAGGACGCCCTCTACACCCACCCCGCGGTCGCCGAGGCGGCCGTCGTCGGACTGCCCGACGAGCGCTGGATCGAGGCCGTCACCGCCGTCGTCGTGCTGCGGGACGAGGCGACGGAGGCCGAACTGATCGGCCATGCCCGCGAGAGGCTCGCCCACTTCAAGGCCCCGAAGAAGATCCTCTTTGTGGACGAACTCCCGCGCAACGCCAGCGGCAAGATCCTGAAGAGGGAGCTGCGCGACCGCTTCGCCTGAACACCGCGCGCCGCCGGTGCTACCGCAGGACGCGGGCGACCCCGACGTGGAAGCTGTCGATGGCGCCGCTGCTCTTCGGAAGCGGTGTGTCGTGGTGCCACAGCGGGGCCGTGACCAGGCCCGGATCGACGAGGTCGAGTCCGTCGAAGAACCGTGCGACCTCGGAGCGCGTCCGGGGCCGCAGGCTGATACCGCTCGACCGGTACGTCTCGGTCTTGTCCTGCTCGGCGGGGAGGAATTCATTGGTGAAGTGCGAGAGCACCAGACAACTGCCGGCGGGCAGTGCGTCGACGAGGGTGCGTGTGATGCCGTAGGGGTCGTCCTCGTCGGGAACGAAATGCATGAGAGCGATGAGGGAGAGTGCGATGGGCCGGTCGAAGTCCAGCAGGTTCCGCGCGTGGCCGAGGATCTTCGCCGGCTCGCGCACGTCGGCGTCGAGGTAGCCGGTGGCGCCCTCGGGGGTGCTGATGAGCAGCGCCTCGGCGTGACGCAGGACGATCGGGTCGTTGTCCGTGTAGAGGACCCTGGCCGCCGGGTTGATCTCCTGGGCTATCTGATGGAGGTTCGGCCGGGTCGGGATCCCCGTCCCGATGTCGAGGAACTGGTCGATGCCCGTGCGCGCGGCCCAGCCGACCGCACGGTGCATGAACGCCCGGTTCTGCGCGACACCGGCTTTCGCCACGGGCGGCATCTGCGCGCCGAGTTCCTGGTCCACCGGGTAGTTGTCCTTGCCGCCCAGAAGATAGTCGTAGACGCGCGCCGGGTGCGGCCTGCTGGTGTCGATCGGGGAGTCGGCCGGGCCTGGCGTCATGGAGAGCTCCAGAGTTCTTCGGCGCGCAGCGTGCGAGGAGTACGCAGCGTGCGCGGAACAGGCGGGACGGGGCGACGCGGGCCAGACTGTCCCCCTGCGGGCCGTCGCCACATCGACGCATACTGCCACAGCAACCACGGGGGACCCATGGAACATTGAGCCGGGCCCCCGGCCCCCGGTCAACTGCCCGGCCGGTCCCGCTCGTCCACGATCCGCCTGAACTTGCCGACCGACCTCTCCAGCGTCTCCGGGTCGAGGATCTCCACCCCGACCGAGACCCCGATCCCGTCCTTGACGGCCGCCGCGACCGATGCGGCGGCGGCCGCGCGCTGCTCCGGTGTCGCCTCCGCCCGGGCCTCCGCGCGCACCGTCAGCACATCCAGCCGGCCCTCGCGGGTCAGCCGCAGCTGGAAGTGCGGCGACACCGCCGGCGTACGCAGCACGATCTCCTCGATCTGGGTCGGGAAGAGGTTCACCCCGCGCAGGATCACCAGGTCGTCGCTCCGCCCGGTGACCTTCTCCATGCGCCGGAAGACCCGTGCCGTCCCCGGCAGCAGCCGGGTCAGATCCCGGGTCCGGTAACGGATCACCGGCATGGCCTCCTTGGTGAGCGAAGTGAACACCAGCTCACCCTCGGCGCCCTCGGGCAGCACCTCGCCGGTGAACGGGTCGACCACCTCCGGATAGAAGTGGTCCTCCCAGATGTGCAGCCCGTCCTTCGTCTCCACGCACTCCTGGGCGACGCCCGGGCCCATCACCTCGGACAGCCCGTAGATGTCGACCGCGTCGATCGCGAACCGTTCCTCGATCTCGCGCCGCATCTCCTGCGTCCACGGCTCGGCGCCGAAGATCCCCACCTTCAGCGAGGTCGACCGCGGGTCGACGCCCTGCCGCTCGAACTCGTCCAGGAGCGTCAGCATGTACGACGGCGTCACCATGATGATCTCGGGCCGGAAGTCCTGGATCAGCTGGACCTGCCGGGCCGTCATGCCGCCGGACGCGGGAATGACCGTGCAGCCGAGCCGTTCCGCCCCGTAGTGCGCGCCGAGCCCGCCGGTGAACAGCCCGTATCCGTAAGCGACATGGACCTTCTGCCCCGGGCGGCCGCCCGCTGCCCGGATCGAGCGGGCGACCACGTCCGCCCAGGTGTCCAGATCGCCCTGGGTGTAGCCGACGACGGTCGGGCGGCCCGTCGTTCCGCTGGAGGCGTGGATCCGGCGTACCTGCTCCTCGGGCACCGCGAACATCCCGAACGGATAGTTGTCCCGCAGATCGGCCTTGGTGGTGAACGGGAACCGGGCGAGATCGGCGAGCGAGCGGCAGTCGTCCGGGTGCAGCCCCGCCCGGTCGAACGCCGCTCTGTAGTGGTCGACGTGGGCGTAGACGTGGTGCAGTGTCGCCCGCAGCCGTTCGAGCTGGAGCGCCCGCAGCTCCTCGCGGTCCATCCGTTCCGCCGCGTCCAGCAGAGCCGTCATGCCGATCTCCCTCTTCCCTGCGCACCGTGCAGACGACCGATCATTCGGTCGTTTCTTCCGGGAGCAGTAATTCAGGATCTTCCGCCCGCTGGCAAGAGGTGGGACACGACGCATGTCGCGGGACAGGACCGGATGCGGCCGGCCCACCGCGCACGCGTACTCCCCGGGCGGCGGCCGACCCGGCCAGGGACCGTTGCGCACCGCGGATACGCTCGTACCGAACAGAGCTGCATCACCCGGTCGGCCCTGTTTGGATGGTTTCCATGCCGACTTTCCACACGTACGACGGAACCGAACTCGCGTATCACCTCGTAGGACAGGGCGCCCCGCTGATCTGTCTGCCGGGCGGGGCCATGCGGGCAAGCGCCTACCTCGGCGGCCTGGGCGGGCTCGGCGGCCACAGGCAACTGGTGCTGCTCGATCTGCGGGGCACCGGGGACTCCGCCGTACCGGACGACACCACCACCTACCGCTGCGACCGGCTGGTCGATGACGTCGAGGCACTGCGCGAACACCTGGGACTGGAGCACATCGATCTGCTCGCCCACTCGGCGGCCGGGGACCTTGCCGCGCTCTACGCGGCGCGGTACCCGCAGGCGCTTCGCAGTCTGCTCCTCATCGCACCCGGAACGCGGGCCGCCGGATTGGGGTTCGCCGAACGCGAGGCCCGCGAGGCCGCCGGGCTGCGTCGCACGGAACCGTGGTACGAGGACGCGCTCC
Organism: Streptomyces laculatispora; assembly: GCF_017353455.1. Lineage (GTDB taxonomy): Bacteria > Actinomycetota > Actinomycetes > Streptomycetales > Streptomycetaceae > Streptomyces > Streptomyces laculatispora. The sequence continues at coordinate 4,202 of NZ_JAFMPZ010000004.1, forward strand.
CGGCTCTGGAGCAGATCTGGGCGGGACGCCTCACGGACGAACTGCGCGCCGCCGCACGGCCGTTCCTCTACGGCCGTTGGGACGCCGCCGCGCAGGACCACGCCGCGTCGTCCGCAGCGCAGATCAACGCCGATGCCGCCCAGGGCTATTACGGTCAGGAGGCATTCGATCCGGCCACGACGGTGGCCGCACTGCGCGAGCTGCCGGCCCCGGTACTCGTCCTCACCGGAGAGTACGACGGCGTGACGACCCCCGACCGCGCCGCCGAACTGGCCGCCCTCTTCCCGAAAGCCGAATTCGCCGTACAGCGCGCCGCCGGACACTTCCCGTGGCTCGACGACCCGGGGGCCTTCGTCCGCACCGTCACCGCCTTCCTGGACCCGGATGTGCACAGCGTGCAGGCCGGCGGGATACGGCTCGCCTACCGGGTGTGGGGAGACCCGGCCGCGCCGCCGGTCGTCCTGGCCCACGGACGCGGCGGGGACAGCCGCACCTGGACAGGGATCGCCGGACAACTGGCGTCCCGACACCGCGTGTACGCGATCGACTTCCGCGGCCACGGCCTCAGCGACTGGCCCGGCCGCTACTCCTTCGAGCTGTTCCGCGACGATCTGCACGCGTTCCTGGAGGCCCGCAACCTCTCCGGCGCCACGGTCATCGGGCACTCCATGGGCGGCGCGGCGGCCTATCTGCTCGCCGAGCGGCAGCCCGGACTCATCGGCCGGCTCGTCCTGGAGGAGGCCCCGCCGCCCTTCCCGCTCGACCCGCCACGCGGCCCCGCCGAACGCCCCGACGGGGAACTCGACTTCGACTGGCCCGTGGTGCCGTCCATCAACGCCCAGCTCAATGAACCCGATCCGGCCGGCCGCGAACGCCTCGGCGAGATCACCGCGCCCACCCTGGTCATCGGGGGCGGTCCCAGCAGCCAGATCGACCAGGAGGACCTCGCCTGGATGGCCCGGCGGATCCCCGACTGCCGGCTTGTCACCATCGACGCCGGCCATCTCGTGCACACCGAACGGCCGGAGGAATACCTGGCTGCCCTCCGGTCGTTCGGTGTGGCCTGACGGAGCGGCACAGGACCGCCCGCCGCGTCAGTCCCGGTGCAGCAGCGACACCATGACGTCCAGCAGCGTCGCCTCGGCGTCCACAACGCCCGTCTCCGAGCGCCAGGCGACGAACCCGTCGGGGCGGACCAGCACGGCGCCCTCAGTGCTCGTCCCGTGCGCCTCGGCCCAGTCGGCACCGGCCTCCGGCTCCAGATCGCCGCCGGGACCGGTGCCGATGCCGAACGCGTCGAGCCGCACGGCCAGCCGGTCACCGACCCGCGCCGCCGCCCGCCGCCACGCCACGTCCGCGCCATCGGCGAGCAGCACGAACGAGCGCTCGTAGAGATCCAGGGTGGAGATCCGCTCACCCGCCCGCCGGACCCACAGGTGCGGCGCCCGGCTGCCCGGTTCACCCGTCAGCTGCATCCCCTGGGGCACCACCGGCTGATCCGCGGCCACGCCCAGCACCGCGCCGTCCACATAGCGGTAGCCCAGCGCCACGTTCAGCATTCCGCCGCGCTTGCCGCCGCCCACGGTGGGCGGCGGAGCGTACCCGGGGTGGCTGTGCTCGCCGGAACGTGCTGAGGCCCGCTCGCTCGTCGCCCGCGCCACCGGCAGCCGCTCCGCCCCGTACGTGTCCAGCAGACCCGGGCCCGCCTCACCGCGCAGCACGGCGGCGAGCTTCCACGCCAGGTTGTGCGCGTCCTGGATACCGGTGTTGGAGCCGAACGCCCCGGTGGGCGACATCTCGTGCGCCGAGTCACCGGCGAGGAACACCCGGCCCCGGGAGTAGCGGTCCGCCACCCGCTCCGCCGCGTGCCACGGCGCCTTGCCGGTGATCTCCACGTCGATGTCCGGGGCGCCGACCGCCCTGCGGATGTGCGCGGCGCACCGCTCGTCCGTGAAGTCCTCCAGCGTCTCGCCCAGACCGGGCTGCCAGGGCGCGTGGAACACCCACTGCTCCTCGTTGTCCACCGGCAGCAGGGCGCCGTCCGCATCCGGGTTCGTCAGGTAGCAGACGATGAAGCGCCGGTCACCGAGCACATCGGCGAGCCGACGGGAGCGGAAGGTGATACTCACGTTGTGGAACAGGTCACCGGCCCCCGAACGGCCGATCCGCAGCTGCTCGCGTACCGGGCTGCGCGGGCCGTCGGCGGCGATGAGATAGTCCGCTCGCACCGAGGTGTGCTCGCCGGTCTCGCGGTTCTTCAGGGCCGCGCCGACACCTGAGCCGTCCGGGTCGAACGAGAGCAGTTCGGTGGAGAACCGCAGATCGCCGCCCTGCTCCCGGGCCCGGTCCAGCAGCACCGGCTCCAGGTCGTTCTGGCTGCACAGGCACCAGCCCGTCGGGCTGAAGCGGGCGAGCGCGCCACCCGGGTCGATCTCCTTGAACAGCCACTCCTGGTCGTCACCGGTCAGCGAACCGGCCTGCAGAATGCCGTGATTCTCCGCCAGCACCGAAGCGGCCGCCCGGATCTGCGACTCCACCCCCGCCTTGCGGAAGATCTCCATCGTGCGCACGTTGTTGCCCCGGCCGCGTGGATGCGTCGAGGTGGCGGAGTGCTTCTCGACCAGCAGATGCTCGACGCCGAGCCTGCCGAGGAAAAGGGACGCGGACAGGCCCACCAGGGAGCCGCCCACGATGAGGACCGGTACGTGGAGGTCGACGTTCTCGTTCATCAGTTGCTCCAGCTCGGACGCCGTACAGATGCAGTGTTCATGCCCTCGCCGGAGCTGTTCGGACGCCCGCTCACCTGAACGGTTCATAAATCTCGCGTCAGGCGGACCAGCGTTTCACGATCGGTGACGGAGACGACGCCCGCAGTCCGGGGCGAACCGTGCGTAACTGCCGGGAGACTCCCCGCTCCGATTCCACTCGACAGCCGCCGGTTACCCAGCTAACCGGAAGGCCGGGCCGCCCCACCGTCTCGAAGGAGTTCGCAAGATGACCACCACCCTCTCGGAACGGACCTCCCAGTCCGCCTTCGACGGATCAAGGCTGCGGGTCATCCTGCTGCTTGACCTGCACGATGGCGCCCAGAAGCAGTTCCTGGAGGCCTACGAACACATGCGCAACCAGGTGGCTTCCATCCCCGGACACATCAGCGACCAGCTGTGCCAGTCCATCGAGAACCCGTCCCAATGGCTCATCACCAGCGAGTGGGAGAGCGCGCCGCCCTTCCTCGCCTGGGTCAACAGCGAGGAGCACGTCGCCACCGTCCAGCCCCTGCACAGCTGCGTGCGCGACACCCGGTCGCTGCGCTTCAGCGTCCTGCGGGAGACCGGCGCCGCCTTCGAGGAGAGCTTCGAGCCCCTCAAGGGCGGCCTCCAGGCCGCGCCCCGCCTTGGCGACGGAGTGGTGCGCCACGCACTCACCTTCACGGTCAGGCCGGGCACCGAGGAGATCGTCGCGAAGATCCTCTCCGACTACGACGCCCCGGAGGCACGGGTCGACGAGCACACCCGGCTGCGCCGCACCTCGCTCTTCATGCACGGCAATCGCGTCGTGCGCGCGGTCGAGGTCGAGGGCGACCTCCTCGCGGCCCTGCGCCACGTCTCCCGGCAGCCGGAGGTCCGGGCCGTCGAGGAAGCGCTCAACCCGTACCTGGAGCAGGACCGCGACCTGGCCGACCCCGACTCCGCCCGGATGTTCTTCACCC
>NZ_JAFMPZ010000005.1 GCF_017353455.1 Streptomyces laculatispora
GGGCGGTCTGCAACGTGTCCCACGCGACGGCGCTCGTGATCACCGCTGCGGGGCAGGGAGTGGCTGCCGCGTTCGCCCTCAATCATGACCTGGTCGCGGAGGACGTCGAGCGTGCCGTGAAGGACGCCGACTCTTCGTCCCGGGAGCCGCGGCAAGTGCCGGGGCCGGCCCCACGAGGCGCCACGTCCGACTGACCACCGGTCATCGAGCCGGCCGGCTCCCGGCAGACGAATTCCCAGCCGGCCGGGAACCATGCACATGCATCACGAACACACCGACAAGGGAGCGTTTCACCATGGCGGTAAAGCCCGCAGGCTCCGTGGACAACGTCATCGAGCAGACATTTCCCGCCCGCGTGCTGCAGGCGAAGCACCCCGTCCTAGTCCAGTTCTGGGCCGAGTGGTGCGGGCCGTGCATCAGGGTCACTCCCATCGTCGAGCAGATCGCCGCCGAGCACGCGGGCGTCCTGGACGTCGTCAAGGTCAACGTCGATGAGGAGCCCGGACTGGCGGACAGGCACGGGATCACCTCGATCCCCGCATTCGTTGTCTACGCCGACGGCACTCCTGCCAAGGCGTGGACGGGCGCCGCACCGAAGCCCCTGCTGGAACGGAGCCTCGGCCCCTTCCTTCGCTGAGCCCCCGGTGCGCACCTCCTGTTCGGCGCAGCGGCGCCCGGGCCGAGCAGGCGGTACACACCGCCCTGCTGAAATTGGAGGATCTCTCTGTGAGTGAGACCGCACATCACCACCCCGAACTCAGCGCACTGCGCGACCGGGTGAGCGCTCCGTCAACTGTCGAGCTGCCCGCCCTCGGCGATGGGCTCACCTGGAGCCCCGCCACCCCCGGTGACATCGACCTGATCCTCGACCTGACGCATTCTGCCGGAAAGACCGACCATCCGCGCTTGCTGGTGACGAGGGACGAGTTGGAGGAGGGGTTCAGCAGCGAAGTCTTCGACCCCGGGCGCGATGCGGTGATCGCCGTCGATGCGACCGGTCGGGCCGTCGCCTTCGGCTCGGCCACGGCCCCGGCGGCCCAGGAGACGATAGTCTGGGTGGAACTCGACGGAACGGTGGCTCCGGACCGCCGTGGTGAGCATCGGCACAACGCTGCTGGCATGGCAGGAGGCCCGCGGACTTCAGCATCTCGCGGCGAGCGACACGACCCTGCCCGGTTGGCTCGCCGCTGGCGCGCAGGACCACGCCACTCCTGCGATCCGGCTTCTGGAGACACACGGCTACGAGCGTGCCCGGTGGTGGATGGAACTGGAGCTCGATCTCGAGGCACCGTTGGCCGAGCCGCCGCCCGCCCCGGGAGTGCGGTTCGTGCCCTACGGCGAGGAGTGGACGGAGCGGGCCAGAGCCGCGATGAACGACTCCTTCCGCGACCATTGGGGCAACCAGCCGGTGACCGCCGCCGAATGGGCCTCCGGTCACCGGCTGGAAGCGTTTCGCCCGGACCTGCCCCTGCTCGCCGTCACCCCGGACACCCACGAGGGCGAACGCGTCGTCGGGTTCGTCTTCGTCGACGTGGCGCCGGACGAGTGGCCGCTGCGCGGCGGCCCGTTCGGTTACATCACGGCCTTAGGTGTACGGCGGGACGCGCGGGGACAAGGACTGGCCCGCACCCTGCTGGCCCACGTGCTGCGGGCGCTGCGGGAAGCCGGTCTTGAGCACGCGGTACTCGACGCCGATAGCCCCACCGGTGCCCTCGGCCTCTATCAGAGCCTCGGCTTCACCGTCACCGACCACACGGTCAGTCTCATCAAACGCTTCTGACCTCCCCCGACCACGACAAGTAGAAAGCACCCACCATGTTCCCTTCCGCCATCACCGACTTCTGGCTGACCCCCTCCCCGACGAGTCGGCTCCTCCACGAGGACGACGTCTTCAGTGTCACTGTCGACGCCGCACTCGGCGAGGACGAACGACTCACCATTCTCACGACGACCGATGGGAAGACACGCGTCCTGCTCACGCCTGCGGTCGCCAAGGCCGTGTGCCTGGAAGAGGTGCAGCCGGTCGACGAAACCGGCTTCCGGCAGCGGCTGGAGAAGTCCGGAATCTCACTGCACGGCGCCGACAACCTGTTCTACTTCACTCATGAGGCCCGGGAGAATCTGCTCGGCGAACCGGACGCCCCCTCGATCCGTCCACTCACTGATGCCGACGCGGACGTGTTCGGACAGTTCGAGGAAGCTGCGTCCGAGCAGGATCTCGACGACGCGTCCGTCGAGCTGGACCACTGGGCGGTCTACGGGGCGTTCGAAGACGGCCAGTTGGTGTGCGTGGCGAGTATGTACCCGTGGAACGACGCGCCGCTGGCCGATCTCGGAGTGCTGACGCTCCCGTCGTACCGGGGCAGGGGACACGCCCGGCGCCTCGTGCGCGCGATTTCCCGGCACGCCCTGGCACGGGGCCACGAGCCCCAGTACCGCTGTCAGCTCGACAACCACGCCTCGGTGGCGGCGGCCGGATCGGCGGGCCTGACCCTGTTCGGAACCTGGGACGTCGTCTCACCGGATTCCGCCGCGTAGCACCGCCCGCCGCTCCCGGGCACGGAGCGACGTCCGCGTACACGAGGTCGGAGCGAACCCGGGAATCCACGAACCGTCAGAGTGAAAGCCTGGCAACGGCACATCTGCGAAATGGGTGTGGCCCGGACGACGGGCCACACCCGGGCGAGCCTGCGCGGGAGCGGGCCCGGGGCGAACGAGAGAACCGGGTGTCAAGGGACCCGGGCGGGTGCCGGCCCGGCCCGCAGGCCCCCACCCTCGGACGTGGGTTCACCCGGATGCTGGCCGAACGCCGGGCAAAAGCCGTGGACTTCCGCAGCCCCGCCCCGGGGACCTGCAGCCCCAACTCTGATCGCGCAGGGCCACCGAGACCGTTGCCGGGCGGCTTCACCGTTGCCGAGACACTCTCCCGCATCGGGCCGGTGCTGCGCGGCGTCCCGGCACGTACCGGCCCGCTGTCCCACCCACTCCCGCTATGAGGTATATCCGTG
>NZ_JAFMPZ010000006.1 GCF_017353455.1 Streptomyces laculatispora
CCCGGCCGGACTGCGCTGACCCGCGCGGAGGCGGCGCAGCTCCGGCCTGTCCAGCCCGGCGGCGTCCGCCGCGTCGTCGACCATCCGCAGGACGCTCTCCAAGTGGCGTGCCGCGCCCGCCGGTTGTGCTGCCGAGCGCCACCACTCGGTCAGCGCAGTCCGGCCGGGACCCCGGCCGACCCCGGCGCGCTGTTCGCCCGCCAGGACGGCTACGCCCTCGCGGCGGGCGTTCCGCCCACCGCCGGCAGCCGGGTGATCGCCCGGGGGCCGGGGACCAACGACTGGCGCCGCTACCCGCCTGGGTTCGTCGACGCCGCCGAGGACGCGGTGTCCTGGACCGCTCGCGCGCTCGGCGCGCAGCGGCAGATCGAGGTCGAGGCCGTCGCGCACAACGCGGCACCCGCCGCCGGCCCGGCCCTCGTCGCGGAGGTCCAGGTGAACGGTGGTGGCCCGCACCGGGTGCCCCTGGCCAGACGGGACGATCTGTGGGCCGGCCGGGCGACTCTGGATCTTGCTCCGGACCCGGCTCCGGCCCTTGCCCTGCCGGTCACGCCGATGCCGCCGCTCGTCGAGGTCGGTGTCCTGCTGCCCGGCTTCGACCCGGGCCCCAGCCTCGGCGGCCGCGCCGACCGCGACGCGATCCGTGCCCTGGCCCGGCGCCGGCTGGCCGACACCGTTCGGCCCCAGGCGTTCGACACCTTCGACGGGCCCTTCCTCGCCGAGATCGTCGCCGCCGCTGCCACCAGTGAGGACTACTGATGACGGACGAGGACAACGCACCGGTACAGCTGTACGGAGACCCGTTCGACAGCGGCTTCGCCCTGGCCCACGAGCATCACATGGCCGCGGACTACGCTGCCGCGTACGCCGTCCACGAGGAACTGCTCGCCCTGGCCGAGTCCCTGGAGGACTCCCCCGACGTACGGTTCCTGCGCGCGCACCTGCTGGCCGACCTCACGAGCGTCCTCCTCGGCGCCTCCGATTTTCCCAGGGCTGAGGACACCGTCGACCGCTCTCGCGCCCTGCTCGACGGCATCGCGTCGGCACCGATGGGGCCGCGAGGGCGTCAACTGTGGCTGGAAATCGTGCTGCGGACACTGATCGCCAGATCCGACCTGCTGCGCAGGACGGGACGTCTGGACGAGGCGCTGGAGTGTCTCGACGAGGCAACGGCCGGACTGGCCGAGTTCGACGATCCCGACGGACTGCGCGGCTCCGAGATCGGCCTGAGCCGGATGCTCCTGCTGATGGACCGGGGCGAGTGGGGAACGGCCGAGGCGCAGGCCACGCTCCTGCTGTCCACCACTCCGGCGACCGCGGCGGAGACCGTGCCACGTCTACTGACCTCGCTCGGCGTGATCTGCTCCGCGACCGGCCGGTTCGACGAGGCCGAGGACTACTTCGCCCGCGCGGACGACGCCTTCCGGGCGTTGGGGGACACCGGTGAGCAGCAGACGCTGCTCGTGCACCGGGCGAGCATCGCGATGCGCCGGGGCGAACCGGACCGCGCGGAGCGGTTGCTCGCCGAGGCGTCCGCGTTCTTCGAGGAACAGCGACGGTTCGGTGAACTGGCGGTCTGTGAGCAGTCCCGGAGCCTCATCAGCGCCCAGCGCGGCGACGCCGCGGGAGCGAGCGACCTCATCACGGCGAGCCTGGAGCGGTTCGCGCAACTCGGCGCCGCGGTCGCCGCCGCCGACGCCATGCTGCTCGGCGCCCAGCACGCGTACGAGCGGGGCGACATCGAGGAGATGAAGCGGCTGGCCCAGGAGGCCCGCGACGTCTACCAGGCACGGGAGATCCACGAGCGGTGCGCCCAGGTCGATCTCCTGCTCGCGCGAACCCTTGAGGACAACCTGAACCGGACCGACCACGGCGACCACGAGCCTCGGTCCATCGCCAACGCGCTCTCCCTCGCCGTCCCCGCCGCACTGACCCTGGCCGCGGCGCGCCACGACTTCGTCACCGCCCATGCGCGCAGCCAGTGGCTGGAACTGGCCGACGACGCCATGCGGTTGGTCTTCCGCCTCGCCGTACGCCGCCAGGACCAGGGGCTCCTCTTCGAACTGGTGGAACACCGCTGCGCGGGCGCGGCACTGGCCCGGGGCGGTGCACCGGGCTCCGTCGCGTCCCCCGAAGACACGGCACCGGTCCTTCCGGACGGGGGCATGAAGGCGTACGGCTACCCCGACGGCGGTGCGATGACGCTGGGCGGTGTGGCGGCCGAGGCCGCCGCCTCCGCGGGCCTGCGCGTCGCGCCGCCGCCTAGGGTGCGGATGTCGGCGGAGTCCGGCCGGATCGCGCTCCAGGAGTACATCTCGGCGGCCGAGTTCCGCTATCGGCGTCGGATCGTGGACAAGGACGAGGTGCCGTTCTGGATCACCGACGAGCTGTCGAGCCGCCCGGTGGTCCAGATCCGGCTGGCCGATGCCGGCGACCTGTTCATGACCTGGACATGGGCCGGCGGCGCCCGGGGGTTCGGCACCGGCCAGGGGCCCGCCGCCGAAGTCGACCGGGCGGTGGCCGAGTTGGCCGCCGCGCTGCCCGGGGCGGGCGAGGGCGCGGAGGCCATGCGACAGGCTTTCACCACGGGCGCGCTGGCCGGTCACGACACCGAGCACCGGCTTGCGCGGACGCTGGCCGAGGCGCTGTGGCCGGAGGGGCTGACGGCACAGATACGCCAGGTGTCGGAACGCGCGGGCCGCCCGCTGGTACGCATCCAGCCCTCGCCCCGGGTCGCCCAGGTCCCCTGGGAACTGCTGGCCGTCGACGAGGACGATGTCCGGCTCATCGATCTGGCGGACGTGGTGACCACCGCGCCGACGTCACTGCGACGACAGAACACCTCGGACCGTCCGGCGCGTGACACCGGCCCGGTCGTCCTCGTCCTCGACCCCCGGGTGCCCGGATTCCGGGCCGATTCCCCGCTCGGCTCGGTCCTGGGACCGCCCGGCTCGGATTCGGAGCTGCTGTCGTTGGTCCAGGACCGTCTCGACGCGGGCGCCGTCGAGCCGTCCCTCGGCGCCCCGGCGGAGGCGTTCCGCCGCACCGATCTGGACCGGGACTGGCTGAGCGGCGTGCTCCGCAAGGGGGCACGCCGACTGATGTATGTCGGGCACGTCAGCGGGGCACCGGTCGAAGGCGGGCAGAGCGAGGACGGCACCCTCCATCTGTGCTGCGGACCGGACAGCACCGGCCTGACCGAGCCGGTGCGCACCCACCGCCCTCTGTCGGCCAAGGACCTCCTGCTGGGCACGCTTCCCCTGCGAGCGGACGGGGAATCGGGTGCGCGGATCTGGCCCGCGCCACCGCGTGTCGCCCTGATCGGCTGCGAGAGCGGCGGCGATCTGCGGTTCGCCGAGTCGTTCGGCCTGGCGACGGCGATGCTGCACAACGGTGCCGATCTGGTCACCGCCGCCCGTTGGGTCCTGCCGACCAGCTTCGCGTTCCACCGGCTGGCCGGCCTGCCCGAGTCCCTGCGCCCCCTGTCGGAGGCGATCATCGCCGTCGACACCGCCCACGAGCACCACGACCCCGTGCACCGGCTCGGCCGCTGGCAGCGCGAGCAACTCGACCGCTGGCGCGCCGGCGGCAGGATCGAGCACTCGCCCCTGCTGTGGGCGGCGTTGACCTGCATCGTCGTGTGACCGCGAGCGCGATACCGCGACGACGTCGGCCAGGGCCGTGGCCAGGGCTTCCGCCGGCAACTGGTACGAGTGAAACATCCGGAAGGCCATGCGTGCGGGCCGCGACCGCCAAGCGCAGCAGTGCACCGGTGCCTTTCGCTCCGCGTCATGAGTGTGCGCTTCTCGGACGGGCGGCCGTCGGACCGATCGCGTGGCAGGCGGGTTCGAGGCTCAGTCCGGGGCGACCGGCAGGACGTCCGGCGAGAGCGCGCCGGCACGCACAGCAGCGCTCGTCATACGGCGACGATGGTGACGTCGGCACAACACCTCATAGCCGACCTCCCCGGCGGGGCAGCTCACATCACCGACAACGACCTGCTCACCCTCCACCACCATCTGGCCACCCACCGTGCGGGCATTGTGCGTGGCGCGCGCCCCGCACCAGCACATCGCCTCCACCTGGAGCGCCTCTATCCGGTCCGCCAGCTCGATCAGTCGCTGCGAGCCGGGGAAGAGCCTGGCCCGGAAGTCGGTCGTGATGCCGAAGGTGAAAACGTCGAGGTCCAGGTCGTCCACGACCCGCGCCAACTGGTCGACCTGCTCCGACGCCAGGAACTGTGCCTCATCCACAATCAGATAGTCGACCCTGTCGCCCTGCGACATACGACCCACGACGTAGGCGTACAGATCCATCTCCGGCGTCGCCTCGACAGCATCCGTCATCAGACCGAGCCGCGAAGACAGCTTCCCCTCCCCCGCCCGGTCATCGCGCGTAAAGATCACACCCTGCAGACCCCGCGCCGAACGATTGTGAATCCGCTGCAGAGCAAGTGTGCTCTTCCCGCAGTCCATGGTTCCGGAGAAAAACACCAGCTCGGGCATGAGGGGTCGAGCACCTTTCGGGACGGACGGGGAGGGTCGTGGAGCGGGCCGGCACGGCTACGGCGTGTGCGGGACTTTCAGAACACGCCTAGGTGCGTACTTCGAAGAGCGGGACGAGCTGCTCGACGGGGGTCATCGAGCCATGCATGCCCACCATCGCCGACTCGTGGGGCTCGTTGTCGGAGGCGGTGATCACCACGTCGTCGTGGGCCGCCGCGACCACGTCGCCGATCCGGCCGAGGACCCGTTCGTCGACCCGGGGGCCGAACCAGCCCGCCGCGACGGCCTCGTCCCGGCTCGCCACCCAGAACTGCTCGCCGAGCACCTCGCGCCAGACGGTCAGCACATCGGCCTCGGCGCCCGGGACGGCGTACACATGGCGGGCGCGGCCCTCGCCGCCGAGCAGCGCGACGCCCGCGCGCAGCTCCCAGTCCTCGTCGAAGTCGATCCTGGACTGCTCGTCGAACGGGATGTCGATCATGCCGTGGTCGGCGGTGATGTACAGCGCCGAGCGGGGCGGGAGCTGTTCGGCGAGGCGCCTGGCCAGTCCGTCGACGTGCATCAGCTGGCCGCGCCAGGCGTCGGAGTCGACGCCGAAGCGGTGCCCCATGCCGTCGACCTCGCTGTAGTACGTGTAGACGAGGGTGCGGTCGCCGGCGGCCAGTCGCTCGGCGGCGACGTCCATCCGGTCCTCGCCGGTCAGCCGGCCGAGGAACGAGCCGCCGCTGAGCGCGACCTTGGTGAGCGGGGTCTGCTCGAAGGCGGGCGCGGAGACCTGCGCGGTACGCACTCCGGCCGCGTCGGCGAGCGTGAAGACGGTGGGGTGGGGCTGCCAGACCCTGGGCTGCGTCCAGGGCCTCCAGCGGAGCTGGTTCATCAGCGCGCCGGTGTCGGGATTGCGCACCGTGTACCCCGGAAGGCCGTGCTCGCCCGGGGGCAGCCCGGTGCCGACCGAGGCCAGCGAGGTCGCGGTGGTGGCCGGGAAGCCCGCGGTTATCGGGTGGCCCGTGCCGCCGCGCGAGGTGGGCAGCAGGGAGTGCAGGAAGGGGGCCTCGTCCGGGTGGGCCCGGATCTGCTCCCAGCCGAGTCCGTCGATCAGGAAGACGCAGTTCCGGTCGGCGGGCGTGAGCTCGGCGATCGCCGAGGTGAAACCGGGCACGCCCTGTCCCGCGACGAGCGTGGGCAGCAGATCGGCGAGCGAGCCGCTGCCGTACTCGGGCACCGGGGCGGTGTCGACGGGCAGCAGGACGGGGTCCTGCCAGGCCGGCTGGACCATCAGCGGCCGGCCGCCGCGGTCGCGGCCGTGGCCTCGGAGAGCGCCTGGGCGAAGGCCAGGGTCTGGCGCACGGTGTCGGGACCGTCGCCGGCCTCGCTGACCCGCAGGCTCAGGTCGTCGGCGGTGGAACTGCCGGTGTAGCCGTGGTCGGCCTCGCAGTTGGGGTCGCCGCAGGCGGCGGGCTCCAGGTCGATCCGGGAGACCGCGCCCCAGCCGATGGTCAGGACGACCTCACGGGGCAGCGTGCCGGGGACGTACTTCTCCGGGTTGGCCACGACACGGCTGACCACGACCGAGGAGATCCGGTCCAGCTTGACCGACTCGGTGGAGGTGGTGGCGTAGGGCGTCGGGGAGCTGGTGTCGGCGTTCTGCTCGTCGGTGTGGCTGACGACGAAACGGTTGTCCGTGAGCACCAGGACCGTGACGTGCCGGCGGACCTCGTTGGAGTCGAAGGTGGTCTCCTGGTGCACCAGGTACGAAGCGACCGGCTCACCGCCCACGGCGGCCTCCACCGCCTCGGCCACGAGGGCCGGGTAGTAGCCGCTGCGCTCGATCGCCGCGCGCAGCCCCTGGGTCGTCGTACCGGTCTTAGCCATACGGACCATCCTACGGGGGGCGGATGACTGCCGGGGACGTCCTGCCCACCCCGTCCCGGACGGCTTCCGCGGCGACGCGGGACGGGACGGTTCAGTAGTTGGAGAGGCGGCGGGGGCCGAGGTCGGTGCGGGCCGGGGGCGGTGAGAGCCGGACGCTCGCGCCGAGGACGGTCAGCCCCTGGGTGGCGACCACGACCGGCTCCAGGGCGATGGAGACCACCTCGGGGTGGTCGTCGACCAGCAGGGAGACCCTGAGCAGCAGTTCTTCCAGCGCCGCGGTGTCCACGGGCGCTGAGCCGCGCCAGCCGAAGAGGACCGGGGCCGCCCTGATCGAGCGGATCAGCTCGGCGGCGTCCCGGTCGGTGGCCGGAACCAGGCGGTGGGCGGTGTCGCCGAGGAGTTCGGAGGGCGCACCCGCCAGGCCGAAGGAGAGGACGGCGCCCGCGGCCGGGTCGATCGTGGCCCGTACGACGGTGTCGACACCGCGCGGGGCCATGGCCTGGACGACGGGACGGAGTTCGGCGGGCTTGCCGAGGAGGTCGGTCAGTTCGCCGTACGCGCGGCGCAGCGCGGACTCGGTGGCCAGGTCCAGCCGGACGCCGCCCAGGTCGGCGCGGTGGCGCAGATGGGGCGCGGTGGTCTTCAGCGCCACCGGGTAGCCGAGTTGCGCGGCGGCGGCGACGGCCGCCTCCGCGTCGGGGGCCGGCAGCGTCGGCCGGACGGCGATGCCGTAGCAGGCCAGGAGCTCGCGGGCCTCGTCGTGCGCCAGGGGCCTGCCCCGCGGATCGGGGTCCTCGCCGAGCAGCGCGTCGATGCGGGCGGCCGCACCCGGCTCGTCGATGGTGTCGTCGAGGAACTCGGGCACCTTGCCGGGGGCCGCGGCCTGGCGTCGCCACTGGGCGTAGTTGACGGCTTCGGCGAGTGCGCGGACGGCGCGTTCGGCGGCGGGGTAGGCGGGGATCCGGCCGACGGCGCGGGCTCCCTC
>NZ_JAFMPZ010000007.1 GCF_017353455.1 Streptomyces laculatispora
GGGTACGGGGCACAGTCGTCGTTGCTCCTGCGTAGTTCACCGGCCACCGGGGGCGTCGCGGGACGCGGCCCGCACCACGGGGCCCGGCCCTGCGCCGTACTCTTACCGGGGAGTAGTGCAACGGGGGCGGGAGGGAGCCGACGTGGGTGCTGTGAAGGGCAAACGGATGCCGCGCGCCGTGCGCGAGCAGCAGATGATGGACGCCGCGGTGCGGACCTTCGGGCAGCGCGGCTACCGGGCCGCCTCGATGGACGAGATCGCCGAGTTGGCCGGGGTGTCCAAGCCGCTGGTGTATTTGTACCTGAATTCCAAGGACGAGCTGTTCACCGCGTGCATCCGGCGCGAGGCGCAGGCGCTGCTCGCGGCGGTGCAGGCGGGGGCGGAGCCGGGACTGCCCGCCGATCGCCAGCTGTGGTCCGGGCTGCGGGCGTTCTTCACGCACACCGCGGAGAACCCGGACGGCTGGGCGGTGCTGTACCGCCAGGCGCGTACGCACGGGGAGCCGTTCGCCACCGAGGTGGGCGTGATGCGCGACGAGATCGTTGCGTTCGTGACGGGTCTGATCGGAGCCGCGGCGCGCGAGGCGCACCACGATCCGGCGCTTCCCGACCGCGATGTGGCCGGTCTCGCGCAGGCGTTGGTGGGTGCCGCGGAGTCGCTCGCCGGCTGGGCGAACGAGACTCCGGGCGTCTCGGCCAAGGAGGCCGCGGCCACCTTGATGAACTTCTCCTGGGCCGGTCTGGAGAACCTCATGCACGGCCGTTCCTGGCAGCCGCGGGGGCAGGCCGCGGGGCGCACCCGGTGAACTGACCCGGTGTTCTGGTCCGGTCGAGCGGGCCGCGGACGGACGCGCCTCCACGTCCGTACGCACCTCTGGCCTGACCCCGCCATGCCCCCGGCGGGCGCCCCATTCGTTCGCTGAACCCCGCGGTCACGGGACGGCCCTCAGTCGCCGGTCCGGGGCGCCGCCGTTCCGGTGAGGTGGACGCGTTCGTTGTCGCCGCTGCCGTCGCGGAGCTGGAATCCGGTGCCGTCGGAGGCGTAGGTGACGGTGCCGGGCAGCAGGACGGGCGCCTTGAAGTCGGCCCGCACGGTATGGATCAGGTGCGGCCGCGGGGCCTCGGCGAGGCAGCGGGCCACGGTCCACATGCCGTGCGCGATGGCGCGCGGGAAGCCGAACAGCCGTGCCGTCAGCGGGTAGAGGTGGATGGGATTGCGGTCGCCCGACGCGGCTCCGTAGCGTCGTCCCAGGTCGGCGGGGAGCCGCCACTCGGCGATGGCGGGCAGCGCCACCGCTGCGGCGGGCGGGGGCGCGGCGGTGGTTTCCGGCGTCGTCCCAGTGGCTTTTGCTGTCGTCCCGGTGCGCGTCGCGTGCCGGGACAGATAGCCGCTGCGGGACTCCCACACCAGCTCGCCCGACTGCCGCGCCTCGGTGACCACGGTGACCTCGGTGCCGCGTCGGTGCGGCATCAACCCAGCGGCGTACACGGTCAGTTCGAGTTCGTCCGTGGGATACAGCACCCGGTGTGCGGTGATCTCGATCCAGGTGTGGACGAGTCCGGTGACCGGCAGCGGGAAGCGCCGCCGGGTCATCAGACGCATGGCGAGCGGGAAGGCCAGGACGTGGGGGTAGGTGACCGGCAGGGCGCCCGAATCGGCGAAGCCGCAGATCCTGCGGTACGCGGCCAGTGGCCTCGCGGCGAGGGGCGCGGCCGGGCGGGTCGCCCGGTCGGCCGGCAGCTCGGCGTCTGGCCGGCCGGCCCGTTTGAAGGGAGAGGTGGCGGCTCCGCGCGCCAGCGACAGGATCAGGCTCGCCACCGGATCACGCCCCCAGCAGGCTCTGGCCGCAGACCCGGACGATCTGGCCGTTGACGGCGCTCGACGCGGGCTGGGCGAACCAGGCGGTCGTCTCGGCGACATCGACCGGGAGGCCGCCCTGCGAGAGGGAGTTCATCCGGCGGCCCGCCTCGCGGATGAAGAGCGGGACGGCGGCGGTCATCTTCGTCTCGATGAAGCCGGGGGCGACCGCGTTGACCGTGACGCCGTGGTCGGCGGCGGCGCGCGGGGCGAGCGAGCGGACCAGGCCGATGATGCCGGCCTTGCTGGCCGCGTAGTTGGTCTGGCCGTTGTTGCCGGCGATGCCCGCGATGGAGGCGGTGGCGACGATCCGGCCGCCGCGGTTGACGGTGCCGGTCTTCAGCAGCGCGTCCGTGGTGCGCAGGACGCTGTCGAGGTTGACGTCGATGACGGACGCCCAGCGGTCGGCGGCCATGTTGGCGAGCCGCCGGTCACGGGTGATGCCGGCGTTGTGGACGAGGATGTCGAGGCCGTCGGGGGCGGCGGCGGAGATCCGGGGGGCCGCGTCGTCCGCGGTGATGTCCAGCGCCAGGGCGGTGGCGCCGAGCCGGTCGGCGGTGCGCACCAGGTCCTCCCGGGCCTGTGGAACGTCCAGGCAGATGACGTGGGCGCCGTCCCGGGCCAGCACCGAGGCGACCAAGGCGCCGATGCCGCGGGCCGC
>NZ_JAFMPZ010000008.1 GCF_017353455.1 Streptomyces laculatispora
CGCCGCGGTCAAGGACCCCAGCTGTCACAAGGACACCCCGCTCAAGCCGGAGCAGGCCGCCCAGAACGGCGCCCACTACCTCGCCGGGGCCCTCGCGAAGACCGGTCACCTCGACCAGCCGCCGATGCCGGGGGCCGAGGACAGCTCCCCGCAGCCCGACTTCGGCAACACCGCCGACGCGGTCGTCGCCCTGTCCGCCTCCGGGCACAAGGACAAGGCCGCCGCGTCCGTCGACTGGCTGGCGAAGAACTCCGCCGGCTGGGCCGGGCAGAGCGGCCCAGCCGCCTACGCCCAGCTGGTCATGGCCGCCCACTCGACCGGCGCCGACGTGCACGACTTCGGCGGCGCCGACCTCGTCGCCCAGCTGAACGCGACCGGGCCCGCACCCGCCGCCGTGAAGAAGCCGACGGCGAGCGCCACCAAGGACGAGGAGAAGAAGGACAGCGGCGACGGGGACGGGATCGGCGGTGTCTGGTGGTTCGCCGGGATCGGGCTCGCCGTCGGCGCGGGCGCCGGATTCCTGATCAGCGGCCGCCGGAAGAACCAGCAGCTGTGAGGCGCGCCGGAAGGGCCACCGCGCTGCTGGTGGTCCTGGGCGCCGTCCTGGCCGTGCTCGGCGCGGGCACGGCCCAGGCGGCGGGTTACCGCTACTGGTCCTTCTGGGAAGGGTCCGGCAGCGGATGGGCGTACGCCACCCAGGGGCCGTCCCTGGTCCGGCCGGCCGACGGTTCGGTGCAGGGCTTCCGGTTCGCCGTGAGCGCCGACTCCCAGGACGCGGCGAAGCCGCGCCGCTCCCCCGACTTCTCGAAGATCTGCGCGGCCACCCCGGCCGAGCACGGCACCAAGCGGGTCGCGCTCGTCATCGACGCCGGCACCGCCGCCGATGCGCCGGAGGGGGAGACCCCGCCCCCGCCGCGTACCGCGTGCGCGCAGATCGCGAAGGACGCGAGCAGCGCCGAGGCGCTCGCGTCGGTGGCCGAGCCGCTGCGTTACGGGAGTGACGCGCTGCTCTGCGCGATCACCGGCTACCCCGCCACGGGGTGCGGTGAGCAGGTCTCCAGAACCACCGGTGCCGACAGTGGCCGGCCGGCCACCGCGGACGCGTCCGCTCCCACGTCCGCTGCCGCCGGTACCGGTGGTTCCGGCGGCGGCGGGCCGTCCGCCGGGGTTCTCGTCGGGGTCGGCGCGGTCCTTCTGCTCGGCATCGCCGCAGTCGCGCAGGCCCGCCGCCGCCGCGGATGAACGGCTCGACGGCCGGCATCGGGGAGAGCCCGGTGACCGGCGCCACGGGCCGCGCGGCGACCGGCCGCGGCACCGGTCCCTCCCCGGCACCCGCCTGGCGCGCGCCCGCCGCGACCCGGAGCAACGCGCTGCCCGCCGGGGCGTGGTGGCTGTGGGCGCTGGGGCTCGCCACCGCCGCGTCCCGGACCACGAACCCGCTGCTGCTCGGGCTGCTGGTGGGCGTGGCCGGCTATGTGGTGGCCGCGCGCCGGACGGACGCGCCGTGGGCCCGGTCGTACGGGGCGTTCATCAAGATCGGGCTGTTCGTCATCGGGGTGCGGCTGCTCTTCTCGGTCTTCCTCGGATCGCCGGTCCCCGGCACGCATGTGCTGTTCACCCTGCCCGAGGTGCCGCTGCCGGACTGGGCGAAGGGCGTCCGGATCGGTGGCCGGGTCACCGCCGAGCAGCTGCTCTTCGCGCTGTACGACGGGGCGAAGCTGGCCACCCTGCTGATCTGCGTCGGTGCGGCGAACTCGCTCGCCAACCCGGCCCGGCTGCTGAAGTCGCTGCCCGGTGCGCTGTACGAGGCCGGGGTGGCCGTCGTCGTCGCGATGACGTTCGCCCCGAACATGGTCACCGACGTGGTGCGGCTGCGCACCGCCCGTCGGCTGCGCGGCCGGGCGACCGGCGGGGTCGGGGCGGTGCTCCAGATCGGGCTGCCGGTCCTGGAAGGGGCGCTGGAGCGGTCGGTCGCGGTGGCGGCCTCGATGGACGCGCGCGGCTACGGACGCACCGCGCAGGTGCCGGCCGCCGTACGGCACACCACGAACGTCCTCACCCTCGGCGGGCTGCTCGGTGTCTGCGCCGGTACGTACGGGCTGCTGGCCGCGCAGGGTGCGGTGTACGGGCTGCCGCTGCTGATCGCCGGCCTGGCCGCGGCGATGGCCGGGCTGCGCCTCGGCGGGGCGCGTTCGGTGCGGACCCGCTACCGGCCCGACCGGTGGGGCGTACGGGCCTGGCTGGTCGCGGGCTCCGGTGCGGCGGTCGCGGTGGCGATGATCTGGGCAGGCAGCGCCGATCCGGCGGCGCTGCACCCCGGGGTCGTACCGCTGACCGCGCCGGTGCTGCCGCTGTGGCCCGCCGCCGCGGTGCTGATCGGTCTGCTGCCCGCGCTGGTCGCGCCCGTCCCGCCTTCCCCCACAGGCTTCGAGGAGCAGGTGTGATCCGGTTCGACGATGTTTCGGTGCAGTACGAGGGGACCGGGCGCCCCACCCTGTCGGGGGTCGACCTGACCGTTCCGGAGGGTGAGCTGGTGCTGCTCGTCGGGCCGTCGGGGGTCGGTAAGTCGACTTTGCTGGGTGCCGTGTCGGGGCTGGTGCCGCACTTCACCGGGGGACGGCTGACCGGGCGGGTCACCGTCGGCGGGCGCGACACCCGCACGCACAAGCCCCGCGAGCTGGCCGATCTGGTCGGCACCGTGGGTCAGGACCCGCTCTCCCACTTCGTGACCGACACGGTCGAGGACGAGCTGGCGTACGGCATGGAGTCGCTCGGCCTGGCCCCGGACGTGATGCGGCGGCGGGTCGAGGAGACCCTCGACCTGCTGGGCCTCGCCGGGCTGCGGGACCGGCCGATCGCCACGCTCTCCGGGGGTCAGCAGCAGCGGGTCGCGATCGGTTCGGTCCTCACCCCGCATCCCCGGGTCCTGGTGCTGGACGAGCCGACGTCCGCGCTGGACCCCGCGGCGGCCGAGGAGGTCCTCGCGGTGCTCCAGCGGCTCGTCCACGACCTGGGGACGACGGTCCTGATGGCCGAGCACCGGCTG
>NZ_JAFMPZ010000009.1 GCF_017353455.1 Streptomyces laculatispora
GCCGGTGACCTCATCGCGCGGGAGGCCGGCGCGCTCACCGGCGGGCGGCCGGGGATGCCCGCCGACGGCGGGCTGACGGTGGCCGCGTCACCGGGCGTCTTCGAGCCGCTGCAGTCCCTGCTGGAGGAACTGGGCGCCTGGCACGACTGAGCCGCTGTGCGGGCCGTGGGCCGCACCGGAACGAAGAAGGCCCCGCATGTGCCGGTACGGCACTGCGGGGCCTTCTCGTGACGGCTCAGACGCGTGAGGCGCCGATGTGGACTCCGTGCTCGGCAGCGAGGCGGTGCAGATCCTCCAGCTCGCTCTGCTCGACGTCCGCGAGGAAGTCGTCGCCCGTCTCGCGGGCCTTCGTGAGGTCGGACTCGGTGGTCTTGATGCGTTGCAGCAGACCTGCGGTGAAAGCGTCCATGAGGCGCCCCCTCATCGTGGGTCGGTGGCACGGGGGTGTGCCCGGGTTTCCCTCCGCCGAGGCGGTAGGGCGGGTGATCACGCATCCTCCGGGGGAACGGAGGGGGCCAGTGGCACGCCACATGAGAGGCGCGATCGCGGGTGTGAATTCGTCCTCCCCAACCCGACCCTCAGAGAAACCTCAACTGGCCCGGAAAACCGCTGCATTCCGGGAAGCCGCAGGTCGGGCCGCGCCGTCTTACCGCCGGTTTATACGCGTTACGGGCAGGATGGAGGCGCACAGACCGTGCCTGGGTACGGCCCGGATCATGGGCCACCGGTCTGATTCGAACGTTCCGCCGGTCCGTCGCGGACGTTGTGCAGCTCTGTTGTGGAAGTTCTAGGGAAGGAAGCGCCGTGCGCGTACTCGTCGTGGAGGACGAGCAACTGCTCGCCGATGCGGTGGCCACCGGATTGCGCCGGGAGGCCATGGCCGTCGATGTCGTGTACGACGGTGCCGCGGCACTGGAGCGCATCGAGGTCAACGACTACGACGTCGTAGTGCTGGACCGGGACCTCCCCCTGGTGCACGGCGACGACGTCTGCCGCAGGATCGTCGAGCTGGGCATGCCGACCCGGGTGCTCATGCTCACCGCCTCCGGAGACGTCAGTGACCGGGTGGAGGGCCTTGAGCTCGGCGCCGACGACTATCTGCCCAAACCCTTCGCCTTCAGTGAGCTGACCGCGCGGGTTCGGGCCCTCGGGCGCCGTACGACCGTCGCACTGCCGCCGGTCCTGGAGCGTGCCGGGATCAAGCTCGACCCGAACCGCCGGGAGGTCTTCCGCGGCGAGCAGGAGGTCCAGCTCGCGCCCAAGGAGTTCGCGGTGCTGGAGGTCCTGATGCGCAGCGAGGGCGCCGTGGTCTCGGCCGAGCAGCTCCTGGAGAAGGCCTGGGACGAGAACACCGACCCGTTCACCAACGTCGTCCGGGTGACCGTCATGACCCTGCGGCGCAAACTCGGTGAGCCGCCGGTGATCGTCACCGTGCCCGGCTCGGGTTACCGGATCTGATGCCGGTGCCCACTGTCCCGCCGCCCGCGACGGCGCCCCCCAAACCCACGTGGGAGCCCAAACAGCAGGAGCCCCCGTACCCCTGGCTGCGCCCCACCATCCGGATACGTCTCACCCTGCTGTACGGCGGCATGTTCCTGATCGCCGGCATCCTGCTGCTGTCGATCATCTACATGCTGGCCGCGCAGGCCCTGCACGTCGGCAGTGAGCTGCCGTTCAAGATCGTCGACGGCCATGTGTCCAGCAAGGTCTGCAACCTGCTGGGGGAGGGGAACTCACCGGACTCCGTCAACGCGGCGATGAACTCCTGCGTCAACCACCAGCGCCAGCAGGCGCTCGACACGCTCCTCAACCGGTCACTGCTGGCCCTCGTGGGCCTGAGCATCATCGCCTTCGCCTTCGGTTACGCGATGGCGGGACGGGTGCTCTCGCCGCTGGGCCGGATCACCCGGATCGCCCGTCGGGTGGCCGGTACGGATCTCTCCAGGCGCATCGAGCTGGACGGTCCGGACGACGAGTTCAAGGAGCTCGCCGACACCTTCGACGACATGCTGGACCGGCTGGAGCGGGCCTTCACCGCGCAGCAGCGGTTCGTCGGGAACGCGTCGCACGAGCTGCGCACGCCCCTGGCGATCAACCGCACGCTGCTGGAGGTCCACCTCTCCGATCCGCAGGCACCGCCGGAGCTCAAGCAGCTCGGCAAGACGCTGCTGGCCACCAACGAACGCAGTGAGCAGCTGGTCGAGGGCCTGCTGCTGCTCGCCCGCAGTGACAACCAGATCGTCGAGCGCAAACCCGTCGACCTCGCCGAGGTCGCCTCGCGCGCCCTCGACCAGACCCGGGGCGAGGCCGAGGCCAAGGGCGTGGAACTGCGCGACGAGCTGGCCCCGGCCGTGGTCCAGGGCAACGGCGTGCTGCTGGAGCGGATCGCGCTGAACCTCGTACAGAACGCGGTGCGCTACAACGTTCCGGACGGCGGCTGGGTCGAGGTCACCACCGAGCTCCTGCCGGGCCAGGCCCTGCTCGTCGTCTCGAACACGGGGCCGGTGGTGCCCGGCTACGAGATCGACAACCTCTTCGAGCCGTTCAGACGGCTGCGTACGGAGCGGACGGGCAGCGACAAGGGGGTGGGGCTCGGCCTGTCGATCGCGCGGTCCGTCGCGCGTGCTCACGGAGGCCGTATCATCGCGGAGCCCCGCGAGGGCGGTGGTCTTGTGATGCGCGTCTCACTGCCTGTCTGACAGGCCGGGCGAAGCGATTCGCACGCGGATTATTTTGTTCGCTTTGAGCGGAATTTTCCGGACCCGATCCCGAAGGGTCCATGTGTGATCGATCACAGGAGCGAATTTCCGGCCGTCCACGCTCCGTGATCAGGGCCCCCACCGGAAATCCGGCAATAGTTGGGGTTTTCGGGGGTCATTATCACGGGAAGTACACGGGGTGGCGCCGGTCAACGGCGCCGCCCGGACCGTGTACGGTCCCCATCGCCACCCAAGCCGATCGCTCTCGAGCGGTCCTTTTGGGTGTCGATTGAGTAACAGACCTTGATGTGAGGCAAAATCTCCGCCTCGGGTCGGGCACAAGTCCGGCCTCTCACGCGTTACGTGCGCTGAGACACCGCAGACACCCAGAGGGGGAGAGCGACATGGCAACGGATTACGACACCCCACGAAAGACCGACGACGACGTCGATCAGGACAGCCTTGAAGAGCTCAAGGCTCGTCGGAGCGACAAGACGGCCTCGGCCGTCGATGTCGACGAGTTCGACGCGGCCGAAGGACTGGAGCTGCCCGGCGCAGACCTGTCCAACGAGGAACTGGCCGTAAGGGTCCTGCCCAAGCAGGCCGACGAATTCACGTGCATGAGCTGCTTCCTCGTGCACCACCGCAGTCAGCTGGCCCGCGAGAAGAACGGCCAGCCGATCTGCCGCGACTGCGACTGAGATCCGGTCGGCCGTGGCAGGGGACACACCGTTCAGGAAGCGGCGCCCCCGGCGCAGTAAGTCGTCGGAGGCGCATCAGGGCGGTACAGGCCCGGCAGAAGGCGTAGCAGCGCCTGCCGAGCCGTCCGCCCTGCCACCCTCGCCGGGCGGACAGGACGACGAGCGGGGCCGGCCGGCCTCGCTCGAAGCAGCCGGAGCGGCTGCAGAAGTCGACACGGCCGACAGGGCCGAACAGGTCGACAGGACGGAGCCCGTGACCGGGGCAGGCCGTCTGAAATCAGTGAAACGGGGCGTACGCAAGGGCGGGGAGAGCGCCAGGGCAGCGATCGGTCATATCGCCGACCTGATCATCGATATCGCTCCCCGCGTCCCTGTGCGCGATCTCGCCACCCTGCGCAAGCAGTTCCCGGACCTCGGGCCCGAGGAGCTGGCCGACAAGCTCATCGCGGGCGCGGGCAAGGCCACCGCCGCCGTCGGCGCCGGAATCGGCGCGGCGGCCATGATGCCCGTACCGCCCGCCATGCTCGCCGAGCTGGCCACGGAGATCACCGGTGTGGCCGCGATCGAGATGAAACTCGTCGCGGAGTTGCACGAGGTGTACGGGCTCCGCCCGCCCGGCGGTCTCGGCCAGCGCTCCACCGCCTACCTCACCTCCTGGACCGAGGAGCGCGGCATCGACGTCACCCGTCCCGTGACGGTCAACGCGGCGCTCGGCGGCCAGATGAAGCGCGAGCTGCGCCAGCAGATCATGAAGCGCACCGCGCGCAATCTGCCGAACCTGATTCCGTTCATGATCGGCGCCACGGTCGGCGCGATGATGAACCGTCGCGAGACCAGAAGACTTGCCGAACGGGTCAGGAAGGATCTCCGGAAGCGGCAGATCCCCTGGGACCGGCTGCCGGAGCTGCCGCCGCTGGAACGGCCCGCGCTCCCGTACGAGGCCCTTCCCGGACATCCGGCGGACCAGCCCCCCGAGGACTAGCCGAGCCGTTCACGCGCCCCGCGGGCCGACCGCGCCCCCCTGGGGCCTCAGGGCCCCGGCCGGCCCCGTCCAGGGCTGTCTGAGGCCCGTGGGCCCGGGACCGGCCCTCAGGCCCGGACCGCCGCCTTCAGCGCCGCCACCAGCGCCTGCGGCTCGCGCGTCGACAGATAGGCGTACGGAGTCGGGTCCTGCGGATCCGTGATCTTCACCCGCACCGCCGTCGGGATGTAGCTGCGCAGCAGCATGAAGGCCCGCGTGTCCGCCTTGTACGAGCGCCAGGCGCGCGCCTCCTCGGCCTCCAGCACCTCGGCCTCACCGAGCGCCGACACCGGGATCCGCGCGTCACCGGCCACGAGTGCGTCGCCCACCACCCGGATCCGGACGGAGCCGTACGAACTCACCACCACCGCCGACGCGGCTGTGCCGCCCACCAGGCCGGCGAGCAGCGGCAGGGTGCCCAGCGGCAGCAGCATCAGCGCGCACGCGATGCCGAGGAGGAAGCAGATCACCCACCATGAACGGGGTGCGGTGAGGCGTTCGTCGAATGGCGGGGCGGAAGGCTGCATGAGCCCAAGCTTGGCACGGCGCGACCTGCGGGTAGCCGCGCGGGTAAGGTCTGCGGCTGTGAGTGGAACATCTGCGGCTCTGAAGCCCCCGGCCGACGCGGTGAAACCGGTCCGGCACCCCGACGCGCCGGCCCCCGGCGAACTCCTCGGCGCGCACTACGAACACTGTTTCGGATGCGGCGGGGGACAGCCGCACGGGCTGCACCTCCAGGCGCGGGCCGGCGAGGGTGTCGAGGTCACCGCCGAGTTCACCGTGCAGGCCGCCCACCAGGGAGCCCCCGGCCTGGCGCACGGCGGGGTGCTGGCCACCGCGCTCGACGAGACGCTCGGCTCGCTGAACTGGCTGCTGCGGGTGATCGCGGTGACCGGACGGCTGGAGACCGACTTCGTCCGCCCCGTCCCGGTCGACACGGTGCTGTTCCTCGACGCCGCGATCACCGCCGTGCACGGCCGGAAGATCTACTCCAGGGCGACGGGCCGGATCGGCGGCCCGGACGGGCCCGTGGCGGTCCGGGCGGAGGCCCTCTTCATCGAGGTCAAGGTCGACCACTTCATCGAGAACGGCCGCCCGGCCGAGATCCGGGCGGCGATGGCCGACCCCGACCAGGCCAAGCGCGCCCGCGCCTTCGAGGTGAACCCCTGATGCGCCATCCCGTGGACGTGCTGATCCGCAGGACCGACCCGGACGTGCCGATCCCGGCCTACGGGCACCCCGGCGACGCCGGAGCCGATCTGGTGACCACCGAGGCCGCCGAGCTGGCACCCGGCGAGCGGGCCGTGCTGCCCACTGGGGTTTCGATCGCACTGCCCGACGGGTACGCCGCGTTCGTGCACCCCCGGTCCGGCATCGCCGCGCGCTGTGGAGTCGCACTGGTGAATGCCCCGGGGACGGTTGATGCCGGGTACCGTGGAGAGATCAAGGTGATCGTCATCAATCTCGACCCGCGCGAGTCCGTGCGGTTCGAGCGGTTCGACCGGATTGCCCAACTGGTCGTGCAGCAGGTCGAGAAGGTGCGCTTCCACGAAGTGTCGGAGCTTCCCGGTTCGGCGCGGGCCGAAGGGGGCTTCGGGTCCACCGGCGGTCATGCCGCCGTTGATGTTGATGGCGTCCGGGGCGGGGTTCCCCAGGACGGGAACAGCTACGCTTCGGTCGAATCCGACCGGGAAGGACAGTGACGTGTTCGGACGTCGCAAGAACAGTGGTTCCGCCGAGGACACGGCGGACGAAGCGCGCGAGGCCGAGCAGGTCGTCGACGAGCTCGATGACGCCGATGCCGCCGAGGGCGGATCGCGTCGGATGAACCTTCCGCCGGCGCCGCGACCGGACGGGCCGTGGGACATCGAAGAGGTCTCCCAGCCCGGCGAGGGCCGGGTCGACCTGGGCGGCATCTTCGTGCCCGGGGTCGAGGGCATGGAGCTGCGTGTCGAGGTCGCCGGTGACGCGATCGTCGCCGCCACCGTCGTGCTGCGCGACAGCGCGATCCAGCTGCAGGCCTTCGCCGCCCCCAAGAAGGAGGGCATCTGGGGCGAGGTCCGCGACGAGATCGCCTCCGGCATCACCCAGCAGGGCGGGATCATCGACGAGGTCGAGGGCCCGCTGGGCTGGGAACTGCGCGCGCAGGTCCCCGTACAGCTTCCCGACGGGGCGAACGGCGTGCAGCTGGTCCGCTTCGTCGGCATCGACGGCCCGCGCTGGTTCCTGCGCGGTGTGATCTCCGGCCAGGGCGCCGTGCAGCCGGAGGCCGCCGGTCTGCTGGAGACGGTCTTCCGGGACACCGTGGTGGTCCGCGGCGACGGCCCGATGGCCCCGCGCGACCCGATCGTCCTGAAGCTCCCCAACGACGCCCAGATGGTGCCCGAGGGTGTTCAGCAGGAGGAGCAGGAGAGCTCGAAGTTCTCCGGCGGCATGGGCCATCTCCAGCGCGGCCCCGAGATCACCGAGGTGCGCTGACCCCGCACCCGTAAGCACCGGCCGGTGGGCCGTACCCCTCTCCTGGGGTACGGCCCACCGGCTTCTGCGTTCCCGTGCGCTGTGCGGCCCCGCCCGCCGCACGGGGACCGGCCGCCGTGGCGTATGAGGCGCGTATCGGGCACGTACAGGTGCCGTCAAGGGCCGGCCCATCTCCGTATGGAAGCCATCAACGCAGGTCAAAGCGGTGTCTGCGGCAGGTTTGCTCATGAGGTCCGAGAAATCCGCACCTCATCCAGGAGCACCCGATGGCCGATATGGCCTTCGTCGTCACCACGATCGCGGTCTTCGCGCTGGTGGCACTCATCGCCAAGGGGGTGACGAAGCTGTGACCGCCGAAAACGTGGTGGGCCTCGTCGTGGCCGTCGCCCTGCTGGGCTATCTCGTCCTCGCCCTTCTGTACCCGGAGAGGTTCTGAGCCCGAAATGAGCCCCGTCCTCGCAGCTGTGCTCCAGCTGCTCGCGCTCGTCGTGGCGCTGGGTCTGGCGTACCGCCCGCTCGGCGACCACATGGCCCGTGTGTACACCTCGCCCCGGCATCTGCGGGCCGAGAAGTGGATATACAAGGCCATCGGCGCCGATCCGAACACGCAGATGCGCTGGCCCGCCTATCTCCGCGGTGTCCTGGCCTTCTCCGCCGTGAGCGTCCTCTTCCTGTATCTGCTGCAGCGGCTCCAGGGCTCGCTGCCCGGCTCCCTCGGCTTCGCCTCGATCGACCCCGACCAGGCGTTCAACACGGCGGCCTCGTTCGTCGCCAACACCAACTGGCAGTCGTACTCCGGCGAACAGGCCATGGGCCATGTCGTGCAGACCGGCGGCCTCGCGGTGCAGAACTTCGTCTCGGCCGCCGTCGGCATCGCCGTCGCGGTGGCGCTGGTACGGGGCCTCGCCGCCACCCGTACCGGTGAACTCGGCAACTTCTGGTCCGACCTGGTGCGCGGCACCGTACGGATCCTCCTTCCGGTCTCGGTGATCGGTGCGCTCGTGCTGGTCGCCTGCGGGGCGATCCAGAACTTCTCCGGCATCCACTCCGTCGGCCAGTTCCTGGGCGGTTCGCAGCAGTGGAACGGCGGCGCGGTCGCCTCCCAGGAGGTCATCAAGGAGCTGGGCACCAACGGTGGCGGCTACTTCAACGCCAACTCGGCCCACCCCTTCGAGAATCCCAACGGGCTCTCCAACCTCTTCGAGATCTTCCTGATCCTCGTCATCCCGTTCGCGCTGACCCGCACCTTCGGCCGGATGGTCGGCTCGCTCAAGCAGGGCTACGCGATCCTCGCCACCATGGGCGTCATCTGGCTCGGCTTCACCGCGCTGATGATGTGGACCGAATTCGCCCACCACGGGCCCGCGTTCGACATCGCGGGCGGGGCCATGGAGGGCAAGGAGAACCGTTTCGGCGTCGGCGGCTCGTCCCTCTTCGCGGTGGCCACCACGCTCACCTCGACCGGCGCGGTGAACTCCTTCCACTCCTCGTACACCGGCTTCGGCGGCGGCATCACGATGCTCGGCATGCAGCTCGGCGAGATCGCGCCCGGCGGTACCGGCTCCGGTCTCTACGGGATGCTGATCATGGCGGTCATCGCGGTGTTCATCGCCGGCCTGATGGTCGGCCGCACGCCCGAGTACCTCGGCAAGAAGATCGGCACCCGGGAGATCAAGCTCGCGGCCTGCTACATCCTGATCACCCCGGCGCTGGTGCTCTGCTTCACCGGCGCGGCGATGGCCCTGCCCACCCCGGGCGACTCGATGACCAACACGGGCGCACACGGCTTCTCCGAGATCCTCTACGCCTACACCTCCGGCGCCAACAACAACGGTTCGGCCTTCGCCGGGCTGGCCGCGGACACCCAGTGGTTCAACACCACGATCGGACTGGCGATGCTGCTGGGCCGGTTCCTGCCCATGGTGTTCGTCCTCGCCCTGGCGGGCTCGTTCGCCGAGCAGCGCCCCGTCCCGGCGACCGTCGGCACCCTCGGCACACACAAACCGCTCTTCAGCGGACTGCTGGTGGCCACCGTCATGATCATCGCCGGTCTGACCTACTTCCCGGCCCTGGCTCTGGGCCCACTGGCCGAGGGGCTGGCGTCATGACCCTCCGTACGAAGCAAGAGGACGCGATGTCCACAGTCACACCGGCCGGCGCACCGCACCTGGACACCCCGTCCGGGCACGGCCCCGAAGGACGCGTCGGCGCGGGTCTGTTCGACCCCCGGATGCTGATCGCCTCGTTCCCCGACGCGATACGCAAGCTCGATCCCCGGGTGATGATCAAGTCACCGGTGATGTTCGTGGTGCTGACCGGGTCGGTGCTCACCACCGTGCTGGCGGCCATGGACCCGGGGGACTGGTTCGGCTGGGCGATCACGGTCTGGCTCTGGCTGACCACGGTCTTCGCCAACCTGGCGGAGGCGGTCGCCGAGGGGCGCGGCAAGGCGCAGGCGGACACCCTGCGCAGGGCCAAGACGGACACTGTCGCCCGCCGGCTGACGGGGACGGACGAGGAGCGGGTACCGGGCACCGATCTGCGCATCGGCGACCTGGTGGTCTGCGAGGCCGGCGACATCATCCCGGGCGACGGCGACGTCGTCGAGGGAGTGGCGAGCGTCGACGAATCCGCGATCACGGGCGAATCGGCACCGGTCATCCGGGAGTCCGGCGGCGACCGCAGCGCCGTGACCGGTGGGACGAAGGTGCTCTCCGACCGCATCGTCATCAAGATCACCACCAAGCCCGGCGAGACCTTCATCGACCGGATGATCGCCCTCGTCGAGGGCGCGGCACGGCAGAAGACGCCCAACGAGATCGCGCTGAACATCCTGCTCGCCTCGCTGACCATCGTGTTCCTGCTGGCCGTGGTCACCCTCCAGCCCTTCGCCGTCTACGCGGGCAGCGAGCAGTCCATGATCGTGCTGGCCGCGCTGCTGGTCTGCCTGATCCCGACCACCATCGGCGCACTGCTCTCCGCGATCGGCATCGCCGGCATGGACCGGCTGGTGCAGCGCAACGTGCTCGCCATGTCCGGGCGCGCCGTCGAGGCGGCGGGCGATGTGTCGACCCTGCTGCTCGACAAGACCGGCACGATCACCCTCGGCAACCGGCAGGCCGCGGCGCTGCTCCCGGTCGCGGGTGTGACGGAGGCCGAGCTGGCGGACGCCGCCCAGCTCTCCTCGCTGGCCGACGAGACGCCCGAGGGCCGCTCCGTCGTCGTCCTGGCGAAGGAGGCGTACGGGCTCCGGGAACGGCATCAGGGGCAACTGGCCACCGCGCAGTGGGTGGGCTTCACCGCCCAGACCCGGATGTCCGGGGTGGACGCCGGCGGACGCCGGATCCGCAAGGGGGCCACCGGTTCGGTCGTCGCCTGGGTCCGGGAGCGCGGCGGCACGGTCCACCCCGACGTGGCCGTACTCACCGACCGGATCTCCCGCGAGGGCGGCACGCCCCTGCCGGTCGCGGTCGACGACGGGGACGGCGCCCGGGTCCTCGGCGTCATCCACCTCAAGGACGTCGTCAAGGAGGGCATGCGCGAGCGGTTCGACGAACTGCGCCGCATGGGCATCCGCACGGTCATGATCACCGGCGACAACCCGCTGACCGCGAAGGCCATCGCCGAGGAGGCGGGGGTCGACGACTTCCTCGCCGAGGCCACGCCCGAGGACAAGATGGCCCTCATCAAGCGTGAGCAGGCGGGCGGCAAGCTCGTCGCGATGACCGGCGACGGCACGAACGACGCCCCGGCGCTCGCCCAGGCGGATGTCGGTGTGGCCATGAACACCGGCACCTCGGCCGCCAAGGAGGCCGGGAACATGGTGGACCTGGACTCCGACCCGACCAAGCTGATCGAGATCGTCGAGATCGGCAAACAGCTCCTGATCACCCGCGGTGCACTGACGACGTTCTCCATCGCCAACGACGTCGCGAAGTACTTCGCGATCATCCCCGCGATGTTCGCCGTGGTCTACCCGGGCCTGGACAAGCTCAACATCATGGACCTGTCCTCGCCCCGGTCCGCGATCCTGTCCGCCGTGATCTTCAACGCGCTGATCATCGTCGCGCTGGTGCCGCTCGCGCTCAAGGGCGTGCGCTACCG
The DNA here is from genome assembly GCF_017353455.1 of Streptomyces laculatispora. Lineage (GTDB taxonomy): Bacteria > Actinomycetota > Actinomycetes > Streptomycetales > Streptomycetaceae > Streptomyces > Streptomyces laculatispora. Next base: position 11,004 of record NZ_JAFMPZ010000009.1, read on the forward strand.
GCCCGCGGGTGCCGACTCGATGCTCCGGCGCAACCTCGGGATCTACGGACTCGGAGGCCTGATCGCCCCCTTCATCGGCATCAAGATCATCGACCTGATCATCTCCCTCATCCCCGGAATCGGCTGACCTGCCATGAACAGCTCCGTAGGAAACTCCGCCCGGCTCCTGTGGGCCGGACTGCGCGCCCTGCTCGTCCTCACCCTGGTCTGCGGCGTCCTCTACCCGCTCGCCGTCACCGGGATCGCCCAGGGCCTGATGCCCGGCCGGGCCAACGGCTCCGAGATCACGGCGAACGGCAAGGCCGTCGGCTCCGAACTCATCGGCCAGCGCTACGACCTGCCGCTGAAGAAGGGCCAGGAGACGCCGGACCCCGATCTCAAGTGGTTCCAGCCGCGCCCCTCCAACGGCCTCGGCACCAACAGCGTCAACACCCAGTACTCCCTCCTCGTCTCCGGCGCGACCAACCGCTCAGGCGACAACAAGGAGCTGATCGACTGGGTCACGGCCGCCAAGGCCGCGGTGGTGAAGGACAACTCCGTCCCCGGCCACCCCGTGCGCCCCGCGCAGGTGCCGGCCGACGCCGTCACCTCCTCGGGCTCCGGCCTCGACCCGGACATCTCCCCGGCCTATGCGCAGCTCCAGGTCCGCCGGGTCGCCGAGCGCAACCACCTGGACGCGGGGCAGGTGGCGAAGCTGGTGGACCAGCACACCGACGGCCGGATCCTCGGGTTCGTGGGTGAGCCGCGGGTCAACGTCCTGCGGCTGAACATCGCGCTGCGGCAGCTCGTGAGCGAAACCGCGGGACGCTGACCGTCCGCATTGCCCGGTACCGGCCGCCCGCGGCCGGTACCGGGCATTGCCCGTACCCGGGCCTCATGGACATACTGGCGGCCGACAGGACCGAGGACGTACGGGGAGCGACATGACCGAGAGCATCGACGCGGCGGGCAACGGCGGGGAGAGCGGCACGGCAGTCGCCGAGAGGCCCATGGTCCGGATCGAGGACCTGCACCGCTCCTACGGCTCCGGCGCCGCGGCCGTGCACGCGCTGCGCGGGGTGTCCTTCGAGGTGCCGCGCGGTGAGCTCGTCGCGCTCAAGGGGCGCTCCGGCTCCGGCAAGACCACCCTGCTGAACCTCGTCGGTGGGCTCGACAGCCCCGACAGCGGCCGGATCACCGTGGACGGCACCGACCTCTCCGCGCTCGGCGAGAACGGACTGCTGGAACTGCGCCGCGACCGGATCGGCTTCATCTTCCAGTCGTTCGGCCTGATCCCGATCCTGACCGCGGCGGAGAACGTCGGCGTGCCCATGCGGCTGCGCAAGGCCGACCCGCGCGAGCGCGAGGAGCGGGTGTCGCTGCTGCTCTCCCTGGTCGGCCTCGCCGACCACGCGGCCCAGCGGCCCGGCGAGCTCTCCGGCGGCCAGCAGCAGCGGGTGGCGATCGCCCGCGCGCTCGCCAACCGGCCCGCGCTGCTGATCGCCGACGAGCCGACCGGACAGCTCGACGCGGAGACCGGCCTCGCGGTGATGCAACTGATGCGCGCGGTCGTGCACAGCGAGGGCGTCACCGCGCTCGTCGCCACACACGACGCCCAGCTGCTCGGCCTCGCCGACCGGGTCCTGGAACTCAGTGACGGGCACATCGTCGAGCACGTGTAGCGGGAGCCGTCACGGCGTACGCCGGGCACGCGCCAGGGAGCTCTTGCCGCTTCCGGGGTGCGCCGCCCTGGCCGGATAGGGCCCGGCCCGGGGCATCAGAATTACGTAAATACGCTCCGCTCCAGCACCCCCCGCCCGATATGCCGGAAATTCACGGGGTAGCTTCGACAGAGGCTGCCGCATCGGCCGCAGCCGGTTTCGGGAAGACAATGAGGCCATGGCGCGCGGCAAACTTCGGATCTACCTCGGTGCGGCACCCGGCGTGGGCAAGACGTACGCCATGCTCTCCGAGGCGCACCGCCGCGTGGAGCGGGGCACCGACTGCGTCGTCGGCTTCGTCGAGCACCACGACCGCCCGCGCACCGAGGTCATGCTGCACGGCCTCGAACAGATCCGGCGCCGCGAGATCGAGTACCGCTCCGCGGTCTTCACCGAGATGGACGTCGACGCCGTCCTGGAGCGTGCCCCGGCCGTCGCCCTGGTGGACGAACTGGCGCACACCAATGTGCCCGGCTCCCGCAACGCCAAGCGCTGGCAGGACGTCGAGGAGCTCCTCCAGGCCGGCATCGACGTGGTCTCCACCGTCAACATCCAGCACCTGGAGTCCCTCGGGGACGTCGTCGAGTCGATAACCGGCGTACGCCAGCGCGAGACCGTGCCCGACGAGGTGGTCCGCCGCGCCGACCAGCTCGAACTTGTCGATATGTCGCCCCAGGCGCTGCGCCGGCGAATGGCTCACGGCAACATCTACAAGCCGGACCGGATCGACGCCTCGCTCTCCAACTACTTCCGCCCCGGCAACCTCACCGCCCTGCGCGAGCTGGCCCTCCTCTGGGTGGCCGACCGGGTCGACGAATACCTCCAGCAGTACCGCGGCGAGCACAACATCCGCACCACCTGGCAGGCCCGCGAACGCATAGTCGTCGGACTCACCGGCGGCCCCGAGGGCCGCACCCTCATCCGCCGCGCCTCCCGGATGGCGGCCAAGGGCTCCGGCAGCGAGATCCTGGCCGTCTACATCGCCCGCAGCGACGGACTGACCTCGGCCTCGCCCAAGGAGCTCACCGTCCAGCGCACCCTCGTCGAGGACCTCGGCGGCACCTTCCACCACGTGATCGGCGACGACATCCCCTCGGCGCTCCTCGAATTCGCCCGGGGTGTCAACGCCACCCAGATCGTCCTAGGCTCCAGCCGGCGCAAGGCCTGGCAGTACATCTACGGCCCCGGCGTGGGCGCCACCGTCGCCCGTGAGTCCGGCACCGACCTCGACGTCCACATCGTCACCCACGACGAGGTCGCCAAGGGCAGGGGCCTGCCCATCGCCCGCGGCGCCCGGCTCGGCCGGGCCCGCATCATCTGGGGCTGGATCGTCGGGGTGGGCGGCCCGGTCCTGCTCTCGCTGCTCCTCAAGGGCCTGGAGAACGGTCCGGGGCTCGCCAACGACGTCCTGCTGTTCCTCTTCATGACCGTCGCCGCCGCCCTGCTCGGCGGGCTGCGGCCCGCGCTCGCCTCGGCCGCCTCGGGCTCGCTGCTGCTGAACTACTGGTTCACCCCGCCCACCCACACCCTGACCGTCCAGGACCCCGAGAACTTCGTCGCCATCGTGATCTTCTTCGCGGTGGCGGTCGCGGTCGCCTCCGTCGTCGACCTGGCGGCCCGCCGCACCCACCAGGCCGCCAGGCTGCGCGCCGAGTCCGAGATCCTGTCCTTCCTGGCCGGCAGCGTGCTGCGCGGCGAGACCACCCTGGCCGCGCTCCTCGACCGGGTCCGCGAGACCTTCGGGATGGAGTCCGTCGCACTGCTGGAGCGGCAGAGCGACGTCGACCCGTGGACGTGCGCCGGGAGCGTCGGCCCGGGGCCCGTCACCCGGCCCGAGGACGCCGATGTGGACATGCCCGTCGGTGACCACATGGCCCTCGCGCTCTCCGGCCGGGTGCTGCCCGCCGAGGACCGCCGGGTGCTCGGCGCCTTCGCCGCCCAGGCCGCCGTCGTACTGGACCGCCAGCGCCTCGTCGGCGAGGCCGAGGAGGCCCGCAGGCTCGCCGAGGGCAACCGGATCAGGACCGCGCTGCTGGCCGCCGTCAGTCACGACCTGCGGACCCCGCTCGCCGCCATCAAGGCCGCGGTCAGCTCCCTGCGCTCCGACGACGTCGCCTGGTCCGACGACGACGAGGCCGAACTCCTGGAAGGCATCGAGAACGGCGCCGACCGCCTCGACCACCTGGTGGGCAACCTCCTCGACATGTCCCGGCTGCAGACCGGCACCGTCACCCCGCTGATCCGCGAGATCGACCTCGACGAGGTCGTGCCCATGGCCCTGGGCGGCGTGCCCGAGGACAGCGTCGACCTGGACATCCCCGAAACGCTCCCGATGGTCGCCGTCGACCCCGGGCTGCTGGAGCGGGCCGTCGCCAACATCGTCGAGAACGCGGTCAAGTACAGCCCCGACGGCGACCGCGTCACGGTGGCCGCCAGCGCACTGGGCGCCCGCGTCGAGCTACGCGTGGCCGACCGGGGCCGGGGCGTCCCCGACGACGGCAAGGAACGCATCTTCGAACCCTTCCAGCGCTACGGCGACGCCCCGCGCGGCGCCGGGGTCGGCCTGGGCCTCGCGGTGGCCCGCGGCTTCGTGGAGTCCATGGGTGGCACGCTGGACGCCGAGGACACCCCCGGCGGCGGCCTCACCATGGTCCTGACCCTCAGGGCGGCCTCGGGACACGTCCCGGTCAGCCCCGACCTGCCCGCGCGGGTCACCTCATGATCCGCGGAGAGCTCCGCGGACCCGATGTACAGCAGAAAGGCAGGACCGAGATGACCCGGGTGCTTGTGGTCGACGACGAGCCGCAGATCGTACGCGCCCTCGTGATCAACCTGAAGGCGCGCAAGTACGAGGTGGACGCCGCGCCCGACGGGGCGACCGCCCTCCAGCTCGCCGCCGCCCGCCACCCCGACGTCGTCGTCCTGGACCTCGGGCTGCCCGACATGGACGGCGTCGAGGTGATCAGGGGGCTGCGTGGCTGGACCCGGGTGCCGATCCTGGTGCTCTCGGCCCGCCACACCTCCGACGAGAAGGTCGAGGCGCTGGACGCCGGGGCCGACGACTACGTCACCAAGCCGTTCGGCATGGACGAGCTGCTGGCCCGGCTGCGCGCCTCGGTGCGCCGCGCCGAACCCGTCGGCCAGGACGGCGGCGACCAGGTCGTGATCGTCGAGACCACGGGCTTCACCGTCGACCTGGCCGCCAAGAAGGTCCAGCGCGAGGGACGGGACGTACGGCTCACCCCCACCGAGTGGCATCTGCTGGAGGTACTGGTCCGCAACAGCGGCCGGCTGGTCAGCCAGAAGCAGCTGCTCCAGGAGGTCTGGGGGCCGTCGTACGGCACCGAGACCAACTATCTGCGGGTCTACATGGCCCAGCTGCGGCGCAAGCTGGAGGCCGACCCCTCGCACCCCCGGCACTTCGTCACCGAACCGGGGATGGGATACCGCTTCGAGCGCGCCTGAAGGGCGTCGCCCGGCTCTCCCCGTAACCCGTTCGAGTGAAACAGTGGCCATCCGCCAGGACCCCCTGGGACCGGTACTCTTCGGTTATGAGTGCTGTTCCTCGATTCGAGAAGGCCGGGAAGGCCGAGCGGCCGACCGGGCGCTTCCGACGGATGCTCGACCGGCTCTCCAGCTCCCAGGAGGACCTGGAGTGCGAGGAGCTGGCGGAGGACTCCCATGCCTCGGGATGCACCCGGATCTCGGAGTGCGCCGACCGCCAGATCGTGAAGGTCACTGGTACCTTGCGGACGGTCACCCTGCGACCGCGCGCCGGAGTGCCCGCCCTGGAGGCGGAGCTCTTCGACGGCAGTGCTCCGCTGGACGTGGTCTGGCTCGGCCGCCGCTCCATCGTGGGCATCGAACCGGGCCGCAGGCTCATCGCCTCGGGCCGGATCTCCATGAGTCATGGGCGCCGGGTGCTGTTCAACCCCAAATACGAACTCCGACCGCTCGGCAAGGAGTAGCCGGTGACGTCTCTTGACAAGCCGACGTCCGACACGGACCCCACCACCAGCACCGACCAGCAGGAGGCCGACGCGAAGGCGGTCACCGAGGCCGCGCTCTTCGAGGCCTTCGGCGGCATCCGGGGCATGGTGGAGACAGTCCTGCCGGGACTGCTCTTCGTCACGATCTTCACCATCGACAAGAACCTCACGTACTCGGCCATCGCGGCCGTGGCGGTGTCGCTGGCGCTCGTGGCCGTCCGGCTGATCCGCAGGGACACCGTCAAGCACGCCTTCAGCGGCGTTTTCGGCGTGGCCTTCGGTGTCGTCTTCGCGAAGATGACCGGCAACGCCAAGGACTTCTATCTGCCGGGCATGATCTACACGCTCGGACTGGCCGTCGCCTACCTGGTCACCACGCTGGCGGGACTGCCGCTCATCGGACTGATCCTGGGCCCGGTCTTCAAGGAGAACCTCTCCTGGCGCACCAGGAACCCCGGCCGCAAGAAGGCCTACGCCAAGGCCAGCTACGCCTGGGGACTGATCCTGCTCGCCAAGTGCGCGATCCTCTTCCCGCTGTACTGGTGGGGCGACACGACCCAGTTCGGCTGGGTCCTGGTGGCGCTGAAGATCCCGCCGTTCCTGCTCGCGGTCTACCTCACCTGGGTCTTCCTCGCCAAGGCGCCACCGCCCATCGACGTCTTCGCCGAGATGGAGGCCGAGGAGCAGGCCGAGAAGGCCGAGAAGGCCCGCAGGGCAGCAGCCACCGAAGCCGCCCGCAGCCAGGAGTTCTGAGGCGGACGGCCGGCACTTCCGGGGCACGCGGCAACGGTCTTTCCGAGACCCGAGACCCGGTCCCCGAGA
>NZ_JAFMPZ010000010.1 GCF_017353455.1 Streptomyces laculatispora
TCGGCGATTTGCTCGGCGAGGGCGACGTACCGCTGGGCGGTGTAGTCCTTGCGCTCCGGCCAGCTGGTGGCGGTGATGGCGGCGATGGTGAGGCCGTTCAGCCATCCCACCGAGGCCAGTTCTTCCACGAGTTCGTTCGGTCCGGTTGCAAGGAGGGGCGCGAACGGCGCGGCGCCGGGCAGCCGGATACCGAGGCGGCGTTCAAGCGCCAGGTAGTGGCGGGCGGGCAGGCTCGGGTGGGCGCGGCCGTCGCTCGACCAGCAGGGTGGGGCGGCCGGATCGAGGACCAGGCTCACCGCAGCCTCCGAAGCGCGTGCCTCGACCCCAGGGCGGTCGCCGATCACGGCACGCCAGCCGCTGGGCGCGGTGACGGGTGATTGGGTGATCAGGCCGGTGCGGGCGATCAGCCCCGCGTACGGGCCTCCCGCCCGAACGGCCACGCGAACCGAACGCGCGCGCAGCCAGTCGACGAGGGCGCGGACCGCCGAGAGGCCGAGGAGGGTGTCGCCGAGCTTCCCCTCGAAGGCCACCTCTATCTCGCTGCACCCGATCAGGCGGTCGACGAGCTCGGCGGAGGCGGGAAATGGAAGCGGGGCGCCCACGGGGAGGCTGTCCCGGTCGTATCCGAGCGGAGTGGTGTGGACGGCCCCGGCGGGGATGACCTGTGAGCCGGGGTGGAACCGGATCCTCGCCGAAGCGACCGCGGTCACGCCGTGCCCTCGATCGTGGTGAGGGAGACGAGTGGCAGATCGAGGCCGGTGAGCAGGTCGCGGGCCCCGCGCGTGGTGTCCTCCACCAGACAGACCGCAGCCAGCGGGACCGCGCCGGCCTCGCGGAGCCGGCAGGTGAGGTCGGCCAGGGTCCGGCCGGTCGTGATCTCGTCGTCCACCAGGACCATCCGCTGTCCGGGTGTGATGCCGTACGCGAATACGTCGGTGCGCATCGCGTGGGGTTCGCTGAAGCGGACCGCGCCGTCGAGAGGGAGGTGCAGTTTCCAGGCGATCTTGTACGGCAGGTGGGCGGCGCCGGCGAGGGAGACGGTCGGCAGGATGCCGCCGGCATCCTGCCGAGGAGGTAGTCCACTGCCTCGAGCCCGTCCGGCACCTGCTGCTGAAGGCGTCGCCACAGGCAGGCTCCGGTGGTGGCCAGGGTGTCGGGGTGGACCGGCTCCTCAAGGCCGTCCAGGGAGTGGATGACGCGCTCGCGGCGGCTGGTCGCACCGACGCTCAGGCGTTCGACGATCCGGGCCGAGAAGGGCTGCACGGCGACGGTTTCGGGCATGACGAAGCTCCTGTCGGATGGCGGAGAAGAAATCGGCGAGGTTGTTCAGGCGGCGAGCTGGGAGGCGTACCAGGCGAGGAGCTGGTCGACGGCCGCGGTGACGGGCTTGAGGACGGGCTCGGTGTCGCGGTCGCGCTAGGCGCTGGAGATTTCGGCCAGGGAGGGCACGGAGGCAGCGGTTAGACCCGGCATCTGGGAGGCTGCGGAGAGGATCCGGTTGGGCCCCGACTCCCACTGGTCGTGCTCGCGCAGGAGAAGGCGGCAGGCCAGTACGAGGTGCTTGTAGAGCTGCCGCAGGGTGTGCGGCCCAGCCTCGGCACGCAGGCGGCGCATGGTGAGGATGACCTGGGGGAGTTCACGGACGGCGGCCAGGGCGAGCTCGTCGCGTGTGATGGTCGGCAGTTCGGTGTTGGGCGCGGCGTGCAGGGCGGGTTGGCCCTGCTGGAGCTGGTACAGGGCGAAGGCCAGGCGGGGAGTGAGGCGCCGGGCGGTCAGCTCGCCGGGGGTGACGAGGGTGGGGCCGAGGGAGGCCGCACCGTTCAGGGCGCTCCGGTACTGGCTCACGGCCTCGTGGACCCGGTCGGTGACCTCGTGTTCAGCGACCACGAGCAGGTCCAGGTCGGACCAGCCGGCGATCCAGGTGCCCTCGCCAGGGCTGCCGGTCAGGGCGGCAAGCCGTACGCCGGGGCCGTACGCCCGTACCGCGTCGGTGAAGTCGGCCGTCGCCGAGGCGACAGCGGCCGGCAGGCCCAGCCCGTACGGGGTGGCCACGCGCAGCGTCGCAGAGGCGGGTGGGGCGGCGATGCGCCGAAGCCGGGCGCGCAGGGCAGCGATGCTGCCGGAGTTGTCGATCACGTGGTCGGCGAGCGCGGCGACCTGGTGGGCGCCACGGCTCATCTTGATCTCGTCCTTCGCGGCGACGGTCGGGGCCGGCGTACCGGACCGCTCCACGCGGACGGCGAATGAGGCATCCAGGTAGACGATCTGGAGCCTGTCGCTCATGAGTTGCTTGAGTTCGGCGATCGAGGCGTCGTCGTGCACGGACTCGATGGTGAACAGCCGCGTGTCGACGTGCGCCTCTGCGAAGCGGTTCAGTTCGCCGAGCAGCAGTTCGGCCTGACGCCGGGCTGATAGGGCGTATGGGTCCGCGAGTCCCTCCCGGTGGGCTGCCTGACGCAACAGGAAGCCGATCTTGAGGCGCTGGGCACCGCACATGCGTCGGACGAACTCGGCGCTTGTGCTCTTGCCGCACTCACTCAGCCCGCCGAATGCCAGAACCCGGTCCAGGCGTCGGCTCGGCTTGACCTCGGCGGGGGCGACGTCGTCTCGGCCGTACAGCTTGAACCGGGCCCGCAGCTCTTCTCGCTGACCATGGAGGGCCGGCACGCGACGGCGGGCCAGCTCATCCCTGGATGCAGTCTGCTCGCTGTGCCAGATCCGCAGCGTCAGTACCGACAGGCGGTCGACGACGGAGGCGAGCGTCTCGGTATGCAGCGGCGCGTCGGC
>NZ_JAFMPZ010000011.1 GCF_017353455.1 Streptomyces laculatispora
GCGATGGGGTCGGGGGTGCTCATGCTGCTCCCACGGAGGTGGTGGTCGGGGCGTCGGGGACCGCGCTGTCCTCGTCGTCCTGGGTGGCGGAGGTGCCGTACGGCTTCACCCAGCCCAGCAGGCCGAGGACGCAGTACAGGACGAAGGCGGTGGCCAGCGAGTTCAGGGCCGGTATGCCGCCGTCGTAGAACTTGCCGACGCAGAAGGCCGCGATCCAGATGACGATGGACATCGGCACCCAGGTCGGCGAGGACTTCGGCAGGGTCTCGGAGTCCCGGGTGTCGTCCAGCGGCTTGCGCATCCGCTTCACGACCCAGTACTCGGCCACGATGATGCCGCCGATCGGCGGGATCGCGACGCCGAGGATCGTGAGGAACTCGGTGAAGTGGGTCATGATCCCGACCGCGGACAGGAGCGTGCCCGCGATGCCGAGGGCGATGGTGACGGCGCCGCGGTGGATCCGCTTGCCGAAGACGACCTGGAAGAAGTTGACGACGCCGAGCGAGGAGCCGTACAGGTTCCAGTCGTTGATCTTCGCCGTGGACATCAGGACCACGATGACGCCGAAGGCGCCGGAGGTGGAGAGCACGATGTGCGAGACCTCGTTGCTCTTGACCAGGTGGCCGAGCAGCACGCCGGTCATGCCGACGATGTACTCGGACAGGATCATCGACGAGGCGCTCTGCAGGAAGACGTGCGAGCCCTTGCGGTTGTAGCGGGTCATTTCCGGGGAGACGATCGCGCCCGTCATGTAGCCGCCCGCGATGGCGGTGGCGGCGACGGCGAGGGGAATCGTTTGTCCGGGCGGCGGCGAGTGGATCAGGTCGCTGAGCGAGTGGTCCTTCAGCGTCGTGATGACCGACCAGGCGACCATCGCGAAGAAGAGCGGGGTGACGATCTTCGCGAAGTTGGCCATGTACTTGAACCCGAAGATCACCAGGGCGGTGATGGCGATGCCCGCGATCACGCACCACATCCAGGACGGTCCGCCGACCAGCGCCGAGACGCTGTTGCCGAAGATCGTGTTCTGGACGCCGAACCAGCCGACCAGGCTGACCGCGATGACGAAGCTGACCAGCGCGGAGCCGTTGCGGCCGAAGCCCACCCAGCGGGTCAGCATCGGGGTCGCGAGACCCTCGCGCATACCGGCCAGGCCGATCGCGAAGATCACGATCTCCAGGATCACCGCGCCGAGCGTGAAGGCGAGGAAGGCGTTGCCGAAGGTCATGCCGACGCCGATGGTGGCGCCGAGCGTGAACTGCGAGATCGAGCCGGACTGGGCCAGCCACTGGAGCAGCATGGACCAGAAGCCGAACCGCTTGTCGCGCGGGACGCGCGAGAGCGAGTAGTCGTCGCTGCCGATGCTCTTGGTCTCGTTGACCGCGGCGTCGGCCTGCTGGGCGGCTGCCATCAGGACTCCTGGGGTGTACGGCCGAAGGTCTGCAGGTGAGACAGCGACCCGTAGCGGTTGACGAGATTGTCGAACTCCACCGCGTCGTGGAAGTCCAGGTGGCCCGCGCCGTAGGCCTTGGCGACCTCCACGGCGTAGCGGGCGGCGGAGGCGATGTCGCTCTCGTGACTCGCGCCCGTCTGGCAGCCCGGCACCGCGGCGGCCGAGGTGACCGCCAGGCCGACCACGGGAGCGGCCGTGGCGGTGGAGGGCTGGAGGATCGAATTGATGTGGTGTGCACCGTTACCGTACGGCGTGATGTCCTGTGTGGTCACGGGGTACGTGACCAACGGCTCACCGGTCACCACGGCGAGCAGCTCGCCGAGCTGCTCGCTGACCCGGAGCACCCAGCCCTCCTTGACGGTGGGCGACAGGGCCAGGCCCTTGTGGTTGATGATCCGGTTGCCCTTGGTGGTGTCGATGGAGAGCACGGCCTCCATGTCGTCGGTCACCTCGTGGCGGTTCATGGTGGCGATGTCCACGGGCGAGCCCATGAACGGCACCGGGTCGTGCGGCTCGGTCGGCGCGTCCGGGCAGATGTGGGTGGCGACGATCACATCGCCGGGGAGCACATCGCCGCGGCGGCGCATGTCGAGCAGTTTCGCGGCGGTGGCGACGGCGGAGACCGCCCCGTCGGCGTCGGAGACCAGGCCGGTCACCTCGGGCCGGGCGCCGATGCCGCCGAGCCGGCCGACCACACCGAGGGTGCGGGCGGTGCCCCCGGCGGTGCGTCCCCGGGAGCCGGGGATGCGGACCATCACGAAGTCCGTCGAGCCCTGCTCTCCGGCGACCGTGGTCACCTCCGCGGACGAGCCCTCGGCCCCCGCCGCGGCGTCGAGGTACTCGACGACCGTCTTGCCGTTGGCCTGGGGGTCGTCGAGGAGGTCGACGATGTCCAGTACGTACTTCAACATGGGGGGCCTTTCTCGCGCATCCGTCACACCCGTCCGGCGCCCGGCAGGGAGTGGGGCGCCGGACGGGGTGCTGAGAGCAGATTCGGGATCGGATAGCGTTGAACGCAACCCTTTCCCGTTATTTGCAATTCAGGTCTGAATGGTGAGATGACGATGGCGGACTTCGATCTGGACCGGCGCACCCCCGCCGGAGCCCTGCAAACCGTCGACCGGGCGCTCCTCGTGCTGCTCGCGTTCGAGCGGACCAGACCCGACTGGGGTGTCACCGAGGTCGCGGAGGAGTTCGGCTGGGACACCTCGGTGGCCCAGCGGCTGCTCGCCACCCTCGCCGGCCGCGGCTTCCTGGTCTCCGACCCGGCCACCCGCCGCTACCGCATCGGCCCCGCCGTGCTGCGCCTGGGCAGGCTCTGGGAGCGCTCCGGATCGCTGGAGCTGCTCGCCGGACCGGTCCTGGAGGAGCTGCGCCGGGTCACCGGCGACACCGTGCTGTTCTGCCTGCCGGACAGCTTCCACATGCGGTGCGTGGCGGCCGAGGAGGGCGAGACCGGGCCGCTGCGCTACTACCCCCTGGTCGGCGAGCTCTACCCGGCTCATGCCGGGGCGACCAGTAAGTCGTTCTACGCCTACCTGCCGGACGAGCAGCGTCACCGGCTCTTCCGGGGGCGCCCGATGGCCCGGTTCACCGAGCGGACGGTGACCGATCCGGATCTGCTGGAGCGGGAGCTGCTGAAGGTGCGCGCCCAGGGTTACGCCTGGACGGTCGGCGAGTACGACGCCGGCGTCGCGACCGTCGCCGTACCGGTCTTCCTCGGGCGCGAACCGTACGGAAGCCTCAGCCTGGGCGGCGCCGAGGAACGGTTCGAAGGGGCGCCGGAGAACCGGCTCGACGCGCTGCGGAAGGCAGCCGACATGCTGGAGAGGCGCCTCACCCACCCGCCGCAGCGCCCGAAACCCCGGTCCCGCCGCACCACCTGACCGGCTGCCGGGCCCCGCTCCACCCGCACGACCTGTCCCGAAGAGAACCCAAGAGGAACCCCGTGAATCTGCTCCTGCTCTCCAACTCCACCCAGCACGGCTGCGGTTACCTGGAACACGCCCTCGACACGGTCAGCGCGTTCCTGCCCTCCGGCGCCCGCCTCGCCTTCGTGCCGTACGCGCTCGCCGACTACGCGACGTACACCGCGCGGGTCCGTGACGCCCTGGAGCCGGCCGAAATCAGCGTCCGCGGCGTCCACGAGAACGCCGACCCGGTCGCCGAACTCGCCGCGTCCGACGCCGTGTTCATCGGTGGCGGCAACTCCTTCCGGCTGCTGAGCGCGCTCTACCGGACCGGTCTGCGCGACGCCGTGATCGAGGCGGTGCGCGACGGACTGCCGTACATGGGAGCCAGCGCGGGGACGAACATGGCCTCGCCCACCCTGCGCACCACCAACGACATGCCGATCGTGCAGCCGCCGTCCTTCGAGACGCTCGGCCTCGTCCCGTTCCAGATCAACCCGCACTACCTGGACCCGGACCCGGACAGCACCCACAAGGGCGAGACCCGCGAGGAACGGCTCACCGAGTTCCTGGAGGAGAACGACGTGCCGGTGCTCGGCCTTCGCGAGGGCTCATGGCTGCGGGTCAACGGGCGCCAGGCCTGGGTCCAGGGTGCCCGCCCCGCACGGCTGTTCACCCGCGGCGCGCAGCCGCAGGAGCTCCCGGCGGGGACGGACGTCTCTCATCTGCTCACGACCGCACCGAGGTTCGACGCGCCGGTGCGCTGACGGTCAGCACCAGATCGGTCTCGGCGGGCCGGCCGCTCGCCGGGTGCGCCGCCGGGTAGGCGCACGGCGCGTATCCGGCGGCCGATCCGGCCAGGACGAAGCTGCCGCCGGGCGGGGCGGCGAGCGCGTACCGGCCCTCCGCGTCCGTCGTGGTGAGCCCGGCCTGCCGGCCCTGCCGGTCGATCAGGGTGACATTGGCGCCGGCCACCGGGGTCCCGTCCGCTTCGAGGACCCGGCCGCGGAAGCCGGAGCCGGGGAGCGGGAGCGGGAGGCCGGACATCCGGGCCGTCGCGTCGCCCGCGCTGCTCGCCAGCAGGACCGGCGCGGCGGCCGCCCGCTGCGACGGCAGGAACGCGGCCAGCACCAGACCGACCAGCACCGCACCCGTCGCGATCATGAACGAGGTGCGGAACCCCTCCATGCTGGGCACCGCGACCGGTCCCATCCGTACCGAGGTGTGCGCCAGCACCATGCCGATCACGGCGCTCGACACCGAGGTGCCGATCGAGCGCATCAGGGTGTTGAGCCCGGTGGCCGCGCCCGTCTCCGAGGCGTCGACGGCCCCGATGATCAGTGCGGGCAGCGAGGAGTACGCGAGCCCGATGCCGGCGCCGAGCAGCACCGCGATCACGATGGTCTGCCAGGCGGCGCTCATCAGGCCGAGTCCGGCCCCGTATCCGATGGCAATGACCGCCATGCCGAGCATCAGCGTGACCTTGGGGCCGTACCGGGCGGACAGCCGGGCGTACAGCGGGGCGACGAGCATCATCGTCAGGCCCAGCGGCGCCACGCACAGCCCGGCGACCAGCATCGACTGGCCGAGGCCGTATCCGGTGGACCGCGGCAGCTGGAGCAGCTGCGGCAGGACCAGCGAGACGGCGTAGAAGGCCACCCCGACCATGATCGAGGCGAGGTTGGTGAGCAGCACCTCGCGGCGGGCGGTGGTCCGCAGGTCGACCAGTGGCGCGTCGCTGCGCAGCTCGAACACGCCCCACAGCAGCAGCACCACCAGGGCGGCGGCGATCAGCCCGAGTGTGGTGGGGGAGGTCCAGCCCCAGTCGCTGCCCTTGGTGACGGGCAGCAGCAGGAGGATCAGTCCGGCCGAGAGGCCGAGCGCTCCGGTGACGTCGAACCGGCCGGGGGCCCGCAGCGAGGTCTCCGGCACGGCGAGCACGGTCAGCCCCATGGCCAGCACGCCGAGGCCGGCCGAGCCGAAGAAGAGAGTGTGCCAGTCGGTGTGCTGGGCGACCAGCGCGGCGGCGGGCAGCGCGAGTCCGCCGCCCACGCCGATCGAGGAGCTCATCAGGGCCATGGCCGAGCCGAGCTTCTCGCGCGGCAGCTCGTCGCGCATGATGCCGATGCCCAGCGGGATGGCGCCCATGGCGAAGCCCTGGAGCGCACGGCCCACGATCATGATCACGAGGTCGTCGGTGAAGGCGCATATCAGGGAGCCGACCACCATGACGGCCAGGCTGGCCAGCAGCATCTTCCGCTTGCCGTTGAGGTCCCCGAGCCGCCCCATGATCGGCGTGGAGACGGCTCCGGCGAGCAGCGTCGCCGTCATCACCCAGGTGGCGTTGGACGGGTCGGTGTGGAGAAGGGCGGGCAGGTCCTTGATGACGGGGACGAGCAGGGTCTGCATCACCGCCACGGTGATACCCGCGAAGGCGAGCACGGGGACGATCCCCTTGCCCGCCTTCGACGTCCGCGGATCGGGAAGCTCCGCGGGCTGCTGTTCGTGCGTCGTCTGTGGCATACGTGCGGCCTCCGGGCAGCGGAAGAGGGAAGAACGGGAAGGCGTGCGGGCGGTGCGGCGGCCGGCACCGGCCACCAAGTGTGTGCAGGGTGAAACCTTCCGCATGTCCGAGGTATTCCGGTGAACGCGGTACGAACAGGACACGCTCACGGCCCGGAACGCCCGTCCGGCCGGAAACAGATGCCCATCTGACCTTCCGTCAGATTGGAACGTGTTCTACTCTTGCGCCGTTCCAGTGGCTGCGACCGGCGAGGATCCGCATGGGCATCGGAATCACCGAAGAACACAGGGAGCTCGCGCAGGCCGTACGGGGGTGGCTCGCGCGGGCCGTACCGCCCGGGGAAATACGCAAACTCCTCGACGCGGACGCCCCCAGTGCCACCGGCGCACGCCCCGAATACTGGGACGGGCTGGCGGAACAGGGCCTGCTCGGCATCCATCTGCCCGAGGAGTACGGGGGAGGCGGCGGCGGACTGCTCGATCTCGCCGTCGTCCTCGAAGAGGCGGGACGGGCCGCGCTCCCCGGCCCCTACCTGGCGAGCGCCCTCGCCTCGGCGGTGCTGCACGCGTCGGCGCCGGAGACGTCCGGGCTGGTGCGGGACCTCGCCGCCGGCCGGCGCATCGGCGCCGTCGCCCTCGGCCCCGGCAGCCTCACCGCCGTCGAGCAGGAGGACGGCCACCTGCTCGACGGCGAACTCCCGCCGGTGCTCTGCGCCGACGGGGCGGATCTGCTGCTGCTCCCCGCCGCCTCGGTCACCGGCACCCGCTGGTTCGCCGTCGACACCGCCGCGCGGGGACTGTCCGTCCGCCCGCACCGCAGCGCCGACCCGACCCGCCCCACCGCCGAGGTCCGGGCCGAGGGGGTCCTGGTCCCCGCCGGGCGGCTGTTGCCCACCGACTCGGGACTCGTCCGCGACCTCGCCGCCGTCCTGTTCGCCGCCGAGGCGTGCGGCACCGCGGCCCGTTCGCTGGACACCGCCACCGAACACGCCAAGGTGCGCGAGCAGTTCGGCCGCCCCATCGGGCAGTTCCAGGGCGTCAAGCACCTCTGCGCGGACATGCTCGTCCGGGTCGAACAGGCCCGCGCGCTGGTCTGGGACGCCGCCCGCGCGGCCGACGAGGCACCTCAGGTGCGGGGCATGGCCGCGGCCCTCGCCGCGTCGAGCGCCCTGGACGCCGCGTACGGCTGTGCCAAGGACGCCATCCAGATCCTCGGCGGAATCGGCTTCACCTGGGAGCACGACGCCCATCTGTACCTGCGCCGGGCCCTGGTGGCACGGCAGTTGCTGGGCTCCGGGGACGTCCACCGGCAGCGCGCCGTCCGGCTGGCCGCGGCCGGGGCGCGCCGCGGGCTCATCCTGGAGCTCCCGGCGGAGGCCGCCGTGCACCGGGCGGCGGCCCGCGAGGCCGTCGCCGCCGCCCGGGGCCTGGATCCGAGGGCCGCCCGCCGCGCCCTCGCACCCACCGGCTACGCCGCCCCGCATCTGCCCGCGCCCTACGGCCTGGACGCCGGACCCGTACAACAGCTCGCCGTGCAGCAGGAGTTGCGCGAACAGGGCGTGAAACTGAGCGACCTCCAGATCGCCACCTGGGTGGTGCCCTCCCTCATCGCGCACGGGACGGCCGAGCAGCAGGACCGCTATCTGCTGCCGACCCTGCGCGGCGAACTCCTGTGGTGCCAGCTGTTCTCCGAACCCGGCGCGGGCTCCGACCTCGCCTCGCTGCGCACCCGGGCCGAACGGACACCCGAGGGCTGGCGGATCAACGGCCAGAAGGTGTGGACGAGCGCCGCCCAGTGGGCCGACCACGGCATCCTGCTCGCCAGGACCGACCCGGACGCCCCCAAGCACCAGGGACTCGGCTACTTCCTCGTCGACATGAAGAACACCGAGGGCATCGATATCCGCCCGCTGAAGGAGATCACCGGCGACTCCCTCTTCAACGAGGTGTACTTCGACGACGTGATTCTGCCCCCCGACGCACTGGTCGGCGAGGCCGACGGCGGCTGGCAGGTCGCCCGCAACACCCTGGGCAACGAACGCGTCCACATGGCCGACCAGATGACCTTCGACACCGGACTGGAAGCACTGATCGAGCGCTCCGCCGGACTCGACGGCGCCTGCCGGGCCCGGATCGGCGCACTCGCCGCCGAGGCCCACGCGCTGGCCTGCATCGGGCTGCGCACCACGCTGCAACAGGTCTCCGGACTGGAACCGGGCGCGGGCGCCTCGGTACGCAAACTCGTCCAGACCGCCCACCAGCAGAAGGTCGCCGAACTCACCCTCGAACTACTCGGCCCCGCCGGTGCGGTGGCCGAGGGGGCCGGGGAGCGGGCCGTGCACGGATTCCTGATGTCCCGCTGCCTGACCATCGCGGGCGGCACCACCCAGGTTCAGCTCAATGTCGTCGCCGAGCGCATCCTCGGCCTGCCGAGGGACTGAGAGGGCCCCATCAGCCCCCTCCGAAAGGACACACCATGAAGGCATACATCGTCGGCGTCGGGATGACGAGGTTCGAGAAGCCCGAGACCCGCGACTGGCAGTACTGGGACATGGCGAAGGAGGCCGGCACGGCGGCGCTCGCCGATGCCCGCGTCGCGTACGAGGACGTGCAGCAGGCGGCCGTCGGCTACTGCTTCCAGCCCTCCACCGCCGGACAGCGCGCCGTGTACGAGCTCGGCCTGACCGGGGTACCCGTCTACAACGTCAACAACAACTGCGCCACCGGCTCCACCGCGCTGATGATGGCCCGGCAGTTCGTCGAGGGCGGCGGCAGCGACTGCGTCCTGGCGCTCGGCTTCGAGAAGATGGCGCGCGGATCGCTCGGCGGCGGCGGGTCCGACGGCGGCGCGGGTGATTTCAAGACGTCCCCGGTCGCCCGGCACTACGGGATCATGGCCGCCGCCCACGGCTTCGAGATGACCCCGCCCACCGCCCAGATCTTCGGCAACGCGGCCCGCGAGCACATGCAGAAGTACGGCACGACCGAGGCGCAGCTCGCCGCCGTCGCGGCCAAGAACCACCGCCACTCGGCCGGCAACCCGTACGCCCAGTTCCAGGACACCTACACGGTCGACGAGGTCCTCGCCGCCAAATCCGTTCACCGCCCCCTGACCCGGCTCCAGTGCTCGCCGACCTCCGACGGGGCGGCAGCCGCCGTCGTCGTGTCGGAGCGCTTCGTCGACCGGCACGGGCTCGGCGAGCGGGCCGTCGAGATCGCCGCCCAGGCCATGACGACCGACACCGAGGCCTCCTTCGCCTCCGGCACCTGCATCGACGCGGTCGGACTGCCCATGTCGCGGGCCGCCGCCCAGCAGGTGTACGCGGCCTCCGGTCTCACCGCGGCCGACCTCGACGTCATCGAACTCCACGACTGCTTCTCCATCAACGAACTCCTCACCTACGAGGCGCTCGGGCTGTGCGGCGAGGGCGAGTCCGGGGCGCTCGTCGAGTCCGGCGCCACCACCCACGGCGGCCGCTGGGTGGTCAATCCCTCCGGCGGCCTGATCTCCAAGGGGCACCCGCTCGGCGCCACCGGAATCGCCCAGGCCGCCGAACTCACCTGGCAGCTCAGGGGCGAGGCCGGCGCCCGCCAGGTGCCGGACGCCCGCACCGCACTCGCCCACAACATCGGGCTCGGCGGCGCGGCCGTGGTGACACTCCTGCGCCGCTGAGGACAGGCGGGTCCGCGGGGCCCGGTGGGGCGCCGGTCCTGCGCCGCCGGACCGCACCCCGCACGGTCCGGAAACCGATGTACGGGGTGCGGGGCGGCTGCGAGTATGACGCCATGGTTGACGTCTCGACGCCCACACGCCGTAATGCCCGGCCCCGTACCCGCACGTGGGCGGTGGTGCTCGCCGCCTGCGTCGGCCAGTTCCTCGTCGTCCTCGACGTGTCCGTCGTCAACGTGGCCCTCCCGTCCATGCGCACCGACCTGGCGCTGAGCGCCGCCGGACTCCAGTGGGTGCTCAACGCCTACTCGATCGCGTTCGCCGGATTCATGCTGCTCGGCGGGCGGGCCGCCGACATATACGGCCGCAAGCGGATGTTCCTGGTCGGCCTCGGCCTGTTCACCGCCGCCTCCCTGGGCGGCGGACTCGCCCAGGAGGGCTGGCAGTTGCTCGCCGCGCGCGCCGCGCAGGGGCTCGGCGCCGCCGTGCTCGCCCCCGCGACCCTCACCCTGCTCACCGCAGCCGTACCCGAAGGGCCCGCCAGGACGAAGGCCATCGGCACCTGGATGGCGGTCGGCGCGGGCGGCGGTGCGGCCGGCGGACTGATCGGCGGGGCGCTCACCGACGCACTCTCCTGGCGGTGGGTCCTGCTGATCAACGTGCCGGTCGGCGTCCTCGTCCTCACCGGCGCCGCGATCTGGCTCGCCGAGGGCCGCACAGCCGAGCGGAGCCGTATCGACTTCCTCGGCGCGCTGCTCGTCACGGCGGGCCTCGCCTCCGTCGCGTACGGCATCGTGCAGACCGAGGAGTCGGGCTGGGCCGCGGCCGCGACCCTGCTGCCGCTGCTGGGCGGACTGGCGCTGCTCGCCCTGTTCGTCCTGGTGGAGGCCCGCACGGCGAAGCCGCTGATGCCGCTGAGGGTGCTCGGCGCGCGGGCGGTGGCCTCGGCGAACGTGGCGATGTTCGTGATGGGCTCGGCGACGTTCTCCATGTGGTACTTCATGACCGTGTACGCGCAGAACGTACAGGGTTACACCGCGCTGGAGGCCGGCCTCGCCCTGATGCCCACCTCGGTGGCCGTCGTGGTCGGCTCCACGTGCGCCCCGCGGCTGATGGCCCGGGTCGGAGCGAAGAACCTGGCGCTCGTCGGCACGGTGGTCGCCGCCGCGGGCTTCGGCTGGCAGTCCACGATGACGGCCGACGGCTCCTACCTCACCACGGTCTGCCTGCCCGGCGTACTGATGATGGCCGGCACCGGCCTCGCGGCCACCCCGCTCGCCTCCCTGGCCACCTCGGGCGCGGCCCCCGGCGAGGCCGGGCTGGTCTCCGGACTCGTCAACACCTCCCGCACGATGGGCGGCGCGCTCGGCCTGGCCGTGCTCTCCACGGTCGCCGCGGCCCGCACGGGCGGCTCCGAGGGCCCGGTGGAACTCACGGCCGGCTACGCCCTGGCCTTCCGGACGTCGGGCTCGGTGCTGCTGGCCGGCCTGCTGCTGATGGTCTTCTGGCTGCCGCGCCACCGGCCGGCGCGGCCCTGAGGCCGCTCCCCGGCCGGCCCCCTCAGAGCCAGCCCTGCTGCCGCGCGGCCCGGACCGCCTCCATCCGGTTACGGGTGGAGGTCTTGCCGATGGCCGACGACAGGTAGTTGCGTACCGTCGACTCCGACAGACGCAGCTTCACCGCGATGTCCGCGACCGTCGCCCCGTCCACCGAGGCCATCAGCGCATCGCGCTCCCGGGCGGTCAGCGGACTGGGGCCCGCGCTCAGCGCGGCGGCGGCCAGTGCGGGATCGATGACGGTCTCCCCGCTCAGCACCCGGCGGATCGCCACCGCGAGCTCCTCGACCGGACCGTCCTTCACCAGGAACCCCGCCGCCCCGGCCTCCATCGCCCGCCGCAGATAGCCGGGTCGGCCGAAGGTGGTGAGGATCAGCACCCGGCAGTCCGGCACCTCTTCGCGCAGATCGGCGGCCGCGTCCAGACCGCTGCGCCCCGGAAGCTCGATGTCCAGCAGCGCCACATCGGGCCGTGCCGCCACCGCCGCGGCCACGATCTCGTCCCCGGCCCCCACCTGGGCCACCACCTCGATGTCCGGCTCCAGCCCGAGCAACAGGGCGAGCGCGCCCCGCATCATCCCCTGGTCCTCGGCGAGCAGCACACGTACGGACTTGACCGGCCGGTGATCCTGCGGCATCTCGTTCACGGGGGACAGGGTATGGCCGGTGGCCGGTCGGGGTGATGCGACGCGGGTCCGGGGCACACGAAAGCCCGGTGATCGCGAAGCCCGCCGAGCCCACGGCGGCCGACCTGTGATCGCCATGACGGTCCGTCACCGTCGGGCCGCCTGAGCTGCTGTTGATGCGATTCGTCGCCGCCTCATGGAACCGATTCGCTGCAACAGAACCTGGACATTCACGCGATCATTTCAGGATCGACCCGGCCCTAGTGTCGTCGGTGTCAGCAGGAAACACCGCACCGACATTCGCTGGAGATCACGATGCGCTCGCGTCTCGCCGCCCGTTCCGCCCGTCTCGTCCTGGCCGCCGTGGCCGTGACGGCCCTCGCCGCCACCGCCACCGCCTGCGGCCCCGAGGACACCACGGACACCGGCAGCCCCGCGGCCCCCTCCGCCGTGGCTTCCGAGGGAAGCGGCGGAAGCCAGAACCCCTCCAGTAACAGCCCCTCCACCAACGGCAACACCGGCTCCAAGTCCACCGGCGGTTCCAAGTCCACCGGCGGCTCCGACTCCAGCGGGTCCGGTGACAAGTCCTACTCCGGCAACGGCGACAAGTCGTACTCCGGCAATGGCGACAAGAGCGGCTACGGACAGTCCTGCGGCACCAACGATCTGGACTTCACGGTCACCTGGGAGGCCCAGCCGATCAGCTACTACCTCGTCACCGCCAAGGCCAAGCCCGGCATCACCTGCTACCTCGACGTCAACACCCCCAGCGTGTCCTTCGGCTCCGGCGCCGACGGCGTCGCCTCCCCCGTCGGACAGGGCGGCGAAGACCCCATCAAGCTCTCCGGCTCATCCGTCGCCTACGCCGGCATCAACCCCAAGACCACCGACGGCGACGGCGGCAAGGAGTTCGACCACGTCATCATCGCCACCACCGAGGACGACCCCAACCCCGCCGAAGTCGAACTCCCCGACATGGCCACCGTCGACAACCCCATCGTCACCAACTGGTCCACCAAGCGCGACGAGACCATCCCCCGCGTCATCTGACCAACCGGACCGTGACCGGCGACGTCGCACTCCGCACCACGCCATCCTTCGACGCGTCGCCCCGGCGCCACCGCTGTGCTCGGAACGAGGGCTGGGCCCGGCCCGTGCATCGTGCAGGCCCGCCTGCCGTCCAAGCCGAACAGGAACGAGCCCCTTCCGCAGCGTGTCCGGCAGCGGCCCGCGTCGGCAACCGCCGCTCCTGACGCGGTCCCTGGATGGTCGATTCCAAGGGGTAGTTGCGGCTGCGGGGTCCAATGAACCTTTCTGATTCCTGTGTTCGGCGACCTCTGTGGGAACAATCAGGCCCGGTTGACGGCCCTCGTACGGGGACAGTCGACGGGATCAGATACTGGCCCTCAACGCAGGCACGGATGAGGAGCACGACCAATGACCAGCGACAATCGCATAGGACCGCCGAGTTTTGGCAGCGAACGCGACATGCTGCGGGCTTTCCTCGACTACCACCGCGCAACCCTCGCCATGAAGTGCGAAGGGCTCACCGACGAGGAGCTGCGGCAGCAGTCGATGCCGCCGTCCACGCTTTCGCTGCTCGGTCTGGTGCGGCACATGGCGGAGGTGGAGCGTGCTTGGTTCCGTCGCGTGTTCGAGGACAACGACGCGCCCATGGTCTGGTCCGACAAGATCGACTTTCAGGCAGCGTACGACGCGAGCGCGTCGACCAGGGACGAGGCGTTCGTGGCCTGGGATGCCGAGGTGGAGAACTCGCGCCGTATCGAGCGGGAGGCTGAGTCCCTGGACCAGGCCGGGTATCAGCCACGATGGGGCGAGGAGGTGTCGCTGCGGATGGTGATGGTGCACGTGCTTCTGGAGTACGGCCGCCACAACGGGCACGCGGACTTTCTGCGTGAAGGTGTCGACGGGACCGTGGGCGCCTGAGTCCGCAGGAGCCATCGAGTCGGTCAACGAGACCTTCAAGGGCCAGCTTGACCTCGAACAGCACCGAGGCCGCGCACCGGGCGGCGTGTCGCCCGCGTCATGCAACGCATCCTCGCGCTGACGGCCGCGATCTGGCACAACGACCACACCAGCCAGCCCGTCCTACGCTCACTGACCGCCTACGACCCTGACCCCTTGGAATCGATCATCTAGTGTCTCGTGATCCTGTCGGCGTTACTTGATCTTGTGTGTCTCGTAGAAACTCGTCAATAACAACGCGAAATTGCGCAATCAGGATCACGAGACACTAGAGGGCCTGTCCGGCCCTGATCCACCGCCGGAAAGATCATTGCTCTGCTCTGCCCCCGCCTTCCATACTGAGTGCCGCCGCCGGAGATCCTGGCGGTGTTCAAGGGGGGTAATCATGCGTATTGCTCGTAAGGCAGGCGTCGCGTTGACCAGTCTCGTGATGGCCGGGGGCCTCGCCACCGCGACATCCGGCTCGGCTTCCGCCGCGACGGATGAGGTCTGCGGGTACCCGTCCGTCGATGTCTTCAACGACGCCGGCAAGTGGGCC
This sequence comes from Streptomyces laculatispora, assembly GCF_017353455.1. Classification (GTDB taxonomy): domain Bacteria; phylum Actinomycetota; class Actinomycetes; order Streptomycetales; family Streptomycetaceae; genus Streptomyces; species Streptomyces laculatispora. The sequence goes on from NZ_JAFMPZ010000011.1 coordinate 14,262, forward strand.
GGCTCCGCCCAGTGGAGTGCGAACCCCGGCTGTGGCGTGACGGGGGACACCCTCGGCGCCTTCGACGCCACCGCCGACGGATATGGCGTCGTCGCCCATCTGAGCGCGCCCGACGGCAGCATCCCCGAACGTGTGGTCAGCACCGCCGGCCACAATTCGCCTTACACCGCGTGGAAGAGCGGCAACCTTCCCGAAGGCCATCAGTACATCATGTGGGCCTGCCTGACGAAGGGCGGCGTCGCGTCCCACTGTTCGAAGACCAAGACCGTGACCTCCTGACGCTCGCGTCCGATGACGGCTTGCGTCTGACGGGTCGCGTCTCCCTCGCCGGGTGAGCCCCGGCCGCCGCGGTGGATTCCGCGGCGGCCGGGGCTTTCGGCTGGGACGCCGGCGGTATCGCCCCTCTCGGGCCGGCCGACATCCGGTGTCCGCCGTCCGGCGTCAGGCCGCCGGATCTTGTGTGTCTCGTTCTATGGGCATGGAGCTCTCTGTAGAACAGGCCGCCGAGCTGCGGGAGTTGGTGAGCAGTTGGGACGTGCCTGCGGATATAGCCATGCGGGGCCGGATCGTGCTGTGGTCGTCTGAGGGGCGTCGGCGCAAGGACATCGCCGAGCTGCTGGGAGTGTCGCTACCGACGGTGGACCGCTGGAAGCGCCGTTATGCCGAGCACGGCCCCGCCGGGCTGGAAGGCGACCGGCCCGGCGGGGCCCGGGAGCAAGTGTCCTGTGACACCGATCTTTGAGCTTGTGCCATCGAACTTTGAGTGGTGCTGCTCGTCACTGTGCCGAGCCCGAGGTTCACGGACCGGATCACGGAGGCGGAAGAAGTCGTCGCCGACCCGGATCGCTCGCCGGAGCTCACCGACGCGGACCGCGTGTTCCTCAGCGGCAGGCTGGCAAGCCTGCGACGAGCGATCGACGACCGCGGCGCCGTGGAGCAGCTGCTCCACGGCGAGCCGCATCCGGGCAATGTGCTCAGCACGAAGAACGGCCCGTTGTTCATCGACCTCGAGACGTGCTGCCGTGGACCCGTCGAGTTCGATCTCGCCCATGTCCCCGAGGCGGTCTGCGAGCACTACCCGGGCGTTGACCAAGGGCTGCTGGACGAGTGTCGGCAGCTCGTTATCGCGATGGTCGCCGCGTGGCGTTGGGAGCTTGGCGACCAGTTTCCGAATGGGAGGCGATCCGGAGAGGAATTCCTGCGCTTGCTGCGCGAGGGTCCTCCTTGGCCGACACTCGACACAGTGACCAGGCGACTGGATGGTCTGTAGAAATCGCCGAAGGCGACAAGGAACCAAGCGACGAGACTGAGCCTTTTCCATCTTGATCAGGCGGCGAGTTCGAGGGCAACGACAGCTCGGACGACGGCTGTGATCCGGGTGGTGCTACAGCGGAGCTTCCGCAGGAGCCGCCAGGACTTGAGGATCGCCATGGCGCGTTCACCGAGGCTGCGGATCTTCGCGTGGTCCCGGTTGTGACGTCGGCGCCAGCCGCGCAGGTGCTTGCCACGGATCGGAACACGGATCGCGGGATTGGGGTTCAGGCAATCCAGCTTTCGCCTTATCATGCGGGCCCCTCAGCGCACCGTCCCTGGCAACTGAGCCCGGTCGCTGATTCTCTGGCATGCTCTGGTCCCCATCACCTTTCGGATCCAGGTGAGCCATCAGGCCCGGGAATATTCCTCCAATTCCTCCCGGCTGAGCCGGGGATACAACAAGGCGCCTCGTGGCGCACATGCACCGCTCGACGGTGTTCCGCTGCCTGTAGGCCTCGCGGTCGAAGCCCGGCGGGCGCCCGCCGTGACGGCCTCGCCGTTGGCGGTGGCCGATCCGGTCGGAAGGCTGCGGGATGTCCGCGCGGATTCAAGGCTCAACCTGCGGCTCTACCTCCGGTAAGACAACGATTTCGGCTACCCCTGCCAGGTCATCTGCGTGGTCCAGCACGTCTCGGGCGTCGAGTGCCCGACCTACCCGGCCCGGTGGTCTGACCCGGGTCCGGCTGCGCCGCGCATCGCCCACGCGACTGCCCCCGCCAAGTCCAGAGGGGCGGGGCAGTCCGTCTCCGCGCGTCGAACCATTACCTTGAACTCTGACGGAAACACAAGTGACCATAAGCGCAAAGGAGTTGGGTCAATGGCGACAGATCCGGCGGATACGGCGTCCGTCAGTGGGGTCGGGTTCGGGGACTACTACCGGGCGCATGCGGGGCCGCTCGTCGCCCTGTCGCTGCTGCGGGGCGCGGACCTGGTGGAGGCGGCGCGGCTCGCCCAGGACTCGATGACGGTGGCCCGGCGGTGGATGGACCTGCTGGGCGCGAACGCGGCCGGGGCCGCGAAGGACACCAGGACCCCCGTGGTTACCACGCAGGCGCTGCGGGCCTGGACGTGCCGGATGACCGTCGGCGGCGGCTGCGGAGCGCTGCGCCCAGCGCACGGGACGGTGCCCGCCCTCCTGGGGAAGGGCAGCACCGACGCCCTGGCGCAGGCCCGGACGGTGGTGGCGCTCGCCCCGCTGAGTGAGTTGAACGAGCGCCAACTCAACGTCACCGCCTTTCGGCTGGCTGGCTGTGCGCCGGGAGCGATCGGGTACGAGCTGGGCCTTTCGATGCCGAAGGTGCACCGCACCCTGCGCCACGTCGGCAAGCTGCTCGGAGCGG
>NZ_JAFMPZ010000012.1 GCF_017353455.1 Streptomyces laculatispora
CCCCCGCCCAGGCAGCCGCCCTGCTCGGATGGGGCCCGCCAGGGGCGCGGCAGGCCCGACTCGCCGCTGAAACGGCCCGGGAGCGCTGGGGCCTGCCCACCGCTGGCCCCACCGGCATCGAGGAAGTCCCGGCGGAGGGGATGCAGCTGAGCTGAAGCGAACGCCCCCGCCTTGACTCGTTCCGCATCGCGCCCCTCTGAGGTACACCCATGCCGCTGTCGCACCACCACATCCGCACCACCGTCGAGACCTACCTCGCTCGCCACCCTCACGAGCGACCACAGCTCGCCGGCCTCCTGGAAGCCCTCCACCGGCCCACCGACATCGCCAGCCGCTCCACCTTCTCCGGACACGTCACCTGCGGCGCCATCGTCGTCGACCCCCTCGGCCGCGTCCTGCACGTGCTGCACCTGGCGAGCGGGAAGGTACTCGCTCCAGGCGGACACGCCGAATCCGACGACGAGTCCCTGGCAGAGGCGGCCCTGCGGGAGCTGCACGAGGAGACCGGGATCCCACCCCAGGCCGTGGCACCGTGGCCCGGCTACGAGGCCGTGCCGTTCGACGTCGACATCCACGACATCGACGCCCACCCAGGCAACGGCGAACCCGGCCACCAGCACTTCGACTTCCGCTTCCTCTTCCGCCTACGCACCGCCACAGAGGTGCCCGTGGTGCTGCAGGAAGAAGAAGTCGGCGGCATCGAGTGGCGGCCCCTGGAGAAGGTGGCCTCCCCCTCCCTGCGCGACAAGCTGCTCAAGCTCACGCCCGCCGTCGAACCGGAGAGCGCCAACGCCTCCGCCCTGATCTACAACGACCGCGGTGAATACCTGCTCCACCTGCGCGACTACTTCCCCGGCCAGATCTGGGAGCCGGGCATGTGGTCGCTCCTCGGCGGCGGCCGAGAACCCCAGGACACCACCCTGGAACACACCGTGCGACGCGAACTCGACGAAGAAGCCGGACTGCACATCCCCGACCTGACCCCGTTCGGCACCGAGGAAGCGGTCGACGCCGCCGGCGCGACCCTGCCCATCGCCATCTACGCCGGCAACTGGAACGGCGACCCACGCGAACTTCGCCTGACGGAAGGGGTGATGCTTGCCTGGTTCACTCCCGATGACCTCCACCGGCTGCGCATCACACCATCCACCAGCGACCTCGTGCGACGCCACGCCGCCACCTCCCCAGCCATCGCGTCCACTCTCACCTCACACGTCGCCCACGCTTCGGAAGCCGAGCGTCGACCGGCCTCTCCCAGCGGCACCGTCCCCAACGTGATCGGCGTCCACCTCTATCTAGAGCGCCCCGACGGAACAGTGCTGCTCGGGCTGCGCCACCCCGACTCCGAGTACGCACCGTCCACCTGGCACACCCTGGCAGGCCACTGCGAGCAGGAAAGCGCCATCACGTGCCTGATCAGGGAGGCACGCGAGGAGGCCGGCCTACTGATCGAGCCGCAGGACGTCGAACTCGTTCACGTCGTCCACCTCGTCGACCGTGTCGGTGACCAGCCTCGCCTGGGGCTCTTCTTCCGCGCGCGGGCCTGGAGGGGCGAGCCAAAACCATGCGAGCCGGACAAGTGCACCGAGTGGAAATTCTGGGACCCGACCGCACTCCCGGAAGCCCTCGTCCCTTACACCCGGGGCGTTATCGAAGCCATCCGCGCCGGTCACCTCTACTCGGAGACGGGATGGGCATGAGCCACCGCCGCAAGCTCGTCGAGGCCCTCCGTCGCTGCATCCTCGCCCTGCGCCCGTGGGAACTGGCCGTCTGAGCCGGCACCCCGCCTGATCTCTAGCCGTGTACCCACCCCTGCCCTCGCCGTAAGGATGCGCCGTTGTTCACCACGCAAGATGAATGGAATCGCGGCTACGCCGAAGGCCGCCGTTACCGGCCCCTCGACGACGACGAGCGATCGTTGCTCGCCCAGCACGTGTCTGCTCCCGACGGCGGCCGAGCACTCGACGTGGGATGCGGGACCGGAGAACTCGCCCTGCACCTGGCCTCCATGGGCTACGCCGTCGATGCCGTGGACTGGGCCAACGCCGCCTTCCCCAGTACCGACGCGCACCTCGACGATCCCTCCTACGGATCCGTCCGCTGGCAGCACCTGGACATCGAGCGTGCCAACCTCTCGAAACTGCAGGCGGACGGCTACGACCTGATCGTCCTGCGGATGGTGTACGCGTTCCTGCGCGACCGCACGCGCCTGACCCGCACTCTGGGCCGGCGGCTGCGCAAAAATGCTGCCCTCGTCGGCATCACACCGCTCGTCGCGACCACCCCCGGCGAGCGACGGGGCATCGCCCTCGACGAGGACGAGGTCGCCCACCTGATGAGCATGTGGGACCAGGCACAACGCTTCGACGCGAACGGCATGGCCGTCCTGGTCCTGCGCGGGCTGAAGAAGCCCGCCGTGCAGATCACGAACACACCGTCCCTGCAGCCGACTTCGGTGGCCGAGGTGCACGCCGTGGTCACCGACGCCCAGGGCCGCGTCCTTCTGGGCCGCTCGCAACAGGGATGGGAACTGCCCGGCGCGTTGGCCCAGCCAGGAGAAGGATTTGAGCACACGGCGGTGCGCGCACTGGCCGAGCAGACCGGCGTGACGGCCGAACCGGCCGACGCGCACGTCCTCGGAGTGCACCTCGATGCCCCGCAGGGCCTGGCGCGGACGAGCGTCGTGGTCCGCATCTCGGCTCACACCGAGCAGGTCCAGCCGCTGAAGCCGGACGATTTCGGGCACGTGGACTGGCGACCGCTGCACACCCTGCGCCGTCTGGACCGCCTGTCCGCCACCTCCGCACGGGCTCTGGACCTCATCTGGCCGGGGGTCCTGCCGTACGTGCCCTCCGCGCACATGTATCCGATCGACAACACCTGCCCGCCCGTGCCCGGCGAATCGCCAGAGGCGGTCGAGCGGCGCGAGCGCATGGCTGACCGGGTCATCGCCGGTGGCTGGGCCCCCTCCCTGCCGGTCCAGCAGGCGTTGCGTGCGGTGCCGCGCCACCGCTACACCCCCGAGAGCCCGCTGCGGACCGCCTACCACAGCGACTTGGCCGTGGTCACCGAGCACAACGACCTCGCCCAGGCGACCAGTTCCGTGTCCGCGGCCTGGCTCCAGGCCGACATGGCCGAGCACCTGCGTCTGACCGAGGGGATGACGGTTTTTGAGGGCGGCTCGGGCGGCTACAACGCCGAGCTGATTGCGCACATTGTCGGCCCGGCCGGGCGCGTAATCACCGTCGACCTCGCCCCGTATGTCGTGCGCCGCACGCGGCGGCTGACCGCCGAGGCCGGCAGCGGTCGCGTCACCGCAGTGCTCGGCTCTGCCAGCGACGGCGCAGCCGAGCACATGCCCCGCGGCGGCTTCGACGCCTCGGTGATCACCTACAACTGCTGGGACATCGCCCCCGCTTGGCGCGACCAGCTCGCCGACGGCCGCTATCTCGTGCTCCCGCTGGAAGTCCACGGCTACACCCGCGCCATCGCCTTCCAAAAGCACGGCCGGGTGCTGCGTGCCACGGACTTCCAATTCTGCGGGTTCGTCCGCGACCGCGGGCCCGCTGCCCACACAGTCCCCGCCTTCGACCTCGCCGAGGGCGAACTGCAACTGCGGTTTCCCGACGGCGTACCCGCCGAGACCACCGGTCTGGACGATGCCCTCGCGGGCCCGCGCAACGAAGTGGCCCCGGGCGTGAGCGTGGCCGGCAACGAGTCGTTCGAAACTCTGCAGCTCTTCCTCGCCACCACGCTGCCCGGCTTCTGCCGCCTCGCCCGCAACCGTGAAAGGGACAGCGGCATCACCGCACTGCCCAAGGGCTCAGAGGCAGCCGCGATCACAGCCGACGGCTCCCTCGCCTACCTGACCCACATCCTCGTCCAGGACGGCCCCACACAAGATCAGCGCCGCTCGGAGTTCCTGGCCCACGGCTTCGGTCCATCCGGGCCCGTTCTTGCCGAACAGCTCGCGGCCGCCGTACGCCACTGGGACATCCGAGAACGAGCGCACGGATACCCCGAGTTGGAAGTGCATCCTGCCGGAACCCCGGACGCCGAGCTGCCCGCAGGTCAGGTGCTGGGCAAGACCCACAGCCGGCTCGTGTGGACGTGGCGCTCCGACGCCGCCGACACCCCGGCCCTGCAACCGGAGAAGGTGAGCGCCCATGAGTGATCCTGTACCCGCCCCGGTCGAGCCGCAGCACCGGCTGGGCCTGTACGAGCGTTACTACGCCCAGGTGGAATCCGGCCGTAAGACCATCGAAGTCCGGGTGCGCACGCCCCGGATAACAGGCGTCGCGGTCGGCGACGTGCTTGTGTTCCACGGCGAGGAGTCGGGGCGCGAACTCGACGTGAGGGCTACGCGGATCACGCCGTACGCCTCGTTCGCCGAGCTGCTCGCCGCCGAGGACGTCGCCCGCATCGACCCTGACAGCACTCGCGCGGAGCAGCTCGTCAACCTGCGCCGTATCTACCCGCCGGAGAGGGAGGCGCTGGGGCCGCTCGCGATCGAGTTCGACCACCGGCCGGCACTCGCGGGGCAGCCCATGTCCCGGTCCGCCGAGGCGTACGTCCAGACCGTTCCGCACCACACGGTGTACGGCTGCTTCTACGTACGCGACGACCACGATCGGCCCGTCCAGTTGCGTTCGGTGTACGGCGGTCGACCCTGGCAGTTTCCCGGCGGGAACACGGATGCCGGCGAGGATCCCCTGGAGACCGCGCGCCGCGAGACGGCCGAGGAAACCGGGCTCCACCTCGGCCAGGACCAGCTCCGTCTGCTGCTGACGCACTACCTCCACCCCGGGCCCCGCTGGCCCATGGGCAAGATCGGCTTCATCTTCGACGGCGGCACCCTCACCGCTGAACAGCTGCGGCAGATTCGCCTCGATCCGGCCGAGCACGACCTCTGGGCGATCCACGGCTTCGACGAGTGGCGACGCCTGATGGGCAAGGAGGCGTTCGCCCGCCTGGAGGCCGTCGAACGGGCCCGCGCCGGTAGCGGCCCGCAGTACCTCGTCACCGGTCCCGCCTGACCCCACCCCTCCCCTTTGGAG
>NZ_JAFMPZ010000013.1 GCF_017353455.1 Streptomyces laculatispora
GGGCTTCGCTGGCCTCGCGGACGGAGGCGTCGAGGTACCGGCGGATCACGAAGCGGCCGTCCCGGATCTCGACGGCTCGGCGGTAGAGCCGGATCGAGATGCGCCGGAAGCGGCGTCTCTGGGCCGGGTCGACCCTGTCGATCGGCAGCTCGATCTCCGGGGCCTCGCTGTAGAAGGCCAGCCACAGGGGGCGCAGGCCGTAGTAGCTGCGGTACTGCTTGATCCGGTACCGGACGCTCTGGGCCTGGTCGCTGATCGTGGGCACAAGCCAGCCGATCAGCGTGAGCATGGCGCCGACATCGCCGCAGGTCCAGGCGAAGCCCTCCCATTCCGCGAGGGAGGTATCGAAGGCACCGGCGATCACGTTGCCGATGCGGACGGCGCTGTATCCGAGGGTGACGGTCGCGCCGAGGGCGACGATGCGCAGGCCGACGCGGACGGACCAGCGAGTGCTGCGGCGGGCCAGGCGCCAGCAGGCGCGGGCGAGGAAGACTTCGCCGATGGTGTAGGCCGTGACGTACAGGGTGAGGTACGCGGCGTACCAGTCGTCGTGCGCGTAGTAGAGCGTGAAGTCGATCGGGTGCGGCGCGCTGGGCGTCAGCAGGGCGAACAGCACCAGTAGCCCGGCGATCACCGCGAAGCCTGCCCAGAGCCAGCGGCGACTGCGCCGGCGGGCTGCCTCAGGCGGGGATCCCCAGTAGGTGAGGACCACCTGCTGGCAGGCCAGGAGCGCGACCACGCAGCCCTGCGCGAGGGGCACGGAGATGTTGACGGTGCCGAGCACACGGTCGAGGTAGTTCCACATCGGCGTGATGGAGAACAGGAACGAGAGCCCTGACAGCAGGAAGACGGCGGCCAGCGCGGCCGAGGCGGGGTCACGGCGCCGGGTGGGCACGTCCCGCAGGAGGCAGAGGAAGCCGAGCGTCGCGACGACGAGGCTGATCGGGTGGAGCAGGTCCTTCACGGCCGGGCCTCCCGTCGGCGCAGCAGCGTGTGCGTGACCCGGTCCTGCACTTCGTCCCCGGAGGACTCGTCGCTGCGCAGCCACCGGTCGATGATCTGGCGCTGAAGCAGCGAGGCGAGCTGTTCGGTGTCCCGCTCCTCGTCTTCGTCGTACTTGGTGCGGCCCAGCATCATCTGCACGGTGGCTGAGCCGACGCTGGTGAAGACCGTTGAGGAGAGCGCGGACGCCGGGCGGGTCTCGTGGTGGCCGAGCAGCAGGTGGCTGAACTCGTGGGCGATGATGTGGTCTTGGTGCAGGACGCTGGTTTGTGGGTCGTAGAACACGTGGACGGCACTCTCCGTGACGGCGCACGCCCCGCACACCGAGGGCGCCTGCTCCCGGGGCACTAGGACCACCGTTCTTCCCGTGCGGCGAGAGACCTCGTCGCTGAGATCGCGGATATTGGTGACGTGCGGGAGCTGCAGCTCGGCCAAGAGGTCAGGCCGGCGCAGCCTACGTGCGGACCACATTGATTTTCCTTGATCACTTACTGAACTAAGGTCGTTCTACGCGCCAGTTGAGGGTGGCAACCCCTCGGATTTTCGTACGCTCTCGACGATTCCCAGGACGGCATCCTTTCCATCCGCCGAGACATCGGATAGGCGAAGAAGAACGTTCTTGATCTTTGCGTCGCGAAGCAGTGCGAGCAACTCAAGTTCCTGCACTGTCTTTTCGGCGACGGCCTCATCGAACCAATAGGCGGGATCCACACCGAAAAACCCTGCGAGCGCTTCGAGATGACGCTTCGTCGGGTTATCGCGCTGCCCGGTCCGCAAGAGCCACAGGTACTGCGCCGACAGCTTGCCCAGCCCGCGCTTCTCCATGAGTTCGGCCACTTCAGCGTTGCTGAAGGGGCCGCGGTCGGGCGGGTGCACCGTGTCGAACAGGCGGTTAAGGCGGTCCATGAGCCCCTTGGGGTTCACCTGGCCTTCGGTCGACTCTTTCATGATCCTTTCCTGGGTGGACTTCGTCGTCACTTCAACCACCCTACCTCGCCATAAACATGAGTTGACGGCGTGATCCCGCGTATGGAAAGTTCTTCCCCACCAGCACGTTTCCGTGTGGCGCGTACCGCCCGTTTCAGGTCGACCTGTCCGTTTCTACCGACAGGAGTGCGCCGGGTGACGTGGCGCAAGCCACATTCGTCCAGCGACATACGTCACGTCTGGCAGGCCGTATTTGATCTTCGATCGGAAAACGCGGAGGCGACCGTGGAAACACCTCACCCGCATCGCATTTCCGCTGCGGAGAATGCCAGACTCCCGCTCCAATTCGGACACAATGGCACGCTCTCGGCGTACGAGGCAACCGCGGCAACGGTGCGCTTCGACGCGAGGAAGCACCCCACCAGGCCCTGTGCGGACGTCTGCGGCACACGATCATTCGGTGACTCTCTGCAACCAGTACAGAGTTTAAGAACCAAGTCTGGATCTTGACACGGGTCCGTGCGTATGTTCGTCGTCCCCGGGCAGCTCGCCTGCGGCGACGGACGTGAGGAGACCGCGAGCACGGACCGGACCGCGAAGGTCCGCAAACAGCGACGGCGCCCGGGAGCGGTAACTCACGGACGCCGAACGCTAAGCGGCATAGCCGCCCCGGCAAGGGCGGAGATTGCCCACCATCACCACGCTGAGTCCTTCCGAGGGGCGCGTCAGCGTGGCAACACTGCAAAGGGGAGTATCGCATGCCTCCTGCCCTGCGCAAAAGGCCCTTCCGCCTGGCCTGCGCGGCAGCCACCTCCGTCTCGGCGCCTCAGCGCCCCGAGCCGGACCGCACCATCCTGGCCCCGGCGAGCCGCCGGACCCGCCAGCTCGTCGGGAGCGGCCGATGAGCAGCGAAGCCCGCGAGTGGGTGTGGGAGCACAGCTCCAGCCGAGGGGCCGCGCGCCTGGTCCTGTTGTCGATCGCCGACCGGGTGGCCGACGAGCAGTGCATCTCCTGGGCCTCGCTGTCCAGCCTGGCCAAGCGCACCCGCGCCTCGGTCTCCACAGTGCGCGAAGCCGTCGAGCGCCTGCTCCTGGCCGGCGAGCTGGAACAGCTCGATGACCTCGTCGGCCCGCAGCGCAGCACGGTCTACCGCATGCCACTCGCCGCCGAAGCCGTCGCCCAGACCCAGCGCGAGCAGGAGGGCAGCGACACGGCGGCGGCAGACGAGCCCGCCGGCCCCGCGAAGCTCCGGCTCTCGGCTCTGCGGCGGTACGGAATCCGCCCGCGTGAGGTGCCGGAATCCCCCGCGAGGGTCCGGAAACCGGCAGTACCGGAAACCGGCAGGCCGAGGCGGAATCCGGCACAGCGGCGTACCGGCCACCGGCACAGCGATGTACCGGCCACCGGCACACAGAACCGTAGTGAACCTGATTTGAACCGGAGGTACAGCAGTGGTGGTGCTGCCGTCCTCTCGGCTGCCGAGTGGCAGGTCGACCCCGCCACCCGCACCTGGGCCCGCCAGCAGGGGCACCTCGACCGCCTCGGCGAGCAGGGTCTGCAGGCAGCCGACGCGAAGTGGCGTGCCCACCGGGCGGGCCACACCCCGAGGCCGACGGAAGCCTGGGCTGCCGACTGGCGCTCCTGGGTCGCCCGGGAGCACGCCCCCAGCCACCCGAACCTCTACGCCGTATCCGGCAAGAACACCGCCGCACCGGGAGGCATGACGCGGACGGAGGCCCACACCGCCGCCCTCCTCGCCGCCCTCGACGAGCCGACCGGAACGGAGGGCTGACCGTGGACCGCCGCGAAATCGCCGCCCTGCTGGCCTACATCGGCCGACTCGACCCCCGCACCATCCGCACCGACCAGGGCGAGGCGCGCGACCAGCTCGCGCAGTGGCACGAGCTGCTCGGCGACGTGCCGATGGCCACCCCGCCCGGCTGGGACGTCCGCGTCGCCGCCCGCCAGCACATCCGCACCTCGCCGTACCAGATCCTGCCCGCGGACCTGGCCCGTCCCTGGGAGAGCTACCGGCGCGACCGCCTGGCCCGGCACTCCGACCCCACGCCGTCCGTCGACCCGGACGACCAGGCCGCCTGGACAGCGGAGCTGGCTGGCACCCGCCGCGCCGTCGCCGCCGGT
>NZ_JAFMPZ010000014.1 GCF_017353455.1 Streptomyces laculatispora
CCTGCCGGGGTCCCGTCGGGGGACAGGGGGGACTCGGCTGCTTCTCCGGCGGTGGTGGCGGCAGCCGACGGCCCCGTTCCCCTGTCAGCTGAGGACGGCGAGGTCGAGCCGCCGGAGGCGTGCGGGGTCGGCGATCACGTCGTACTCAGTGATCCTGTCGTCCTCGATGGTGAACGTGAGCGCGAACAGCAGGCGGCCGCGCGGGGCCACCACGACTCCCACGGTGCCGTTGACCAGCGCGAGTTCGGCGAGTCGCGACCGGTGGGCCAGGGCGGCCGTTCCCTCCGCGACGGCTCGTGCGCCGCGCGCCTCGGCCACGCCGCCCGGCGGCACCGCGACGCGGTCGGCACGTCGCACCACATCGGGAGCCAGTACCGCGAGGACCGCGGTGAGGTCACCGGCCCGCGCGGCGGCGAGGAACGCCGAGACGATCTGACGGTTCCGGGCGAGTTCGGCCGCCGGAACCACGGGAGTGCCCCGCACCTTGTGGCGTGCGCGGCTGGCGATCTTCTTCGTGGCGACCGGGGTGCGTTCCACGACGGGCGCGATTTCGCTGAACGGCACGGCGAACATGTCGTGCAGCACGAACGCGATCCGCTCGATGGGTTCCAGGGTGTCCAGCACCACGAGCAACGCGCGGCTCACCGAGTCGGCCAGCAGCGCCTCGTCCTCCGGCGGACTTCCCTGGACGGAGTGCGCGACCTGGTCGAGGATCTCCTGCTCGGCCAGGTCCTCCCTTCGCGATCTGCGGGAACGCAACATGTCGAGACAGATGCGGGTCACCACGGTCCGCAGCCAGCCGGCCAGATTGTCCACCTCGCCGGCATCGACCCGGCAGAGGCGGAGCCAGGCCTCCTGGACGGCGTCATCGGCCTCGTCCAGTGAGCCGAGCATCCGATGGGCCACCGTGCGCAGCAGGGCGCGCTGCGCCTCGAAGCGTTCCGCCAGTGCCTCGCGCTCGTCCACCGGTCACCTTTCCCCGCGCTGTTCCGTCACCTCTCCTGACGAACGCGACATAGCCGAAGTGACAGGAGAACCGATGACGTCCTTGCTGCATCTGGATTCCAGCGCCCATCGTTCCGAGGAGTCGGTCAGCAGACAACTGACCGCACTGTTCGCCCGCACCTGGCGGACCGCGCACGGCCCGGCCGGATACCGGTACCGGGACCTGGCCGCCGACCCGGTGCCGCCGCTGGACAGCGCCTACTGCTCGCTCGGCCGGCGGGCGGAGCGGAACGGCCTCGTCCCGCCGGCCGGCGTGGACACGCTGGCCGAGAACGCGGCCGAGCGACGGGAGTGGTCGCTGACCCGCCCGCTGATCACCGAACTGCTGGCGGCCGACACCGTGCTGGTCGGTGCCCCGATGTACAACTACGCGGTGTCCGCCTCGCTGAAGGCGTGGATCGACCGGGTGGGTTTCCCCGGGGCGCTCACCGACCCGGACACGGGGGAGGGCCTGCTGCGGGGGACGAAGGTCGTGGTGGTCAGCGCGCGGGGTGGTGCCTACGGCCCGGGAACCCCTCGGGAGGGCTGGGACTTCCAGACGCCCTACCTGCGGGCGTACTTCGGTGAGAAGGGGGTGGCGCCGCAGGACCTGTGCTTCATCAACGCCGAGATGACCATGGCCGAGCTGGTCCCCGGCCTGGCCCGGTTCCGGTCGTTGGCGGCGAGCTCGCTGGCCGCGGCGCGGGCGGAGGTGATCGCGGCGGCGTCCGGCGCGGGCCCGGCGGGCGGCCGGAGCGCGGGGCTGGGAGGCCGGATCGAGGCCACAGCAGGGTAGGCTAACCTAACCGACGTGTTCGTTGAGAGTCCCCCGGAACCGAGTGCAGGCCCGACAGCCGCACCGGACAAACCCGCGCCCCCCGGGCGCCACGCGGTACGAGCCGCAGGGCTCCTGGTGGCCCTGGCGCTCCTGGTGCTGGTGTGCCTGGCGAGTATCGGGATCGGCGCCAAGGCGCTGCCCCTGGCCGACGTCTGGCACGGGCTGTTCCACTACGCCGGGAGCAACGACGACGTCCTCGTACGGCAGGTGCGGATTCCCCGGACCGTTCTCGGGCTGATCGTCGGCAGCGCGCTCGGCCTCGCCGGGGCGGTGATGCAGGCTCTGACCCGCAACCCGCTGGCCGAGCCCGGACTGCTGGGCGTCAACGCGGGAGCATCCGCCGCGGTCGTCTCCGCCATCAGCTTCTTCGGCGTCACCTCGCTGACCGGGTACGTCTGGTTCGCCTTCGCCGGTGCCGCGATCGTGTCGGTGGCCGTGTACCTGCTCGGGGGCAGCCGGTCGGCCACTCCGGTACGGCTCGCGCTCGCCGGGACGGCGGTCACCGCGGCGCTGTACGGGTACGTCAACGCCGTACAGCTGCTGGATTCGGCGGCGCTGGACCGGCTGCGGTTCTGGACCGTCGGGTCGCTGGCCTCCGCGAACACGGAGACGGTCGGCAAGGTGTGGCCGTTCATCGCGATCGGCGTCGTGCTGACCCTGCTCATCGCCCGCCCGCTCAACGCCCTGGAGATGGGCGACGACACGGCGCGGGCGCTCGGCGCCCACCTGACCAGGACCCGGGTCGTCGCCATGCTCGCCGTCACCCTGCTGTGCGGGGCGGCGACCGCGGCGTGCGGACCCATCGTCTTCATCGGGCTGATGATCCCGCACCTGGTGCGCGTGATCACGGGTCCCGACATGCGGTGGATCCTGCCGTACGCGGCCGTGCTCTCCCCGGTGCTGCTGCTCGGCGCGGACGTGGTGGGCCGGATCATCGCCCGCCCGTCCGAACTCCAGGTCGGTATCGTCACCGCGCTGATCGGCGGGCCGGTCTTCATCCATCTCGTACGACGCAAGAGGATGTCCCAGCTGTGAAGTCCACGAAGGAGACAGCGGGGGCGGCGGACGGGACGGGCACGACCGGCGGGACCGGGGCGGCCCGGTCGGTGAGGGCCGTACGGACGGGCGGGTACTCGTTCCGGATGAACGTCCGGGCGTCCCTGGTCACTCTGGTGCTCGCCGTCCTGGTGGCGGCGGCAGGCGTCGTCCTCATCGGCAGCGGCGACTTCTCCATGACCCCGGGCGAGGTCGTCACCACCCTCTTCGGACACGGCACCTTCCAGCAGGAGTTCATCGTCACGGACCTGCGGCTGCCGCGCGTGCTGGTCGGGCTCCTCGTGGGCGCGGCGCTCGGTGCCGGCGGCGCCGTCTTCCAGACCGTCTCCCGCAACCCGCTGGGCAGCCCCGATGTGCTGGGCTTCGGCCAGGGCGCGACGGTGGGTGCGCTGACCGTGATCGTTTTGTTCCAGGGCGGGGCGACGGCGGTCGCGGGCGGCGCTGTGGCCGGCGGTCTGCTGACCGGGGTCGCCGTCTACCTGCTGGCGTGGAAGCGCGGGGTGCACGGATTCCGGCTCGTCCTGGTCGGGATCGGCGCCGCCGCCGTGCTGACCGCCGTGACCCAGTACCTGATCACCAAGGCCAACCTCGTGGACGCCACCCGGGCCGTCGTCTGGATGACCGGCTCGCTCGACGGGCGCGACTGGGCACAGGTCTGGCCGCTGCTCGTGGTCTGCGGTGTGCTGCTCCCGCTGGTGTTCGGGCACGGGCCGGCCCTGCGGGTGATGGAGATGGGCGACGACGCCGCGTACGCGCTCGGTGTACGGGTCGAACGCACCCGGCTCGTCCTGATGGGCTCCGCCGTGCTGCTCGTCGCCGTCGCCACGGCCGCCGCCGGGCCGATCGCCTTCGTCTCGCTGAGCGCCCCGCAACTGGCCCGCTGGCTGACCCGCTCGACCGGTCCCCATCTGGTGGCCGCGACCTTCATGGGCGCCGCCCTGCTGCTCGTCGCCGACTGGGTCGCACTCGACGCCTTCGGCGACCGGCAGCTGCCCGTCGGCGTGGTGACCGGCGTGCTCGGCGGCTGCTATCTGCTGTGGCTGCTGGTGTCCGAGCGCAAGGCGGGTCGCATATGAAGAACGGCATCGGCGGCACCGGGCGCGGGAAGTCCTCGCCCGCCACTCAGTCCCTCACCAGTTCCCCGACCGACTCACGGAGTACGACCATGCAGCGCCTCACCGCGGACTCGGTGACCCTCGGCTACGACCAGCGGGTCATCGCGGAGAACCTCTCGGTCGAGATCCCCGACTACTCGTTCACCGTGATCGTCGGCCCGAACGCCTGCGGCAAGTCGACATTGCTGCGGGCGCTCTCCCGGATGCTCAAGCCGAGCCGGGGCCAGGTGCTGCTGGACGGGCAGGCGATCCACCGGATGCCCGCGAAGAAGGTCGCCAGGACGCTGGGGCTCCTTCCCCAGTCCTCGATCGCTCCGGACGGCATCACCGTGGCGGATCTGGTGGCCAGGGGGCGCTACCCGCACCAGGGGCTGCTGCGGCAGTGGTCGCCCGAGGACGAACGCATTGTCGAGGAATCGATGGCGTCGACCGGTGTCGGTGAACTCGGTGATCGCTATGTCGACGAATTGTCCGGCGGTCAGCGTCAGCGGGTCTGGATCGCGATGGCGCTCGCGCAGCAGACGCCGCTGCTGCTGCTGGACGAGCCG
>NZ_JAFMPZ010000015.1 GCF_017353455.1 Streptomyces laculatispora
GGGGTGCGCTCACCGTCCAGGTAGGGCAGGAGCACGGCCTCGCCGCCGGGTGCGGCGTCGGCGCGGTCCAGGCCGAGCAGAGCGGCGACCTTGTCCACGGCGAGCGTGCAGTTGAGGGTGCAGGCCAGCGGGAGGTACGTGCCGTCGGCCGCGGCGAAGCCGGAGAGCGCGGGCGAGGCGGGCCTGGTCCGGGAGGCGGCGAAGACCGTGCCCGAGGTCCCGAGGCTGAGTACCGGGTGGTCCAGGAGCCCGGCGCCGCCGAGCCCGAGTCCGACGGCGGCGCTCATGTTGTCACCGGTGCCCGCCGCGACGGCGATACCGGCCGGCAGGCCGAGCGCCCCGGCCGCCCCGGCGGTCAGGGACCCGATGCGGGCCGCCCCGCTCGAAGCCACCTCGGGCAGCGACGCGGGCTCGATGGAGAGGAGTTCGAGCAGCTCGGGGTCGTAGGCGCCGGTCGCGGTGGAGTACCAGCAGGTGCCGGACGCGTCGCCGGGATCGGTGACGGCGACGCCGGACAGCCGCTCGGTCAGGAAGTCGTGCGGCAGCCGGATCGCGGTGGCCGCCGCGGCGGTGGCCGGTTCGTTCTCCCGCAGCCACATCCACTTCGACGCCGTCATCGCGGCCACCGGCACCGATCCGGTGCGCGCGGTCCAGGCGTCGGCCCCGCCCAGCGCCGCGGTGAGGGCGGCGGCCTGCGGGGCGGAGCGGGTGTCGTTCCACAGGAGTGCCGGGCGCAGCGGGCTGCCGTCCGCGTCCAGGACGACCAGGCCGTGCTGCTGGCCGGCCACGGCAATGCCGGTGACGGCCTCGGCGGGGACATCGGACTCCTTCAGCCCGGCGGCGACCGCGTCGCGCAGCGCCCGCCACCACACCTCGGGGTCCGTCTCGCGGGCCCCGGCCTCACCGGTGACGACATGAGGGGCGCGGCCGACGGCGAGCAGCCGGCCGGTCGCGATGTCGACGAACGCCGCTTTGGTGGACTGGGTGGAGCTGTCCACACCGATGACGACGGTATGCGGCGGCATGGCTGACCTCATTCTCTGGCCTCAGGGATCCCGCGCTGCGGTTCTCGCTCCGCGGGCATTTGCTCGTACGAAGAACAAATTAGGTGATCGAACGTGCAGGGAACAGGGGGAGGAGTGGATTTCCGACGAGGTGGTGGCGAGGGGGTTACGTCGCAGGGATGGTCCGTGCATGATTAATCATGACCGTGAACAAATAGAGGTTCGGCTGCCCGACCGGCTGCGGACCCATGGCACCGAAGGCGGATGGACCATGACCGAACGCTTCACTCCCACCCCGCAGGACAAGTTCACCTTCGGCCTGTGGACCGTGGGCTGGCAGGGGCGCGACCCGTTCGGCGACGCGACCCGCGCGGCGATCGACCCGGTCGACTCCGTCCAGAGGCTCGCGGAGCTCGGTGCCTACGGTGTGACGTTCCACGACGACGACCTGATCCCGTTCGGCTCGACGGACTCCGAGCGCGAAGGCATCGTGAAGCGGTTCCGTCAGTCGCTGGACGCGGCCGGTCTCAAGGTCCCGATGGCGACGACGAACCTGTTCACGCACCCGGTCTTCAAGGACGGCGGTTTCACGTCCAACGACCGTGACGTGCGCCGGTTCGCGCTGCGCAAGGTGATCCGCAACATCGACCTCGCGGTCGAGCTGGGTGCTCAGACGTATGTGGCCTGGGGCGGCCGGGAGGGTGCGGAGTCCGGCGGCGCGAAGGACGTACGGGTCGCGCTGGACCGGATGAAGGAGGCGTTCGACCTGCTCGGCGAGTACGTCGTCGACCAGGGCTACGACCTCCGGTTCGCCATCGAGCCCAAGCCGAACGAGCCGCGCGGCGACATCCTGCTCCCGACCGTCGGCCACGCCCTGGCCTTCATCGAGCGCCTGGAGCGCCCGGAGCTGTACGGCGTGAACCCCGAGGTCGGCCACGAGCAGATGGCCGGACTGAACTTCGCCCACGGCATCGCCCAGGCGATCTGGGCGGGCAAGCTCTTCCACATCGACCTCAACGGCCAGTCCGGCATCAAGTACGACCAGGACCTCCGCTTCGGCGCCGGTGACCTGCGCCAGGCCTTCTGGCTCGTCGACCTGCTGGAGACGGCGGGCTACGAGGGTCCGCGCCACTTCGACTTCAAGCCGCCGCGGACCGAGGACTACGACGGTGTCTGGGCCTCTGCCGCGGGCTGCATGCGCAACTACCTGATCCTCAAGGAGCGCGCCGCCGCCTTCCGCGCCGACCCGGCCGTGCGGGACGCGCTGCGCGCCTCCCGGCTGGACGAGCTGGCACAGCCCACCGCCGCCGACGGCGTGGCCGGACTGCTGGCCGACCGCTCCGCCTACGAGGACTTCGACGTGACGGCCGCGGCGGAGCGCGGCATGGCGTTCGAGGCCCTGGACCAGCTGGCGATGGACCACCTGCTCGGGGTCCGCTGACCCTGCCGCACGGGGTGCGGCCGTGCCGCAGGGGGCGGACACGCGCGGCGCGTCCGCCCCCTGCGTCCTCCTCGGCTCAACGGACCGCGGTCCGCCCCGCGTACGCCACCGGGTCGGCGAGCACGTCCGTCATGACCAGTGCCGCCGCACCCCGTGCCGCGTCACCCGCGACGGACGAGGCGCGGAGCCGGCCGCTGCCCGGCGACCAGAGCCCGGACACGACCCGGTCCGTCAGCTCCCGGTCGACGGGCGGCGACAGCCACGGCATCAGGTTCCGGTAGATCCCGCCGAGCACCACGGCGTCGGGGTCCAGCAGATTCACCGCCCCGGACAGCACCCGGCCCAGCATCCGGCCCGCACCGGCGACCGCGGCCACCGCCCGCTCGTCGCCCGCCCGGATGCGCCGCTCCAGTTCGGCGATCCCGACGCCGCTGCCGGTCTCCTCGATACCGGCGGCCCGCAGGAGCGCCGCCTGTCCCGCGTACTGCTCCAGACAGCCGCGCGAACCGCACCGGCACTGCGGCCCCTCCGAGTCCACCACCACATGCCCGATCTCCCCGGCGAACCCGTGCGCCCCGCGCAGCAGCTCGCCGTTGATGACCAGGGCGCCGCCGACGCCGATCTCGCCGGTCAGGTACAGGAAGCTCCGGATCCGCTCCAGCCCGCCGAACCACAGCTCGGCCAGCGCCGCCAGATTGGCCTCGTTCTCCGAACTCACGGTCAGCGCCTCGCGGCCGGGGCGCTCGTCGGCCAGTGAGGCCGCGAACAGCTCCTGGGCCGGGACCTGGTTCCAGCCCAGGTTCGGGGCCTGGCGCACCGCGCCGCCCGAGACCAGACCGGGCAGCGCCAACGTGACCCCGACGGGGAACAGCTCCTGCTCGCCCGCCGACTCCAGAGTGCGCGCGGCGATCCTGGCCGCCCGCGCCAGTACCTCTGCGGGCGGCGCGCCCCGGTTGTCGAGGTGCTCGGTGAGCCTGACCCGGCCGGTGCCCGCAAGGTCGACGACGCACACCGACACATAGTCGATGTTGACCTCGACGCCGAGCCCGGCCGGACCGGTCCGGGCCATCTTGAGCGCGGTACCGGGCCTGCCCGCCTGTCCGCTGAACGTCTTGCCGGACTCGGTGAGGAACCCGCTGTCGAGCAGCTGCTCGACGAGCGAGGACACGGCGGCCCGCGTCAGCCCGACCCGCGAGGCGACCCCGGCCCGGGTCGCCTCGCCCTCGCTCTCGTCGCGGACGGCCCGCAGCACGAGGCTGAGGTTGCTGCGCCGGACGGTGTCCTTGTCGGCCTTGGGCCCCAGCGGCGTGAGGTTGCTCTTCATATCGGTGCCGAGCCTATGCGATCCCGTACGCCAGTACGGTCGGGATGCGCGGGCCCGACGGCACCGGCCACGCCCTGCTCAAGGGGCGTGGCCGGTCCATGGGTGTGGCCGGGGCCGGTGGGATCAGACCGCGGCCCCGCGCTCCTTGAGCATGTCCGCCATGAGCGCGATCTCCGACCGCTGGCCCAGCACCATGCCCGACGCCAGGTTCTTGATCTCGGCGGTGCCCGCCGCGGCCGCGGCGGCCTGCGCCATGTCCGCACCGGCCCGGTGGTGCACGGTCATCAGCCGCAGGAACAGCACCTCGGCGTCCCTGCCCTTCGCCGCCCGCAGCGCGTCGAGTTCGGCGTCGGTCGCCATGCCGGGCATCAGCGCCCCCTCGCCGCGCGGGGTGACGGTGTGGCCCATCCACTCCATGGGCGGGCCGGGCGAACTCTTCGCACGGCCCCACATCTCCAGCCAGCCCAGCATCATGCCGCGCTGGTTGGCCTGGGTGTTGATGATGTCGAACGCGAGCCGGCGCACCGCCACATCGGTGGTCCGGTCCCGGACGATGAACGACATCTCGACCGCCTGCTGGTGGTGGACCGCCATGTCGCGGGCGAACCCCACGTCCGCCGAGGTCTCGGCAGGGGCGGACGCCGCCGCGGTCGGAGCGGGGGCAGAGGACGAGGGGCGTGCCAGCATGAGCGCGACCAGGGCCAGTGCCAGCACCAGCAGGGCACCGCCGGCCAGCACCATCGGACGGGACGCACGCGCCGAGGAGGTCACTTGGCGATCCCGCCGCTGCACGCGGCGCCCGGCTCAGGGGTCTGCGGGCCCTGGACGTACTTCGTGAAGAACTGCGCCACCCGGGCGTCGGTGGCGCTCTTCACGGTCAGCTGCTTTCCCCAGGCGTTGAGCATGAGCGGGGCGGCCTGGTCCTCGACGGGGCTCATCAGGGAGTACGAGGTGGCCGAGACCCGTTCGCCGAGCTTCTTGACATCGGCGGGCTTCGCCTTGCCGTTGTACGTGACCCAGACGGCGCCGTGCTCCAGCGAGTGGACCGCGTTCTCCTTCGGTATCGCCTCCGTGTAGACATCGGCGTCGCAGTTCATCCACACCTGGCTGTGGTCGCCGCCGACCGGCGGGTTCATCGGGTAGTCGACCTTCTTGTCGACGTGCTCCCGCGAGAGCTTTTCCCAGCTCTTCTCGCCCTGGACGGGCGAGGACTTGGCGGCCGTCTCGGCCTTGTCCTGCTCGTCGGCGGTGTTCATCAGGTAGCCGCCGCCCACGACGAGGCCGGCCACGACGGCGACGGCGGCGGTGATCGTGATGATGCGGCTGCGGCGCTCACGGGCCCGCTCCTTGCGGCGGGCCTCCTCCAGCTTGGCGCGGCGGGCGGTGGCAGGCGTGTGCTGCTTCTTGGCGGAGGTCATGACGGGTCCTCGGGTTCGGTGAGCCGGACGGTTCGCAGACAGGCGTATGTGTCCCCGGGGTGCGGGGACAGGCCCTGCTGCTAGATCCGTTGAACCTGGAGGCGCAGGCTGTCGACGTCGCCGACGGCGTCGTTGGAGGGGCCCCGGATGCCGCGGGCGCCGGAGTGATGGTCCGGGGAGCGGCGAAGGGGGCGCTACGGTGCTGCGCCTCGGCGGACTGCGCGGAGGCGAGCGAACAGCACGACACCATGGCGAGCAGGACGAACACCCAGCTGAGCAGCACCGAGGCGCGGGCGTCGCGCACCCGGTCGGTTCGTCCACTCGGCCTGTTCATCCCGGACATCGTACCGGTGCGTGAAGATTCAATGAGTGCGGATGCCGGTTCGGGAAGCTGTGGATGTGCGGGGGAAGGGGTTCCACCGGCGTCACGGCGGGATAGTGTGCCCCGGTGACAACGCACTCGAACGTATCTGCGGGCTGGTATCCGGATCCGCACGGCGCGCCCCAGCTGCTGCGCTATTGGGACGGCTCCCAGTGGACCGAGCACACCAACCCGGCGGGCGGGCAGCCGCAGGCCCCGGCTCAGGGCCAGGCCCCCGCTCAGGCGCAGGTGCCGCAGCAGCAGGCAGCTCCGCAGCAGCAGTACCAGCAGCAGGCGGCTGCCCAGCAGCCGGCCGCGGCGCCGCAGCAGGGGGGCGCCCCGGGTGCGGGCTCGCTCTTCAACCAGCAGGTCCTGGTGGTGAACCAGAAGGCCAAGCTGATCGAGGTGACGAACGAGTACAGCGTCTTCGACCAGCACGGCAACACCGTCGGCTCGGTCGTCGAGGTCGGTCAGGGCGCGTTCCGCAAGGTGCTGCGCTTCCTCACCAGCATCGACCAGTACCTGACCCACCGTCTTGAGATCCGTGACGCCTACGGTCAGCCGCAGCTCCTGCTCACCCGCCCGGCGAAGTTCATCAAGTCCCGGGTCATCGTGCAGCGGCCGGACGGCGGACAGGTCGGCGAGATCGTCCAGCAGAACGCCATCGGCAAGATCAACTTCGCGATCATGGTCGACGGACAGCAGGTCGGTGCGATCAAGGCGGAGAACTGGCGCGCCTGGAACTTCGCGATCGTGGACCACAACGACGCCGAGATAGCCCGGATCACCAAGACCTGGGAAGGCCTCGCCAAGACGCTGTTCACCACGGCGGACAACTACGTGCTGCAGATCCACTACCAGCTGCCCGAGCCGCTGCTGAGCCTGGTGGTCGCGACGGCGCTGACCGTGGACACCGCCCTCAAGCAGGACTCCCGCGGCCTCGGCTGAGTCCGGCCCCGCGCACCCGACCGCCCGCGCCCCCGCAC
>NZ_JAFMPZ010000448.1 GCF_017353455.1 Streptomyces laculatispora
ATGTATGGCGAGGTGGGGGTGTGCGTCGTTCAGGGGAGGGAGCGGCGGGGGTTGGGTGGACGGGGTGGTGTCGTCCAGGCCGACGGTGGCTTGAAATCGCACCAGGAGCCGTCGAAGGGAAACGTTCCGGCCTCGGCGAGCCGTGCGACCGCGTCCCCCTCGGAGCGGATGGCGACCGCTTCCTCGGCGGTCCAGTACGCGGGGTGGCCGGTCTTCTCCGCGAAGGACTGCTCGTCCTTCCATCGCCAGGTACGGTCCGGCGCCACGTTGAGGTCCAGCTCGTGGTCCGCGATGTCGATGTCGTCGCCGTGATGGAGCCGGCGTTCCAGATTGACGTACCAGCCGCGGAACTTCTGTCTGCGCCCGAACAGCCACAGGACGGAGTGGGCCGCGCCGGTCGGCTGGTAGAAGAGGGCGTTGCCCATCGGCCACCGGTCCGGGACCACGGGGTACCCGTCGGCGGGGCGTTCGTGCGGGGCGATGTCCCGCAGATGCGTGGTGCCGCGCGGCAGGGCGGTCCGCCACATCGGCGTGCCGGTCTCCATCCACAGCAGCTGACCCGCGGTCGTACGTTCGACGAGGCGGACGGGAACGGAGGCGCTCAGGTGTCCGCCTATGAAGAAGTTCCAGTGCAGGATCTGCCCCGGACTCGGTTCTGTGCCTGCTCGGCCGCCCGTACGGCCGCCCGTAAGGCCGCCCGTGTTGAGCCTCGTGCCGTTGGTCGCGACGTCCCTCTTGCCCGCTTTCATGCGATTGATCATGCCCGCGTCGAGGTCTTCGGACACGTGCCCGTACCTGTCAGGCGCTCGCACTCCCGGAGGGGGTCCGCATCCAAGTGGCATTCGCGGGCGGCCGTCACCTGGTGAGGTGCCTGTGGGCGAACGGTGCTGTTCCCAGTACGAGCACGGTGAAAGCGGTGAGCCGTTGCAGACCGGGCTGCGCCGTGAAGTGGCTGTGCTGGATGCCGTGGACCGCGTACCAGTTGGCGACGAGGTCGGTCGCCATGATGGCGCAGGCCAGGTCTACCCCCGCGCGCCTTCCCCGGAGCAGGAGAAGCGCCGCGAGCGTGTCCAGGAGAGCCAGCGAGGTCCAGTACAGGTTCAGCCAGCCGGGAGCCCAGTCGTAGGGGCGAAGGCCGTGCTGGAGGAGGCCGGTGATGTGGGCGACGGACCCCACGAGGAGGAGGCCGGTCGCGTACGCGCAGACCAGCGCTACCGCGTGGCGTGGGGTCCGGGACATCCATCCGGTCATGACGCCCCGGTCAGGCGGAACCCCGCGCGGGCGCCGAGCCGGTCGCGGGTTCGGTGAAGTGGTCGAACTCGCCGGCCCGGACGCCCTTGGCGAAGGCCTCCCACTTGGTGCGGGTGGTCGTGACCACGTTCTCGGGGTCGCTGGTCTCGCGCAGGTGGACGAGATCGACCTCGCCGAACGCGATCTCGATCCAGGGGCCGGGTCCGGGCTCGTCCTCGGGGGCGGCGCGGATCCAGGTCAGGTCGGCGGGCTGGTCAGTCATGGAGCCGGTCCTCCTTGAGCGTGCGGAGGAGGGCGTCGAGGGCGGCGGGGGTGGTCCGGAGTATCGCGCCGCTGGGGTCGCCTGATTCGGTGAGTCTCACCTTGCCGTTGTGGGCGGCCACGTGGAGGCAGGCTTCTCCCTGTGCGCAGTAGGACGACCTCTGCCAGGAGTGTGCGGGCATCAGGGTTCCTTTCACAGGCCTTGGGCGATCTTGTGGATGAGTTCCTGGGACTGTTCGACGTTCAGGGAAGCGGCATTGAGGCGCTCCAGCAGAAGTCGGTACTGGGCCAGTTGGGATTCCGCGTCGATGAACACGGGGCCGTGCGATTGGTCGAGCTGCGCGGTGTCGAGTACGGGAACGGGGCCGCGTACGTAGTAGAGGGATTGCCCCGAACCCGGGTAGCAACTGGCCTCGAAGGGGATCACGCGGATGGCTGTGTGGGGGAGCTCGCTCATCTCGAGCAGGTGCCGGAGCTGACTCCGGGCGATGTCCGGGCCGCCGAACCGCATGCGCAGAGCTGCCTCGTGAATAACGGCCCGGTAGGGCGCAGGGCTTGTGCGATAGAGGACTTCCTGCCGCTTGATGCGGTAGGAGACGCGGTGCTCGATCTCCGGCGGTGGCAAGTCGGGGACGGCCTGCCGATAGATCTCCCGGGCGTGATCGACGGTCTGGAGCAGGCCGGGGATGTGGATGCTGTGTGCCGCGTGCAAGGCGGTGCCGTGGTGCTCGATCTCGGCCAGGTCGAGCAGCTTGGGCGGAAGGATCTCCCGGTACTCCTCCCACCAGCCGCGCTTGCGGTCGGTCGTCATGGATACGAGTGCCTCGATCAGGGCTTGATCCGTGCAGGAGTACGTGTGGGCCGCGACCCGTACTCGTTCGGCACTCACCCCGAAGCGTGCCACCTCCATGTTGCTGAGCTGTCCCGAGCTGGTACCGAGGAGGTCGGCCGCTTGCGTGGTGGTCATTCCGGCGCGTTCCCGCAATTTGCGCAGCTCGGCGCCAAGTCGTGTGCGACGTGCGGAGGGGGCGGCCCTGCGTGCCATCTCGAACTCCCATTGCAATGCAGCTGGGTTGGACTGTCACTCACACGAGTGATTCATATCAAGGATTCCGGTCCGCGAGTGCAAGGAATCCTTGCATCCGTCTAATCTCGGTTCCAGGCCACCCGCCCGGAAGCACCCCGCTCGACGGAGCGGCCTCGTCACCGGGCACCCACCGCAGGACCCTCCATCCACACCTTCCGCCCCTCGCGATCGGAGACTTCCATGCCCACGGCCACCGTAGCGCCGCCCTGGACGTACACCCTCCAACTCCCGCGGGATCCCCGGGCCCCCGGGGTGGCCCGGCATACGCTCCGTCACGTACTCCGCGTTCACGGTATGTCCGAACTCCTCGAAACCGCGGAACTGTTGGCGAGCGAGCTCGTCACCAACGCGTACCAGCACTCTTCGGGGTCGTACTCCCTGCGTATGCGTGACGCGGGGCGCAGCCGGGTCCGGCTGGGTGTGTGGGACACCGATCCGCGGATCCCGGCGCCGTTCCGGTGGAGTGAGCAGGCGCCTGCGGAGCTCGCCGAGAGAGGGCGGAGGCTGTATCTCGTCACGCTCTACGCGGAGTGCTGGGGTGCGTACCCGATGCGTGGCGGGCTTCCGGGGCAGGGCGGCAAGCTGCTCTGGGTGGAATGCGCGGCGAAGCCGGACTGCCGGTCGGGTGAGCTGCCGTAGCCGTGTGCGGAGGGGTGCCGGATTCCCGGTGGCTGGCGATAGGGCCTTTCGGCGGGATCAGGCCGCGACGCGTGGCGATCCCGCGCGGAGTCTTGCGTGTTGAGTGATTTCGTCTGATGGTGATGGTTCTTGTTGTCTTCCGTTCGGAGTCGCTTCATGAGCGCATACCGTCCGAGCCGTCGTTCCGTCCTTTCGACCGGAGCAGCCCTCGCGGGCTGGGCCGTCTTCTCAGCGCAGAGACAGGCTTTCGCCGCGGACGCCCCCGAGTGGGACGCGGAGCCGAGAGTCTTCCAGGTCGGCAGAGAGGCGGCGCGGTCCCGGCTCGTGCCGTACGCGAGCGGCTCCGAGGCACTGCGCGGAGACATGGAGAAGTCGCCCTACTTCCGTTCCCTGAACGGAACCTGGCGCTTCAAGTGGTCCAAGAACCCCGACGCCCGGCCCGTCGGCTTCGAGGCGCCCGGGTACGACGACGGCGGCTGGGACCGGATCCCCGTACCGTCGAACTGGGAGATCGAGGGCTATCCGGAGCCGATCTACCTCAATATCCGCTACCCGTGGATCGGCTACGAGACCCCCGCGCCTCCCGCGGTTCCGCACGACTTCAACCCGGTCGGCTCCTACCGCCGCACCTTCACCGTGCCGCGCGACTGGTCGGGCCGGCGCACCCTGATCTCCTTCCAGGGCGTGAAGTCGGCGTTCTTCCTCTGGGTCAACGGCAAACGGGTCGGCTACAGCGAGGACAGCTACACCCCCGCCGAGTTCGACATCACCGACCACGTGCGGCCGGGCGACAACACCCTGGCCGTCGAGGTCTACCGCTGGTCCGACGGCAGTTGGCTGGAGGACCAGGACATGATCGACCTGTCCGGGATCTTCCGGGACGTCTATCTGTACGCGATCGCGCCGGTCCATGTGCAGGACCTCTTCGTGCGGACCGCGCTGGACGACGCGTACCGCGACGCGGTCCTCACGGTCACCGCGACGGTGCGCGACCGGGGCGGCGCCGAGGCCGCCGACCGCCACCGGATCGAGGCGGTGCTGTACGACGGGCGGGGGCGCCGGGTCGGCCGTCCGCTCACCGGTGACGTCGTCCCGCAGGGCTCGGGGGACGCGGAGGTGACGTTGAAGGCGGATGTCGCCGCGCCCGCGCTGTGGTCGGCCGAGGACCCGAACCTCTACACCGTGGTCGTCACGCTCACCGACGGCTCGGGGCGGACGGTCGACGTCCAGCGGACCCGTACCGGTTTCCGCGAGGTCGAGTACGGGCCGGGCAGGTTCACCGTGAACGGCAAGCCCGTCATGTTCCGCGGCACCAACCGCCACGAGTCCGACCCCGACCACGGCCAGGCGATCCGCGAGCCGCGGATGCTCCAGGACATCCGGCTGATGAAGCAGCACAACATCAACGCCGTGCGCACCTCGCACTACCCCAACAGCCCGCGCTGGCTGGAGCTGTGCGACGAGTACGGCCTGTACGTCGTCGACGAGACGAACCTGGAGAGCCACGGCGTGCGCGACACCCTGCCGGCCTCCCTGCCGGAGTGGACCGACGCCTGTGTCGACCGGATCCGCTCCATGGTCGAGCGCGACAAGAACCACCCGAGCGTCGTGGTCTGGTCGCTGGGCAACGAGGCCGGTGGGGGCTCCAACTTCCAGGCCATGGCCGACTGGGTGCACGCCCGGGACGCCTCCCGGCCCGTGCACTACGAGGGCATGAACGAAGTCGCCGACCTGCACAGCGAGATGTACACCAAGCCGGCGGACGTGGAGGCGTACGGCAGGTCGGGCAAGCAGACGCCCTTCATGCTCTGCGAGTACGCGCACGCCATGGGCAACAGCAGCGGCAACCTCAAGGAGTACTGGGACATCTTCGAGCGCTACCCGAATCTGCACGGTGCGTTCGTGTGGGACTGGGTCGACCAGGCGATCCGGCTCCCGGTACCGGGCGACGCGAAGCACACCTACCTGTCGTACGGCGGGGACTGGCACGACGGGTACCCCACCGACGCCAACTTCTGCTGCAACGGCCTGGTCGCGGCCGACCGTACGCCGCACCCCGGGCTGCTGGAGCTCAAGAAGGTGTACCAGCCGGTCGCGGTCCTCGCGGCGGATCTCGCGGCCGGGACGGTCACGGTGCGCAACAAGCACCTGTTCAGCGGCCTGGACGCGTACGAGCTGCGCTGGGACGTGACCTGCGACGGCCGGAGCGTGCAGCACGGCAGGCTCGCGGCGCCGAAGGTGGCGCCCGGCGGCGAGGGGACCGTGCGCGTCCCCTACCGGAAGCCGCAGAAGCCCGAGCCGGGCGCCGAATACTGGCTGAACGTCTCCTTCGTACTGAAGGCGAAGGCCAGTTGGGCCGATGCCGGGCACACCGTGGCCGCCGAACAGCTCGCTCTCGACTGGCACACTCCGGCCCCCGCCGACCCGGCCCCGGACACGCTGCCCGCCCTCGACCTCGACGAGACAGACGCGCGCGTACGGATCAGCGGGCGCGACATGGACGTGGTCCTGGACAAGTCCAGCGGAACGCTGGCGTCGTACCGGGTGAAGGGGCGGCTGCTGCTGGCCGGCGGCCCGGTGCCGAACTTCTGGCGCGGGCCCACCGACAACGACATCGGCCGCGGCGCCCAGAAATCCCTGCGGACCTGGCGGGACGCCGGCACCGACCGCAAGGTCACCTCCGTCAAGACCGGCCGGCCGTCGCCCGGAGTGGTCACCGTCGAGGTGGCGTGCACCCTGCCCACCGCACCCACGGCGTCCACCTGGACCACGGTGTTCACTGTGCGCGGGGACGGCGAGATCCGGGTCCGGCACACCTTGGAGGCCGCCGCCGGGCTCCCCGATCTGCCCATGGTGGGCGCACTGCTGACGGTCCCGGAGGGCTTCGAGCAGATCGACTGGTACGGGCGCGGCCCGCAGGAGAACTACTGGGACCGGCACACCGGCGCGTTCGTGGGCCGCTACCGCTCCACCGTGGACCAGCAGGTCGCGCCGTACGTCCGGCCCGAGCAGACCGGCAACATGACCGACGTGCGCCATCTGTCGGTCACCGACCGGTCGGGCACCGGACTTCTGGTGCGGGCCGATCCGGACGAGGACGGTCCCCTGCTGGAGACGAGCGTCCTGCACCACTCGCCGTTCGACCTGGACGGGCCGAAGCACCCGTACGAGCTGAAGCGGCGCGACGAGACGATCCTGGGCGTCAACCACCGGCAGATGGGGGTCGGCGGCAACGACTCCTGGGGAGCCCCTCCGCTCGCGGAGTACCTGCTGCACGCGGGGCGTACCTACACGTACGCCTACCGGCTGCGGTCCGCGTAGCGGGACCAGGGCGGCTCGCACGCCTGGTCGGTGGGCTGCTGAGCCCCGTCTCACCCGGTCCGACCGCAGCCGCGACCGGCTGGGAGCCGAAGGCCGGGAAGGCCGCGTCCCGCCCCCCGGGGGGGGCGGACCTTCCCCGTCCTCTCCCGTCGTGCTTGGTGTCGTAGACGTAGAGCTTCTCGTCGTACGGAGGGAACTCCACCTTGCCGACGAACCAATCACGCGCGGAGAGAACCATTTTGACGGCGTGACTTCCGGCGTCGCGCCGGAAGTACGTACCGCCGGGTTCGGGCTGTAGGCCTGGGCCGGTGCGGCCGTGCCGGCCAAGGCACCTGTCGGCAGAGCTGTTCCGGTGAGCGGCCCTGCAATGCGTTGTTGGATCCTCATCTCGTTTCTCCCCCGTTCGGACAGGTGCCGCTCGGTACTCGTCGTTCAACCCTTGTCACTCTGGCCGAGAGAGGGAGGCGGCGGGATACCCCGCGAATGGGGCTATGAAACAACCGAGTTGAGGATGAGGAACTTCCGGGTCGGGATATCCCGTACGAGATGTGCGATTCGATATCGGGGACGGGAAGGATTCGGAAAAGTCCTTCCCCCGGACAGCTCCATGCCGGATATCGCGGCCGCCCCGTCGGCTGTCCGGAACTGAGGGACGCATTGGTTCCCGTGTCCGCCCCTGTCCTCAGACGTGTCGGCGTGCAGTCCCGACGAAGGCGTCGATCAGGTTCCGGGTCGCCGCCCGCCGGGCCGCGACGTCATCGAGGTCCTCCGCGCGGTTGATCCTGCCGACCGCCGAGAAGACCTCGACCGCGGCGGCGATGAGCGGGGGTTCGGCGGTGATCAGCTGGAGTTGGAAGAGGGCGTGCTGTGTCTTGGAGCGCAGCTCGAACGAACGGTTGCGCAGCGAGACTTCGTCGTCCGGGTCGCGGCCTTCGTGCACGCAGAACCAGTGGTGCAGCATGGCCTGGCGGAAGTCGACGAGCAGTCCGGCGTACGTGCCGTAGACGTCGAGCCGTCCCTGACGCAGTCGCTCCCGGTGGGCATTGGCCTCGGTGCGCCGCGCGGATCGCTGCTGGAAGACGTGCGTGACCGTCGAGCCCAGCAGAGTACCGAGGACCGCGATGACGCTCGTGGCTATGGCATCCATGGCGCACCATGCAACCAGAACCCCCGTCAACCCGACCAGTGGCCGTCGACCCGACCGGTGACCGCCTTCGCGTCCGGTGATTGCCTTCGCGTCCGAGGCCGGGAGACATCACGTCTCACTAAGGTTGTCAGGTGCGGAATGTCGACCGGGCGCGACCTTGCCCGTGACCTCGACGGCCGCCCCGCGTTAGGAGAGATGTGCCCAAGACTGTCGTCTCGCAAGAGACCGCCGCCTCACCGTCCGTGCAACCCGTCCTGCCGCCCTTCTTGCTGACCACACGACAGGGGGAGGCGGCACGCGCGCTCCTCTCGTACGTGGTCGAACTGCCGCTCGCGTCCGTCGACGCGCAGTTCCTTGCCGTCGTCGTGGCCATCAGGGCCGCGCGGGGCGGCGTCGGTAACGTCACCGGCACCGACCTGCGCTCGTTGAAGCTGGAGGACCCCCGCCGGGCGGTGGCCGATCTGGAGGCCGTCGGATGGCAGGTGCCCGGTTCGCTGGTCGACGGGGACCAGGACATCCCGGTGGGGATCAAGGTCCCGGACATGAGCCGTGAGACGGACCACCCGCTGCCCCTGGGCAAGGGAACACGGTCGCGGGTGTCGGGGTGGGCCATGCGCGCGCGGATCGCGAAGCCGGTCAGGAAGGCGTCGCCGGCCACCCGGCTGGCCGCCCTGTTCCTGGCGGCCCACAGCACCTCCGAGCTCCACGGGCAGATCCCGGTCCAGCTGCCGGAGGCCTGCCGCGCCGCCGTGCCCGAACTCGCCGTCAAGGGGTTCCTCGCCGACCTCTCCGGCGACACGTACCGGCTCGACCCGGTGGTGCGCCACCTCGCGGGCCTGTTCCGTACCCCCGCCGAGATCGCGGAGGAGGAGCGCGCCGAAGCGTGCCGGACGCCTTCCGCCCCCGAACCGGGGCAGATCAGCCCGGCCGAGTGGGACGGGTGGAAGTCCGGTGCCAGCCCCGCTCTGCGGCGGCACGTGGAGGCGGTCGAGCACTGCCCGCTGTGCCGGTTCTCCACCGGACGGGTCGCGAAGGCGTTCATGTACCCCCCCGCCGGCATCCCCGCCCCCCGGTCCGTGCT
>NZ_JAFMPZ010000016.1 GCF_017353455.1 Streptomyces laculatispora
GTGTTCACCGTGCGGGGCACCAACGCCGAGACGAACTTCGCGGCACTGCGCTCGACCGGGCTGCTCACTCCGGCCGACCGCTTCTTCGTGCGCAATCACACCAGCACCCCGCGGATCGACTCGGCCGCCTGGAAGCTGCGGGTTTGGGGCGACGCGCTCAGCGGCCCGGCGGTGGAGTTCACGTACGACGAGCTGCGTGCTCTGCCGTCGCTCACGCGCACCTCGTTCGTCGAGTGCGCGGGCAACGCCCGCAGCTACTACACGACGCAGCAGAGCCAGCAGGTCAGCGGGACGGCCTGGACCCTGGGCGCAATCGGGACTGCCCGCTGGCGCGGGGTCCGGCTCGCCGATGTGCTGCGCCGCGCGGGCATCACGGGGGATGCGGTCGACGTACTGCCGCGTGGCCTGGACGACGAGGTG
This sequence comes from Streptomyces laculatispora, assembly GCF_017353455.1. Classification (GTDB taxonomy): domain Bacteria; phylum Actinomycetota; class Actinomycetes; order Streptomycetales; family Streptomycetaceae; genus Streptomyces; species Streptomyces laculatispora. Next base: position 421 of record NZ_JAFMPZ010000016.1, read on the forward strand.
ATCAGCGACGGCATCAATCTGGGACGGGTCCGCCGGCCGCTGCCGGTCTCGAAGGCGCTGGACGACGTGCTGCTCGCCTTCGAGATGAACGGCGAACCTCTGCCGCCCGACCACGGCCATCCGGTGCGGCTGATCGTGCCGTCCTGGATCGGTGTCGCGAACATCAAGTGGGTCGGCGACATCGAGGTGAGCGCGGCGCCCCTGGTCTCCCCGTGGAACACCGGGCTGTACCGGTTGTTCGGCCCCGGCTATCCACCGGAGGGCAGCGCCCCGCTGACCCGGCAGACGCTGAAGAGCGCCTTCGAGCTGACGCCGGGTGCGTCGTTTGCCGCCCGCCGGCGCCACGTGCTGACGGGCCGCTCGTGGTCGGGCGGGGCACCCGTGCGTACGGTCGAGGTCAGTACCGACGGGGGCGCCCGGTGGCACCGCGCGCGGCTGCGCGACGAGTCGAGGAGCGGCAGTTGGGTCCGCTGGTCGGCAGACTGGCTGCCGAAAGACCGTGGCCCCGCCGTCCTGCTGGCGCGGGCGACTGACCGGACGGGCCGTACCCAGCCGGAGGTTGCTGTGCACAACACGCAGGGGTACCTGTTCGATGCCGTGGTCCGGCACGAGGTGCGGGTCGTCTGAGCCGGGCCGCGCCCGCGTAGTAGGTGGCGATCATGTCCTCGCCGCCGTGCCCGGCCGCCTCGGCACGCTCGAAGCGGGCCGCCGAGGCGGCGGTCAGGTCCAGCCGTACGCCGGTCTGTTCGGCGGCTTCGAGGATGAGACGAGTGTCCTTGAGTGCCGTGCTCAGGGCGAAGCTCGGGGTGAGATCGCCGGACAGGACCGCGGCGGACTTGCCGTGCAGATAGCCGGAGTCGAGCGGGCCGCCCCTCACCGCGTCGAGGAACAGCTGTGGGTCCACGCCCAGCCCCTCGGCGAGGTTGAGGCACTCCGCCACGCCGCCCACCATGTTGATCACCCAGGTGTTGACCACGAGCTTCAGCCTGGAGGCGGCCCCCGGTTCCTCGGCGACCCAGACCGTGCGCTGTCCGATCGCGTCGAGCACGGGTGCGGCCACTTCGCGGGCGGCGGACGGTCCGGAGACGAAGACGGTCAGCGCGCCCTGTTCCGCGGGCTGCCTGGTTCCGGAGACCGGGGCGTCGAGGCAGACGAGGCCCAGGTCCGCGGCGCGTTGGGCCAGCTCGACCGAGGCGTCCGGTCCGACGGTGGAGCTCTGCAGCAGGACCTGGCCGCGGCGCACCCCGTCGGACGCGGCGGTGAGCGCGGCGGCGACCGAGGTCTTGTCGTTGAGCACGGTGAGAATGACGTCGGCGCCGCGTACGGCTTCCGCGGCCGTGCCGGTGACGGTGGCGCCGTCCGCGGCGAGGGGCTGCGCCTTGGCCTGCGTACGGTTCCAGGCGCGGACCTCCAGCCCGGCCCGGAGCAGGCTCCGGACCATTCCCGACCCCATGATTCCGGTACCGAGGACGGCGACGACCGGCCGCTGCGGGGTGACGTCGGCTGTTGCTGCGCTCATCAGGGCGATTCCCTTCGTCGGCCGCGCCCGGGTCGGCTCGCGGCGTTGCGGATGCTCAGGATTACGGCAGCGCGCCTTCGAGTACCGCAGCGTGCACGGCCCTGGCGAGTCGCGCACCCCAGAGCGAGCGCGGCCCGGCGAACGGTTCGCCCGGTCCGGCCGCGGGTGCGGGGGCGGCGATGCAGACGGAGTCGGTGGGGGTGCCGGAGCAGTCGAGCCCGGCGTCGAGGAGGGCCTGGACCTTGGCCTCGGTGGCGGTGGCGACGGCGTTGACGAGTGCGGCGTCGGAGAGCGGCGCGGGGAGGAGGACGACGATGTTGACCGTGCCGGGCCGCGGCGGTGCCCCGGCGTCCTCGGCCGGGGCCGCCGCCCAGCCGCGTACTCCGAGGCCGCAGGTGGCGGTGGCCGTGACGCCCTCGTCCGCGGCGACCGTGTACGCGGTGACATCGGCGGCCGTCATCAGACCGGCGCCGGGCCCGCTGAGGTGTTCGGCCGCGGCGATCTCGGCGAGGTGGCGGTCGGGGTCCATCCGCGGATAGCCGCCGGGTACCTGGGCGTTGAGGATCCAGTCGCGCGGGCCGATGCCGCCGCCGAGCACGGCGCTGCTGCACACCCGCCACCCGGGCCCCAGCCGCCACACCAGATGGTGCAGGTCCACGCCGTCCTCGTGCCGGGCCAGCAGTTCACCGCGCTGTTCTGACGGCCGGACGCGTACGGAACGGATGGGGCACCCCTCGGTGGCGCGGCAGGACGGCGGTCGGCCTGCGGACCCGTAGATCATATGCGTCGGGGCGGGGCACTCCCGAGCGGTGCCCCGCCCCCGGTGCCCGTGTCAGACCTCGCCGCGGCCCATCGCGATCAGCCGGTCCAGCACGCCGGCGTCGGCCCTGACCCCGTCGTGGGCGTAGGCGTCGGTGACCCAGGTGCGCAGGCCGCGTACGGCTTCGGCGGTGGCCAGGGCGTGCTCCCGGTCGACGAACATGTCGTCGTGGTAGACGGCGGCGACGACGGGGACCTCGTTGGCGGCGAGCCGGTCCAGGTCGTAGAGGGCCGGCCAGTCGGTGCGGGCGGCGAGTTCCTCGGCGGCGCCGCGCAGCGGGACGAGCGCGGGGTCCTCCTCGAACTGCCAGGGGTAGACCATCTCACCGGTGAACCGCAGAGGGCCCCCGGCGGTGGCGTCGAAGGCGGGGAACTCCTGGCGGACGCGGTGCGCGGACCAGTCGGTGGCACGGCCGCCCTGAGCGTAGATCGGCTCGTGGAGTGCGGCGTACAGGGGGCGTTCGGCGAACGACACGGCGGCGTCGACACCGCGCAGGAAGGTGTCGGTGAGCTCCGGCCCGTCGACGCCGTCGGTGAAGGCGGTCTCCAGGAGGTAGTGGAGCGATTCGGATTTGGACGCGGTGCCGAACGTGATGCCGAGGGTCTGGAAGCGGCGCACGGTGAGGCGTTCGCCGGTCGGCATCCGGACGTCGTGGGTGTCCAGGTGCGCGGCGACGGCGTCGGCGAGGGCCTGGTCGCCGGGGTAGCGGGCGAAGTAGCGCTCGTTCTGGGTGAGGGTGCGGGCGTAGGCGGCGCGGTACACGTCGTCGGCGTGGCCGGTGAGGGTCGGCAGTCCGCCGGTGATGTAGGCGCGGGTGAGCCCTTCGGGGGCGAGGCTGAGATAGGTGAGCGTGGTGAAGCCGCCGAAGCTCTGGCCGAGCACGCTCCACGGCTGTTCGCCCTGGAGCCGGCGGCGCAGGAGTTCGGCGTCGCGGACGATCGAGTCGGCGCGGAAGTGCGCGAGGTATCCGGCGGCGGCCTCGGAGTCCGTACCGAATCGGGCCAGGCTGCGCCGGTCGGCGGGGGTCGAGCGGCCGGTGCCGCGCTGGTCGAGCAGGACGACGCGGTACTCGGTGAGCGCGCGGCGCAGCCAGGCCCCCGCGGCGTTGGGGCGCTCGGCACGGCCGCCGGGGCCGCCCTGGAGCCAGAGGAGACGGGGCAGGTCCTCGTGTTCGCGTCCCTCGGCGACGACTTCGCGGGCGAAGAGGGCGATGGCGGGGCCCTCGGGTGTGCGGTGGTCGAGCGGCACGTCGATGGTGTGGTCGGTGCAGACCAGACCGCCGTGGCGGTAGGTGACGGGGGGTGGGGTGGGCATGGCGCTCCTCTCACGTCGCGTAACTCGCGTCGCGGAACGGTTTCACGGGTGACGGGCGGGCCCGCACCGGGGGGTGCGGGCCCGCCCGGAGGTCAGTAGCCTGCGACGCCAAGGTCGCGGCAGATCGCGACGAGGCCCGGGTGCACGTAGCGCCCGTTCTCCTCGATGGCGACGCCGTCGAGGTAGATGGACGGGCCGAGGACGCTGCCGTCGGTGTGGGCGGCGGCGACCCACGGTTCGCCGCCGATCCAGGCACCCTTGGTACCGATGCCGAGTTCGACGCAGCCGAAGACGCGCTCGTCCTCGACGATGCGTCCGGTCGGCGCGAGGACGCCGGGGTTGAAGCCGAGCGACCAGTGCGCGACGCGGAACATGTTCGGGTCGTCGAAGGACTCCATCCAGCGGCGGAAGGTGTCCGCGTCGGCGTCGCCCTCGATCTTGGTGACGACGCCCTTCTCGACGGTGCAGCGGACCGGGCTGCGCAGCAGGCCGATCTCGTCCGGCGGCCACAGGGCTCCGTCGAAGACGAGCACTCCGTCCTGGGTCTCTTCGAGGGGGTTCCAGGAGATCTGGCCGGACAGCATGACGGTCTCGCCGGGTTTCTCGGCGGGCTTGCCGCGCAGGTTGATCGGCCGGTCGCCGTTGCGGCCCACCAGGTCGGTGCCGTTGGCGGAGGTGATCCGGACCTCGTCGGCAGCCTCCAGGAGGGCGACGAGCGCCTTGCCGAGGCGTATGACGCCCTGGAAGTCGGGGCGTCCGACGGTGGCGACCAGCATCTGGACGTCCATCGCGGTGAGGTTGGTGTAGCGGCAGCCGTTCGCCATGGCGGCGCGGAAGGCGTTGGAGTGCATCAGGTAGGAGACGGCGAACTCGATCCACACATCGGCGTCGGCGATGGCTCCGGCGACGGGCCGGGGCGGTTCCATCGAGGCGCCGGGCAGCGTCTCGTACCAGACGACGACGGGGTGCGCACCGGCGGCGGCGACGGCCTGCGCGGTGGCCTCGATGACCCGGCGGTCGCTGCTGGTGTCGCCGGTGAGGACGACGTGCTCGCCGCGCTTGACGAGCATGACCTCCTCGACGAGCTTGCGGGCGGCCAGGGCGAGTTCGAAGCTGAGGTACTCGGGACGCGGTTCGAGCCTGCTGTACATGTCCATGGGGGTCTCCTTGCCGTGCGGGTGGTGCTGAGTGGTGCGGTGGTACGGGAAAGTGGCTGAGGGGGTGGCGGGGCGTCAGGTCTTGAGGATCTGGGCCGAGTCGCCGAGCGAGCTGCCGGCGATCAGTCCGGCGCCCACCAGGTTGAGTTCCTCGTCGGCCGCGGGGCCGCGCAGCTTGCGGTAGCCGACCCTGACGACGAGGGCGCCGAGGACCAGCCAGCAGGCCTGCGGGGTGAGGATGAGCAGGCCGGTGGCGAGCATGACGCCCATCTGCCGGCGGGTGCCGCCTATCAGCTGGATGGCGGCGCCGGGGATGGCCCAGAGCAGCATGGTGCGGACCGCGTCCGGGTCGCTGAGCCCGCTCTTGATGGTGTCGGCGTACACCTTGGCGACGGGCGGGATGAGGCCCTGCCCGAAGTACGAGCGCCAGGCGAGGGCGACGACGGCGAGGGCGACCGCGAAACCGATGAGGGCGGCCAGGAACTGCTGGCGGCGGCCCTCCCGCTCGAAGGGATCCCAGGGGCGGTGCTCGCGCCGCAGCAGCCAGCCGGCCTTGAGGTCGTAGCCCATGTCGGCGAAGGCCGGGCCGGTGGCGGAGACGTACCCCACCAGGAGGGCGAGCGGCACCGACGGGATTCCTATGGCGAGGCCGAGGATGAGGAAGATCAGCGTGACGGCGAAGGACGGGAACCAGCCGGACTGCATGGCGGCGAGGCCGACGATCAGTTCGTGCACCAGCGCGGCGAAGGCGGCGAACAGCACCCAGCCGACGATGCCGAGCGGGCTCATTTCGCCGATCAGCCCGCCGAGCACGGCGAGGATCACGGCGCCCCCGGTGAAGAGCGCGTAGCCGCGGATCAGGGAGAGCCGCAGGGCGCGTTCGTCCACGGTGTACGCGGTGCTCGGGTCCGCCTGCTCGACGGGTGCGGTGCTGGGGGCCTCCGCGGCGGCCGCGGTTCGTTTGCGGTCGCGACGACTGAGCAGCAGGTGCACGGCCTGCCCGAGTGCCACGATGCCTGCTCCGACCATGACGCCGTGCGGGATGTAGCCGGCGCCCAGATCGGTGTGGAAGAGGTCCGGGCCGTACTGGCGCAGCATCAGTCCGATGCCGAACATCATCAGCGCCCAGACGTTGCCCAGGAAGGCGACCCCGGCGGCGGAGAGCGGCAGGCTGAAGAGTGTTCCGGCGAGGCCGACCGCGGTGCCGCCCGCGAGGATCAGGGCCCGGCGTCCTCCCCGGTCGCCGGCCTTGATGGTCTCGGCGGCCGCGGTGCCGGGCGGCCAGGCGGCGTCGGCGGGCAGCAGCCTGGAGCCGAAGGCGCGGTAGAGCACCCAGGCGTCCACGACGAGCCCGATGAACGCGCCCGCGAGCATCGGCCAGACCAGGTCCGTGCGCCCGAAGACGTACGGCACGGCGACGGATGTCAGCAGGGCGTTCGCGGAGGCGAAGGTCGCGGCGGAGATCGCGCTCTGGGCGAGGTTCTGCCGGTGCACGGACCGCATCCGGCGCAGGAAGCCCAGGGGGATGCGGCCGATGAGCATGGCGACGAGTGCGCCGACGACCGAGGTGTTGGCGGAGATGCCCAGCTTGGAGACCAGGTCGATGCCGATGACGGCTCCCACGGCGGAGAGCACCACCAGGACCACCAGCAGCACGGGTTCCATGACCCTGGGGTGCGACCGGGGCTCGTCGGGGGCGGACGACGGCGGGGCAGGGTGCGGCGCGGAGACGTGGTGCGCCATGGGGC
>NZ_JAFMPZ010000017.1 GCF_017353455.1 Streptomyces laculatispora
CGGTGACGGTGGCAGCGGAGCCGGTGCGGCTGATGGACTGCGGATTGGGTGAGACCGGCGGGAGGGCGGCGGCGCCGGGCGGACCGGCCGGGCGGGCGGCGCTGGAGGGCGATGCCAGGCACATCACGGCGGTCGCCGTGGCCAGCAGGCATGCGAGTGATGTCATGTCACGACGTCTCACAGAATCTCCAAGTGGTCTAAACCAGCGAAGTGTTCAGGAGAATTCCGCAACCGGGGCGGGCAGTCAAGGACTTTCGTTCGATCCTGTTTGGTCTAGACGTTTACTAATGTTGGATACCGAGGGGCATGAGGGGCAGACCGGATGACCGGCGCCACGGTGGCCCGGACGGCCACCCGGGCGGCGGCGCCCCAGGAATCGCGCACCTTCAGCGTGCCGTCCGACGGCTCCAGGACGACGCCGTCGGGTGCGGTAACCGTGCGGCTTCCGCTGTGCGCTCCCGGGCTGACCCGTCGGCACGGACGGATCCCCCGTACGGACAGATCGCCGTCGCCCCACCGCAACCCCGCCGCACGGGCCTGAGCACGGGCCCGGCTATCCTGACCGCCGAACCGGACACGGGGTGCCCCGCACGAGGGCTGAGAACACACCCGTCGAACCTGAACCAGTTAGCACTGGCGGAGGGATGTCTTCATGTCATTGCCGTATGCCCAGGACGAGCGCGCCGCCGCCCAGCGGCCCGCGTTCGAGGGGCGGATGCCCACCGCCCCCGGCGATCTGCGCATCGAGGCGAACGGGATAGCCCCCGTTCCCGAGGACCGTCGCTACGGCGGGCCCGGCCGGCTGTTCACCGTCTGGTTCGCCCCCAACCTGACCATGACCGGCGTCTTCACCGGCACCGTCGGCATCGCGCTGGGCCTGGGCTTCGCCACGGCGCTCACCGCCGTCGTGCTCGGCACGCTCGCGGGCGCCGCGCCCACCGCGTATCTGGGAACCTGGGGAAGCCGGACCGGCGCCGGACAACTCCCGCTCGCCCGGCTGGCGTTCGGCCGTGGTGTGGTGCTCCCGGGCGCACTTCAGTGGCTGTCGTCCATCGCCTGGGACGCGCTGATCGGCCTGTTCGGAGGGGACGCGCTGGCCCAGCTGTGCGGCTGGCCGTTCTGGCTGGGGGTGCTGGTCATGATGACCGCCCAGGGCGCGCTCGGCGTACTGGGGTACGAGATGATCCACCGGCTCCAGACCGTGATGACCTTCGTCCTCGCGGCCGCCTTCGCGGTGCTCGCCGCGAAACTCCTGCAGGGTGTGTCGCGGCGCTGTGCAGCAACGCCATGAACGACTACAGCGGATCGCTCGCTCTGCAGACCATGGGGGTCCGCCTGCCGCGCCCCGTCGCCGCGGCGCTCTCCGCCGCTCTCGGATTCCCGCTCGTGCTGTGGATGCACGCGGCCGACACCACGGCACGCCTCCAGAACGTGCTGCTTCTCGTCGGCTACTGGATCCCCGGTTTCGTCGCGATCGTGGCCGTCGACTGGATCGTCCGGGCGAGGGCCCGCGGCGGCTCCCCCATCGACCTGGCCGCCGAGAGCTCCCGCCCTCAGCCATGGTGGCCGGCGCTCACCGCCTTCGCCGTCGCGTTCGCCGCAGCGGTGCCGTTCATGAGCACCAGCCTGTACGTGGGCCCGGTGGCAAAGGCGCTGCACGGAGCGGATCTCGCCTACGGGGTGGCGTTCCTCGCCGCCCTGGCCGTCTACGCCCCGCTGCGGCTGCGCCGCCGCCCCTGACGCTCCCCGGCCGGCGGCGTTCCGCGCGGTTCATGCCTTCGCTGTCGCCGTCTCGCCGTTGACGTAGCGGCCTCCGCGGAGCAGCGAGACGACCGCGGCCACCAGGCACGCCACGATGGCGAAGTCGAAGGCGACGGAGAGTCCCTGCTCGAACGGTTCGGAGATCAGCGTCGGGAAGAACGCCCGTCCGGTGAGGTAGTCGGCGTGACTGGCGGGCAACTGCGCCAGGGTCTCCGGGCCGAGCAGGCTGCGCACCGGGTTGTATCCCAGGAGCGCCGCGAACAGCACGCCGACGGGCGGCAGGGCCGCGACGCGCGCCGCGTCGGCGGACGGCACGCCCTGTTCGGTGAGGCCGTGGGCGAGCGTGTCCGGCAGCGAACTCGCCAGCCCGGCGATCATCAGCGAGAAGAAGATGCCGATGGACAGCACGGTGGCCGAGTTCTGGAAGGTGGTGCTGATTCCCGCGCCCACACCACGCTGGTCCGGCGGCAGACTGTTCATGATCGCCGCCCGGTTGGGCGAGGCGAACAATCCTCCGGTGTCGTACAGCTTCAGATAGGCCCAGACCGTTCCGAACAGCCCGATCGGGACGGAGACCAGGAACACCAGGTGCCAGTTGAAGGGACCGAGCAGCCCGCCGAGCACGAGTCCCATGAACGACCCCGCGATCGCCGCGACCTGGTTGAGTCCCAGCGCGAGACCACGCTGGCGGGGCGGGAAGGCGTCGGTGAGGATGGCGTTCGAGTTCGCCATCAGCATCGCTCCGCCCACGCCCTGGAGTACGCGCATCCCGATCAGCCACAGGGCGCCGGCGGTGCCGTGCATCCAGGTCACCGAGAGCAGTACGGAGAACGCCGTGAAGACCGCGAACCCCAGGTTGTACATCCGGACCCGGCCGTACATGTCACCCAGTCGGCCGAAGCTCACCACCAGGACCGCGGTGACGACCATGTAACTCATGATCAGCCAGAGCAGCAGACTCGTGTTGCCCGGCTGCAGGGGGTCCACTCCGATGCCGCGGAAGATGTCCGGCAGCGCGATGAGGATGATCGACAGGTTGATCGTCGCGATCAGCACACCCAGCGTGGTGTTCGACAGGGCGATCCACTTGTAGCCCGGGCCCTGGGTATCCTCGACGCCGCCGGGGCGTACGGCTGTGCTCTGCATGGAACCGTCCCGCCCGTCGGAGGTGCCTCGGCCGCCTACGGGAGCCAAGCTATTCCCGGGCCCCGTGGACGGCCAGTTCGCATGCTCCGGTGACGCGGCCGTTCACCCGCTTGAGACGGTGTCCGCGGAAATCTCGTTGCGGGGCGGGAGCGTGCCTGGCACCGTGCGGGTTTCCGTCACTTACGCGAGGCAGCCATGACGATCTACTTCTACGGCGCCGACGAAATCCCTCACGGTTGCTTCTCGAACTTCTCCGATCACGGCCTGGACCTCGACGGGCACTGGTGGCCGACCTCGGAGCACTACTTCCAGGCGCAGAAGTTCATCGGCACCCGACACGCGGATCTCATCCGTCGTGCTCGCACCCCGCTGCGCGCCGCAGAGCTGGGCCGTGACCCGTCCAAACCGATGCGGCGGGACTGGGAACGGGCCAAGGACGACGTGATGCGCCGTGCGGTGGCGGCCAAGTTCCTTACGCACGCGGACATCCGCGGCATTCTGCTGTCCACCGGTGACGAAGAGATCGTTGAGGACACCACTGCCGATCACTACTGGGGCCGGGGCAGTACCGGGTCCGGCAAGAACATGCTCGGGCGGATCCTGATGCGTACTCGCGGCCGGCTCCGCGCAGAATTCGACGAAGCCTCCGAGGCCCGCAGCGGCAGCGGACGCCCGGGGCGGTAACCGGGGAAAGCGCCGTGTCGAGTCCCACGCCCCGAGCGGTCTCATGTGCGCGCCGCGTGTCCGTACGGCCAGTCCTCACCGGGACACTTCGGCCGCTGCCGAAATGACCGGATCCTAGGCTGCCGCCATGAACACAGCCCCTCCCAGCACCCTGTCCGCGGAAGCAGCCGTCACCCACATCGAGATCGAACCGAGCATCCTGTACTTCGGGACGCCAGTGGTGCTCCTGTCGACAGAGAACCAGGACGGTTCGTTCAATCTCGCCCCGATATCCTCCGCGTGGGCCCTCGGGCAGACGGTGGTGATCGGACTGGGCCGTGAGGGGCAGACCGCGTACAACCTCGGCAGCCGGCCCGAGCTGGTGATCAGTCTCCCGGCCCCCGCTCAGTGGCCGGCGGTGGAGAGGCTGGCGCCCCTGACCGGCCGGAATCCGGTGCCCTCGACCAAGCCCCGGGGCTGCCGCTTCGTGCCGGACAAATTCGCCGCAGCCGGCCTGACCGGCGAACCGTCCCACCTGGTCCGGCCGCCTCGCGTCGCCCAGTGCCCGATCCAGCTGGAAGCCCACGCCGAGCGGATCCGGCCGGACGTCTCCGGAGGGTTCGTCATCGTCGAGGCCGTCGTGCGTAAAGTCCACGCCGACCACCGCATCGTCGTTCCCGGCACCGACTACATCGACCCGGGCACCTGGAGCCCCCTCATCTACAACTTCCGCCACTACTTCGGACTCGGCCCGGAGCTCGGCCGTTCCTACCGCGCACAGACACCCCGCAGCTCCGGGAAGCGCGCCTCGGAGCCCGCGCTCGACGGCACCGTGCCCAGCTGAGTTCGGGCGGCCCGGCCGAGGCACGCACCCGGCTCCACCGAACAACCTGCCGCCCCGTGACAGCAACACCACCCGCATACACCACCCCACGTCAGCAAACCGATCCACCAAACCCGCCACCACCAGCAGACACGCACCAACCTGATATGTCGTCACTGACACCGAACGGGCACATCGCACCGGGTTTAGGTGCAATACCGTTCAGTTAGTGGA
>NZ_JAFMPZ010000449.1 GCF_017353455.1 Streptomyces laculatispora
GACGTGCGGGGCGGCTGGGAGCCCGTCGCCGGGGACGGGGGGCTCGTCCGGGAACGGCCCGTCGTCCGGGAACGGCGCCTCGTCCAGGAAGGGGTCGTCCTCGGGGAACGGCGCGTCGTCGAGGGGCGGCTCTTCCGGCGGAGGCGTCGGCTCCGCCGCTCCGGGCGACGCGTCCGGTACCGGGGCCGCCGCGGCCAGCGCCTTCAGGTGGGCCATCACCGTGTCAGCGGCGGCCCTGCGGCGGGCCAGCGCGGTGTCGTCCAGGGGCAGCGGCCAGGCGTGGTCGGCCGCCGCCCCGGCCAGGGCCGGGTTCTCCTCGTCCTCGGCCGGCTCGTCCGCCCACGCCTCGATCTCGCCGTGACCGGCCGCGCAGTGCTCGAACAGCGCGTGCAGGAAGCCGGACGGGCCGCGCGGCTTCTTCTGGCTCGGGCCCCACCAGTGGCCGGAGCCGAGCAGCAGGGTGCGGGGCCGGGTGAAGGTGACGTATCCGAGGCGCAGCTCCTCGGTGTGCTGGTGCTCCTTCATCTCCTCCTTGAAGCCCTTGAGGCCCTTGGCGTCGAAGGAGTGGATGACGGGCAGGGTGGCCGTGTCGCCGCGCAGGGCGTGCGGGAGGACCTTGGACTGGGAGGTCCAGGCGTCGCGGGACTGGCCGCTGGGGAACTGGCCGGTGACCAGGCCCGGCACGGCGACGACGTCCCATTCCAGGCCTTTGGACTTGTGGGCGGTGAGGACCTTGACGGTGTTCTCGCCGCCGGGCAGCGCGTTGTCCAGGCCCTTCTCGTACTGCGCGGCGGTGCGCAGGAAGCCGAGGAAGGCGAGGAGGGTGGCCTCCCCGTCGACGGCGGCGAAGCGGGCCGCGACGTCGAGGAAGTTGGCGAGGGTCTCACGGCGGCGGGCGGCCAGGGCCTGCGGGGACGCGGAGAGCTCGACTTCGAGTCCGGTGGCGGTGAGGACCCGGTGCAGCACGTCCATCAGGGGGTCGGCGAGCGAGCGGCGCAGGTCGCGCAGTTCGGTGGCGAGCCGGGCGAAGCGGATGCGGGCCTCGGTGGAGAACGGCAGACGGTCGTCCTGCTCACCCCCGGAGTCGAGGAAGGTGTCCAGGGCGTCGGCCAGCGAGATCACCTCGGCCGGGTCGACGCCCTCGACGGCTTCGGCGAGCCGCCGGTCGGGGTCGAAGTCGTCGTCGCCATGGGCCGCGCGGTGGACGAGGAGGCGGGCCCGGCGGCCGAGCAGGGCCAGGTCGCGGGGGCCGATCCGCCAGCGGGGGCCGGTGAGCAGCCGGACCAGGGACGCGTTGGCCCCCGGGTCCTGGAGGACCTCGCAGACCGCGACGAGGTCGGCGACCTCGGGGAGGTGGAGCAGCCCGGAGAGACCGACCACCTCGACCGGGATGTCCCGGGCCACCAGGGCGGCCTGGATCTCCGGGAAGTCGCCCGCGGTGCGGCACAGGACGGCGATCTCGCCGGGTGCCTTGCCGGTCCGCACGAGGTGGGCGATCGAGTCGGCGAGCCAGTCGATCTCCTCGGTGTGGGTAGGCAGCAGGGCGCAGCGGACGAGGCCGTCGCGCTCGGCGCCGGGCGCGGGGCGCAGGGCCTCGACGCCCTCGTGCATGGCGCGCAGCGGTTCGGCCAGGCCGTTGGCGAGGTGGAGGAGGCGGCCGCCGCTGCGGCGGTTCTCGCTGAGGGAGTAGCGGGTCGCGGGGGCGCCGTCGGCCTGCGGGAAGTGGCTCGGGAAGTCGTCGAGGTTGGCTACGGAGGCGCCGCGCCAGCCGTAGATGGCCTGGCAGGGGTCGCCGACCGCGGTGACCGCGTGCCCGGACGCGATGCCGTCGGGGCCGCTGCCGAAGAGGGCGGAGAGCAGGAGCCGCTGGGCGACGGAGGTGTCCTGGTACTCGTCGAGCAGGACGACCCGGTACTCCTCGCGCAGGACCGCCCCGACCTCGGGGCGGGTGAGGGCGAGCTGCGCGGAGAGCGCGATCTGGTCACCGAAGTCCAGGAGGTCGCGGCTCCGCTTCGCCTCGCGGTAGCGCCGGGTCAGGGAGAGCAGCTCGCGGCGGGCCTCGGCGGTCTCGGGAATCTTGCGCAGTTCGGCGTTGCTGAGCTTGGCGCTCTCCAGCGTGCGGAGCAGCTCGGTGTCGTACTCCGCGAGCTGTTCGGGGCGTACGAGGTGTTCGGCGAGCTCGGCATCGAGGGCCAGCAGATCGCTGACCAGGGTGGGGAACGACCTGGTCAGCGCCGGGTACGGGCCGGGGGCCTCGCGCAGTACGCGGGCGGCGAGCTGAAAGCGGGTGGCGTCGGCGAGGAGGCGGGTGGTGGGTTCGAGCCCGATCCGCAGCCCGTGCTCGGTCAGGAGCCGGCCGGCGAACGCGTGGTAGGTGGAGATGCTGGGCTCGCCCGGCGGGTTGTCCGGGTCGATGGCGTCCGGGTCGGTGACGCCGGCGGCGACCAGGGCCTTGCGGACGCGCTCCGCCAGCTCACCGGCCGCCTTGTTGGTGAAGGTGAGGCCGAGGACCTGTTCGGGGGCGACCTGTCCGGTCCCCACGAGCCACACCACGCGGGCCGCCATCACCGTGGTCTTCCCCGACCCGGCTCCGGCGACGATCACCTGCGGGGCGGGCGGCGCGGTGATGCACGCCGTCTGCTCCGGGGTGAAGGGGATCCCGAGGAGCTCCTTGAGCTGCTCGGGATCGGTGAGGTGTGAGGACACTCCACAGAGGCTAACCGGACGCGCTGACAACCCGCGAAGCCGTGACCGGCGCTGTGCCGGGCACGAGGTGACCGTCCACGAACGGTGTGCGGAAACGCACGAGCCCTGGAGAGGGACAGGGGGTGCACGGAAACCTGAGGAGGCCGGGAAGTGTCTCGTCCGTGGCCCGGTGCCCGGTCTAGGTTGAAGTCGATCACCGCCGATCACCCGCGGTCGGCGACACCGCCGGCCGCACCCCCTGAACACAGCAGCGCGACCTGAACGCATCAGCATCCTCAAGAGGACGGTCACATGAGCGCCGACGCCACCGCACCCGCCCCGCGTCTACG
>NZ_JAFMPZ010000018.1 GCF_017353455.1 Streptomyces laculatispora
GTCCAGCCGGTCCCGGACCGCGGTGAACTCGCCGAACCGCGGGTACACCCCGGCCAGGTACCCGGAGTCACGGGTGTTGACCTTGCCCCAGTGGGGGCGGCCGTCGTGGGCGGTCATGATCCGCTCCACCGCCGTGAAGTACGCCTGGTACGGCGTGCCCCGGTACAGATGGACGGCGATGTACGCGCTCTCCCGGCCCGAGGCCGTGGAGAGCGCGATGTCGTCGGCGGGGGCGGTGCGCACCTCCACCGGGAAGCTGATCCGCAGCGGTGAACGCTCGACCATCGCCTTGACCTCGCGCAGCGCCTCCACGGCAGCCTCGCGGGGCAGGGCGTACTCCATCTCCACGAACCGCACCCGGCGCGGGCTGGTGAAGACCTTGTACGGGATGTCGGTGTACGTGCGTGCCGACAGGGCGCGGCTGGAGAGCTTGGCGATCGAGGGGATCGTGGCGGGTACCGCCCGGCCGAGCGAGCAGGCCGCCTGGAAGATCCCGTTGGAGAGGAGCTCGTCCTCGATCCAGCCGCTGACCCTGCCGGGCGGAGCTGCGGGGCCCGCGCTCCGGTTGTTGCGCTTGGTGTTGCAGTTGCCGGTGTGCGGGAACCAGTAGAACTCGAAGTGTTCGTTCTCGGCCACCAGCTGATCGAAGTCGGCCGTGACCTTGTCGAAGGTCATCGGCTCCTCGCGGGCGGTCAGCAGGAAGACCGGCTCCACGGCGAAGGTGATCGCCGTGATGACGCCCAGGGCGCCGAGCCCGATCCGGGCGACGGCGAAGACGTCCGCGTTCTCGGTCTCCGAGCAGGTCAGCACCGTGCCGTCCGCCGTGACCAGCTCCAGGGCGCGGATCTGCGCGGATATCGACGCCGAGTCGCGCCCGGTGCCGTGGGTGCCGGTGGAGGTGGCCCCGGCGACCGTCTGATCCATGATGTCGCCCATGTTGGTGAGCGAGAGGCCCTCGCGGGCCAGCGCGGTGTTGAGGCGCTTCAGCGGGGTGCCGGCCTCGACGGTCACCGTCATCGCCGCACGGTCGATCTCCCGGATGCCGGTGAGCAGATCGGGGCGGATCAGCAGTCCGTCGGTGGCCGCGGTCGCGGTGAAGGAGTGGCCGGTGCCCACCGGCTTCACCTTCAGGCCGTCCTCGGACGCCCTGCGCAGCTCCTCGGCCAGCTCGTCCACGGAGGCGGGTGACACGGTCCGTACCGGACGGGCGGTGACGTTCCCCGCCCAGTTACGCCACGCGCTCGTCGTCGTCCGTGCGTAGGTGTCGGTCATCTTCCCCGCGCCCTTCCGTAGGAACCGGCCCACTGAGCCGGCGGTACCCCAGGAACGCCACCGCGGCCGCGAGCGCTCCCGCCACGGCGGGCACCGCGTACCCCGCCTTCGCCCCGGACGCGTCGACCACCCAGCCGGCGGCCGAGGAGCCGAGCGCCACACCTACGGCGAGCCCGGTGCTGGTCCAGGTCATGCCCTCGGTCAGTCTGGTGCGCGGTACGTGCTGTTCGACGAGAGCCATGGTGGTGACCATCGTCGGTGCGATGGCGAGGCCCGCGACAAAGAGCGCCACGGCCAGGAACGGCAGGCTCCCGGCCAGTTGGAGGGGGATCATACTCACGGCCATCGCACACACTCCCACCAGCCACCGGCTGGACGGCCTGCCCTTCAGGTGCAGCAGGCCGAAGACCGCCCCGGCGAGGCAGGACCCCAGCGCGTACACGGCCAGCACCAGGCTCGCCGCGGCCTTGTGGCCCTGCTCCTCGGCGAAGGCCACCGTCACCACGTCGATCGCCCCGAAGATCGCACCGGTCGCCACGAAGGTCCCCACGAGCACCTGGAGGCCGCGGGAGGCCAGCGCGGAACCGCTGGTGTGCTGCGTGTGCGGATGCGGCACCGGTTCGGTGGCCCGCTGCGCGGTCAGCCAGAAGACGCCGACCAGCAGGAAGCCGGCGGCCAGCAGCGGACCCGCCTCGGGGAACCAGGCGGTGGAGAGCCCGATCGAGATGATCGGGCCGAAGATGAAACACACCTCGTCGACGATCGACTCCCACGCGTACGCGGTGTGGAGCTGCCGCGCCGAGCCCCGGTAGATCTCCGCCCAGCGGGCCCGGACCATCGAACCGACGCTGGGGACGCAGCCGGCGCCGGCCGCGAACACGAACAGGGTCCAGTCCGGCAGCCCCTGCTGCGCGCAGATCAGCAGACCGGCCACGGCCGCCAGGGCGACGAGGGTCACCGGGCGCAGCACCCGGCGCTGTCCGTGCCGGTCGACCAGCCGGGACACCTGCGGTCCCACCACCGCCGCGGCCATCGCCAGCGTCGCGGAGAGCGCGCCCGCCAGTCCGTACCGGCCGGTCAGCTGGGAAACCATGGTCACCACGCCGATGCCCATCATGGACAGCGGCATGCGGCCGAAGAAGCCGGCCGAGGAGAACCCCTTGGAGCCGGGGGCGGCGAAGATCGCGCGGTAGGGACTGGGCAAGGGGTACTCCGCTACGGCGTGGTCACACGCGGTGTCAGGGGTGAACGTGGCCGATACAGCTTACGGGTGGGGCGGTGTGCCCGGCCGCGGGAGACCGGCGGGTGTGCGGGACGGATGTCGGTGGGGGCTGCGCCGGGGACGGGTGGCAGGATCGATGTCATGTCCGATCTGCGTGAGCCCGCTCCCTACGACGCCCTGCTGCTGCTCTCCTTCGGGGGCCCCGAAGGCCCGGACGACGTGGTTCCGTTCCTGGCGAACGTGACCCGCGGCCGGGGCATCCCCGAGGAGCGGCTGAAGGAGGTCGGCAAGCACTACTTCCTGTTCGGCGGCGTCAGCCCGATCAACGGCCAGAACAGGGCCCTGCTCGACGCACTGCGCAAGGACTTCGCGGACCACGGACTCGACCTGCCGGTCTACTGGGGCAACCGCAACTGGGCGCCCTACCTGACCGACACCCTGCGCGAGATCGCCGGGGACGGACACCGTCGCATCGCCGTCCTGGCGACCAGCGCGTACGCCTCGTACTCCGGCTGCCGGCAGTACCGCGAGAACCTCGCCGAGTCGCTGGCCGTCCTGGAGGCCGAAGGGCTGCCGGTGCCGCGCGTCGACAAGCTGCGGCACTACTTCAACCACCCCGGCTTCGTCGAACCGATGGTGGACGGCGTGCTCGCCTCCCTGGCCGACCTTCCCGAGGACGTGCGAGCCGGGGCGCACCTCGCCTTCACCACGCACTCCATCCCCACCTCGGCGGCCGATGCCTCCGGCCCGCCGGAGGCGCACGGCGACGGCGGTGCGTACGTCGCCGAGCATCTCGACGTGGCACGGGTGATCGTCGAGGCCGTCCGTGAGCGGACCGGTGTCGAGTACCCCTGGCAGCTCGTCTACCAGTCGCGCAGCGGTGCCCCGCACATTCCGTGGCTCGAACCCGACATCTGCGATCACCTGGAGCTGCTGCACAGCGACGGCGTTCCCGCCGTGGTGATGGCGCCCATCGGTTTCGTCTCGGACCACATGGAGGTCCTGTACGACCTCGACACCGAGGCCACCGCGAAGGCCGCCGAGCTCGGCCTGCCGGTGCGCCGGTCCGCGACCGTCGGCGCCGACCCGCGGTTCGCGGCGGCGGTGCGCGACCTCGTGCTGGAGCGCGCGGCCACCGAACAGGGCCGCGGCCGGGAGCGGTGTGCCCTCGGGGCGCTCGGGGCGAGCCACGACCTCTGCCCGGTCGGCTGCTGCCCGGCCCGTGCGGCCAGGCCGGCCGCCGCCGGCGCCGACAGCCCGTACGCGTAGGT
>NZ_JAFMPZ010000019.1 GCF_017353455.1 Streptomyces laculatispora
GGACGGGGGCGGGGCCAGGTGTGCAGTGGATGAGCCGGGCCTTCTTGACCGCGAGCGAGGTGCGGGTGGGACCGATGATGCGCTCGAACAGCTTGAGGGTGGAGGTGTGGATCTCCTTCACCATCCCGGTCCCGATGACGACGGTGCCGGGGTGGACGCCGGGCGCGAGCCGGTACAGCTGGTCCTCCAGGAGTGCGAGGCTCTTGGGCACCCGTACGAGCAGGACGTCGATGCGTTCCGGCGGGGTGTCGCGCACGGACAGCAGGCGTACGGCGTCCGCGTCGGCCCCGTTGCGTTCCAGATTCGCCGCTGTCGCCCGCTGCGCGAGGTAGGAGTCGGTGATCTGTACGGGACGGTGGCCGGCCAGCACCGTGCTCAGCGCGCCCCAGCGGTCGCCGACCACGACGACACCGCCGGACAGGTCGACCGGGCCGGCTCCGTCGGCCCCTTCCAGGTGCCGCAGCAGGTATTCGTCGGCCGCGTCCCAGGCGCGGAACGGGTCGCGGGGGTCCTCGGGGAATCGGGCGAGTTCGTAACCGGCCCCTGACGTCGTCAAACGGTTCATTGTGCGTTCAGGCTAACCGAGCAGCGGGAGACACCCGAACACTTCCGGCCGCGGTGACGGCGCGGAGCGTCCGCATTCCCCCCTGGCCCGGCGCCCGACGGCGGCTACGGCAGTTGCTTGTCGATGGCCGCCCGCCCCTCCCTGGCCAGTCTGAGGCGCGCCCACTCAAGGGTCTGCGGGGTCAGGTCCCGCCCGGAGGCGAGCACCAGGTCCTCGGGCGACGGATCGTCGCTCGCGCCGGTGTGCAAGAGACCGTCGGGGGTCACGCCCCGCGATGCGGATACGGATTCGGGCTCGTCGCTCATGCCGCCTCCTCGTCCTTGCGGCAATTCTCGCCCCGCGCCGACGGGGGCGCATCTGATACCCGGCAGCATCGTCCGCCCGGCCCGGAACCGTCCCTCACTTGACCTGCACATGATAAATACGCAGCGTTCACACCCGGGTCACGGTGCGTGTGGAAGGCTCCCGCTGACCACGCATCACACGACCACCGCGGAGCCGCCCCCCCCACCCTGAGTCGGCGCCGCGGTGCCCGTATTTCCGGAGAGGACACCCCACATGTCCCGTCGTCATCTTTCCTGCCGGCGCCCGCTGCTGGCCACTCTCGCCGCGTTCGCGGTGCTCACCGGCACCGCGGCCGCTGCACCGGCAGACACCCCGAGGGCCCCGGCGGCCGCCGCCACCCCGCTCGGCGCGCTGGACGACACGTACTACCAGGACGCGCTCGGCAAGACCGGCACCGCGCTCAAGGGCGCCCTGCACACGATCATCAGCGACCAGTCCACACTCACCTACAGCCAGGTCTGGGACGCGCTCAAGGACACGGACGAGGACCCGTCGAACTCCTCGAACGTGATCCTTCTCTACTCCGGCCGCTCCGAGCCCAAGAGCGACAACGGCGGCGGCACCGACCAGTGGAACCGGGAGCACGTCTGGGCCAAGTCGCACGGCGACTTCGGCACGGCCACCGGACCGGGCACCGACATCCACCATCTGCGCCCGGCCGACGTGTCGGTCAACTCCATCCGCGGCAACAAGGACTTCGACAACGGCGGCAGCGAGGTGAGCGGGGCGCCCGGCAACTACACCGACAGCGACTCCTTCGAACCGCGCGATGCCGTCAAGGGCGACGTCGCGCGCATGATCCTCTACATGGCGGTGCGGTACGAGGGCGACGACTCCTTCGCCGATCTCGAACCCAACGACCAGGTGTCGAACGGCTCCGCCCCGAACATCGGCCGGCTCTCCGTGCTGAAGGCGTGGAGCCAGGAGGACCCGCCGGACACCTTCGAGAAGCGGCGCAACGACGTCATATTCGACCAGTACCAGCACAACCGGAATCCGTTCGTCGACCACCCCGAGTGGGTGGACGCCATCTGGTAGACGGACTGCGCCGCACGGCCGGGTGAGCACCCGGCCGCGCAGCGCGCCTCAGCCGGACCGCCGCGTCGCGCACCAGTCCACGGCTTCCTCGCGGGAGGCGAAGTACCGCGGAGCCCCGGCGGCGGTGCCCTGTCCCACGAGGCGATCCGCCGGGTCGGCGACGGCGGTGCGGCGGCCGCTGCCCGTGAGCCGGGCCAGTCCTCTGTTCAGCATCGCCCGGGCCGCCGTGTCGATGTCCGTCACCCGGCGCAGATCCAGCACCACGGCGGCCGTCTCCTGCGGGCCCGACTCGTCCAGGGCGTGCAGCACCCGCTCGGCCGCGGTGAAGTCCAGCGCACCCTGGGCCGCGACCACCGCCACCCGCTCACGGCGGGCGCGTTCCCGCTCCCCCGTCGGCGCGGAGGGCAGATCGTCGGCCGTGGTGACCAGGGTGACGGTGGAGCCCGCCAGGGCCGGATTATGCATGAGGTGCAGCCCGAACCGCTCCGACAGCGCGCCGAGCGCGAGGTGCCCCCGCACGGAGGTCCCGGCCGGGTCGAGGAGCGGGCTGTACGTCGCCAGGCCGAACCGGGCGGGTCCGGCGGCGATCAGACCGCCGGACACCCCGCTCTTGGCCGGCAGCCCCACCCGGAGCAGCCAGTCGCCCGAGGCGTCGTACATCCCGCATGTCGCCATCACGGCGAGGACGTGGGCGGCAACGGGCTCCGGCACCACCGCGTCCCCGGTGACCGGGTTGACTCCGCCGTTGGCCAGGGTCGCCGCCATCGCGGCGAGGTCCAGCGCCGTGACCCTTACCGCGCACTGGCGGAAGTAAGTCTCCACGGCCGCCACCGGGTCCACGGGCAGCGGCCCCGCGCTGCGGATCAGATACGCCAGGGCGCGGTTGCGGTCACCGGTGAGCGCCTCGGAGGCGTACACCTGCTCGTCGACATCCAGCTGCCGGCCGGCGAAGCGGCTCAGGTAGTCGAGGATCCGGTCGAATCTCGGGGCGTCCCGGGTGTCGGGGACCAGGGCGGTGGTGACGATGGCGCCGGCGTTGACCATGGCGTTGGCGGGACGTCCGGTGCCCGGTTCCAGGCTGATGGCGTTGAACGCCTCGCCACTGGGCTCGGCGCCGACCCAGCGGCCCACCTCGTCGAGTCCGACCACGGACAGGGACAGGGCGTAGACGAACGGTTTCGACACGGACTGCACGGTGAACGGCACCTCGACGTCACCGGCGCTGTAGCGGTGGCCGTCCATGCTGATCAGGGCCAGCCCGAACGCGTCGGGGTCGGCCAGGGCCAGCTGGGGGATGTAGTCCGCGAGCCGGCCGTCGCGAAGACCGGCGAACCGGGTGTGCAGTTCGCGCAGGGCGTCCGTGACCGCGTCGGCGGCGTTCACCGACCGGCCGTCAGCCGCGCTCGGCCTGGGCGATCCGCGGGAACGTCTTGACGCCCGCGGCCTTGCGACTGTTGGCGTGCTGGCTGACGGTCCGGCCGGACGGGGCGTCGGCGAAGCCGAGCACCACGGAGTCCAGGACCTTGTCGGAGGAGTCGACGAACTCCACCTTGACCGCGTAGAAGGCCGCCTTGTCGGTGGGGTTGGTCACCCGGACGAGGGCGCTGCGGAACTGTTCGGAGGGCGCGACCGCGAGGCCTCTGACGGAGACGTCCTTGACCGCGTTGCCCTTCCCCTTCACACCCTTGAGCATGGCGACGGCCTTTTGCCGGTTGCGCTCCGTCTCGGCGGACACCGAGGCCGCGAACTCCCGCTGGGTGCGTTGGCTCTCCGTGGCCTTCGGGGACGCCGCCGGTTCCGCGGAGACCGTACGGGTGCTCTGGGCCGTGCCCTGCGAGGAGGTGTCGGAGCTGCCGCAGGCGGCGGTCCCGGCGACGATCAACGCGGCCAGGACGGCCGGGGTCAGGCTGCGGGCTGCACGGCCGCCGAGGGCGCGCCGCACGGGGCTGGTCTGGTTCACGGACGCTCCGTCTGCTCGGAAGTACGAAGGGAAAGGGCCGGCATGTGGCGGGAGGACGGGAGCCTCCCCGGGGTCATGCCGCGTCGTCCCCGAAGACGTCGCGGAGCCGGGCCTCGCTCCCGCTGTCCAGATTGCTGTGGAGCAGCTCGGCGCCGCCGTCCGGGAGCGCTCGGCTGATGCGCTCGGGCACCTCGTTCATCGTGAGGAGGAACAGCGCCGAAGTCCCCGGCGTGACCTTCTCCTTGACCTCGGCGATGAACTCGTCGTCGATGCCGACATCGGCCAGCTTTCCGCCGAGCGCCCCGGCGGCCGCGCCGATGGCGGCACCCAGCAGCGGCATCAGGAAGATCAGCCCGAAGAGCATTCCCCAGAAGGTGCCGCTGAGCGCACTCGCGCCGACCAGGTTGTGCAGCTGCTTCGTCCGCGGCTTCGACCGGTCCGAGGGCCAGCTCACCACCGCCGCGTCCAGGATCTTGATCAGCCCCTCCTTCTGAAGGGAGATCAGCGTCGCCTCCACGGCCTCCGCGCCTTCGGCGGACTGGAACTTCCACACGGTGAGCGTGGACATCGCACATACCTCCTGGAGCCGAGAGCACCAACTCGCCCATATTAGGATGAAAAGGTATGAATTGACTCGTCGAATCACCCGCTTCGCACGGCAGTACGCCAAGTCCCCGGGAGGGAACAGATGGACACGGATGCCCTGACCGCCGGCCTCTTGCAGGAGCTCCGGGCGGCCAAGCCCTATCCCGCCCTGTCCCTGACCATGCCGACGCACCGTCGCGCACCCGAGAACGCGCAGGACGCCGTCCGGCTGCGCAATCTGGTCGCCGCGGCGGGAAACCGGCTCGACGCCGACCCTCAGGTCGGCCGGGAGCTCCGGACCGCCATCAAGCAGCAGCTCGACCGGGCGGTCGCCGAGATCGATCCGCGCCGGGCCCTGGATTCGCTGGTCGTCCTGGCGACTGCGGACGAGTACCAGATCTGGCAGCTTCCCCGCACCGCGCCCGAACGAGTGGTGCTGAGCGACACCTATCTCACCCGTAACCTGGTCGCCGCGAAGGCCCAGGCCCGGCCGTTCTGGGCGCTCACCGTCTCCGCCGACCACGCGTCGCTGTTCAGCGGCACGGCGGACGCCGCGCACGAGGAGCACATCGGCGGCTTCCCGCTGACGGCTCCGCGCGAAGCGCCCAACCCACAGCGCGAGGAGCGGATCGGCGACACCCCGAGCACCTTCAGCGACGAGGAGACCCGTCAGTTCCTGCGCACGGTGGACGAGAAGCTGCGCGGGGTCCTGGCCACGGATCCGCGCCCGCTGTACCTGGTCGGCCTCGCCCCCGCCCTCGCGCTGCTGGACGAGGTCGGCGAGAGCACCGGGGCGGCGGCCGGGCGGGTCACCAAGGGCGCGCCCGCCGATACGACGCCCAGTGATCTGCTCAGCGAACTGCAGCCGGCGCTGGAGGCCCGCCAGAAGCGGTTCGCCGCCGAGATCGACGGCAAGCTGGACGAGGCGCGCGGCCGTCGCGCCTTCGCCGGCGGTCTCGACGAGGTCTGGGCCGCCGTACGGGAGGCGCGCGCCGGTCTGGTGGCGGTGGAGGAGCACTACCAGCAGACGGTCCGGGTCACTGAGGGGCACCTTGAGCCGGTGAGCGGGGACGCCGCTGACCCGGCGGACGAGAAGGTCCGCGAGGACATCGTCGACGAGTTGGTCGAGACGGCGCTGGACAGCGGCGCGGACGTGGTGTTCCTCGCGGACGACTCGCTCAAGGAGCACGGGCGGATCGCGGCGGCGCTGCGCTACTGAAGGCCCCGTACGCAGAGTCCGGGACGGAGCCCGGGTGAGAGGAGAGCACACGATGCCACGCGGATCGAGTCCCAAGCGGGAACGGCAGTACGAGCACATCAAGGAGTCCGCCCAGGAGCGCGGGGTCGGTGAGGACCGGGCCGAGGAGATCGCGGCCCGGACGGTCAACAAGGAGCGCGCCCGTTCCGGCGAGTCCAGGACCGCGAGCCGTACGTCGACCGAGGACATCTCGTCCTCCCGGCGCGGCGGTCTGCGCTCGCACAGCGGCGCGCAGGGCCCCACCCGCGACCAGCTCTACGAAGAGGCGAAGCACAAGAACGTCAAGGGGCGTTCGTCGATGACGAAGGCCCAGCTGGCCCGAGCCGTCGGCCGCTGACCCCTTGCGTACGGCAGGGCCCGGACGGCGCATCCGTCCCGGCCCTGCCGCGCGCTGCGCGGGCCTCAGCCCTCCCAGGTCCAGTCGGCCACCTCGGGCAGATCCGTGCCGTGCTCGCGGATCCAGGCGTGGTGGCGGGTGCGGGTGTCGGACATCGCCTGACGCACCGCCACGGCACGCACGCCGAGGCCCGGGACCCGGTCGATGACGTCCATGACCAGCCGGTAGCGGTCGAGGTCGTTGCGGACCACCATGTCGAAGGGCGTGGTGGTCGTGCCCTCCTCCTTGTAGCCCCGGACGTGCAGCTGGGCGTGGCCGGTGCGGCGGTAGGCCAGCCGGTGGATCAGCCAGGGATAGCCGTGGTACGCGAAGATCACCGGCTTGTCGCGGGTGAAGAGTGCGTCGTACTCGGAGTCCGGCATCCCGTGCGGATGCTCGCCGTGCGGCATGAGCCGGGCCATGTCGACGACGTTCACCACCCGCACCGCCAGCTCGGGCAGGTGGCGCCGCAGCAGACCGGCCGCGGCCAGGATCTCCAGGGTGGGTACGTCCCCGGCGCAGGCGAGCACCACATCGGGCTCGCGGCTGCCGTCCTCCGTACCCGCCCACTCCCAGACCCCGGCACCTCGCGCGCAGTGCGCACGGGCCTGGTCGAGGGTGAGCCAGTCGAGGCTCGGCTGCTTGCCGGCCACGATCACGTTGACGTAGTCGCGGCTGCGCAGCGCATGGTCGGCCACGGACAGCAGGGTGTTCGTGTCCGGGGGCAGATAGACGCGGACGACCTCGGGGCTCTTGTTGAGGATGTGGTCGACGAAGCCCGGGTCCTGGTGCGAGAAGCCGTTGTGGTCCTGGCGCCAGACGTGCGAGGTGAGGAGGTAGTTGAGGGAGGCGATGGGGCGGCGCCACGGCAGCCGGCGCGAGGTCCGCAGCCATTTGATGTGCTGGTTGACCATCGAGTCGACGATGTGGGCGAACGCCTCGTAGCAGGAGAACAGGCCGTGCCGGCCGGTGAGCAGATAGCCCTCCAGCCAGCCCTGGCACAGGTGCTCGGAGAGGACCTCCATGACACGGCCGTCGCGGGAGAGATGCTCGTCGGTGGGCAGCGTCCGGGCCTGCCAGGCCTTTCCGGTGGCCTCGTAGAGGGCGTCGAGCCGGTTCGAGGCCGTCTCGTCGGGGCCGACGACCCGGAAGTCCCTGCGGTCCGCGGTGGCCGCCATGACGGCCTCCAGCAGACCGCCGAGCACCCGGGTCGGTTCGTGCAGGACGGTGCCCGGCCGGTCCACCCGCACCCCGTGGCCGTCGAGCGGCGGAACGGGCAGGTCGCGCAGGAGCAGCCCGCCGTTGGCGTACGGGCTGGAGCCGATCCGCGTCGTGCCCCCG
Source organism: Streptomyces laculatispora (assembly GCF_017353455.1). GTDB lineage: Bacteria > Actinomycetota > Actinomycetes > Streptomycetales > Streptomycetaceae > Streptomyces > Streptomyces laculatispora. The sequence goes on from NZ_JAFMPZ010000019.1 coordinate 7,469, forward strand.
GGCACACAGGCGAGGACCTGGGCCGAGGGGCGTCCTTCGGCGTCGAAGAGTTCCTCGGGCCGGTAGGAGCGCAGCCACTCCTCCAGCTGACGCAGGTGGGCCGGATTCTCGCGGACCCCGGGCAGCGGGACCTGGTGGGCGCGCCAGGTGTCCTCGACGGGCACTCCGTCCACCTCGGCGGGGCCGGTCCACCCCTTCGGGGTGCGCAGCACGATCATGGGCCAGAGCGGGCGTGCGGTGTCGCCACCGGTCCGGGCGGCCGCCTGGAACTCGCCGATGCGGTCGACGGCCCGGTCCATCGCGGCGGCCATCGCCCGGTGCACGGTGAGGGGGTCGTCGCCCTGCACGTACAGCGGTTCGTGCCCGTAGCCGCGCAGCAGGGCGTCGAGCTCGCCCTCGGGGAGGCGCGCGAGCACCGTCGGGTTGGCGATCTTGTAGCCGTTGAGGTGGAGGACCGGCAGGACGGCTCCGTCGTGGACCGGATCGAGGAACTTGTTGGCGTGCCAGGAGCCGGCGAGCGGTCCGGTCTCCGCCTCGCCGTCGCCGATGACGCAGGTGACGAGCAGGTCCGGGTGGTCGAGGGCGGCGCCGTAGGCGTGGGCGAGGGAGTAGCCGAGTTCGCCGCCCTCGTGGATGGAGCCGGGGGTCTCGGGTGCGACGTGGCTGGGCACGCCGCCGGGGAAGGAGAACTGCTTGAACAGCACCCCCATGCCCGCCGCGTCCCTGCTCACATCGGGGTACGTCTCCGAGTAACTGCCCTCGAGCCAGGAGTTGGCGAGTACGGCTGGGCCGCCGTGGCCGGGGCCCCAGACGCACAGCGCGGGGATACCGCGCGCGGCGATGACGCGGTTGAGGTGCGTGTACACGAGGTTGAGCCCCGGTGAGGTGCCCCAGTGGCCGAGCAGCCTGGGCTTGATGTGCTCGGGGGCGAGCGGCCGGGTCAGCAGCGGGTTGGCCATCAGGTAGATCTGGCCGACGGCCAG
>NZ_JAFMPZ010000020.1 GCF_017353455.1 Streptomyces laculatispora
TGGCTCCGGCCGTGCGGCCGGGACGGGCACCGACGACAAGCTCTCGTTCGTGAAGCTGTCGCTGGCCGTGGTCTGCCGGTCCATCGCCTTCATCGGCCTGAGCACATTCATCTCGCTCTACGTCAAGCAGCGTCTCGGCGGCAGTACGGCGGCGGGCACCGCGGCACTGTTCGTGCTCTATCTCGGCGGCGCGGTGGGTTCCGTACTGGGCGGCAGCCTGGCCGGCCGCTGGAGCCGGGTCGCCGTCGCCCGCTGGTCGTACCTCGTCTCGGTCGCCGCTGTCGCGGGGGTCGTCTTCGTACCCGGCCCGGCGATCTACGTGTTCGTGGTGCTGACCTCCGCCGGCCTGTACGTCCCCTTCTCGCTCCAGGTCACGCTCGGCCAGGACTACCTGCCCACCCGCGTCGGGACCGCCAGCGGGATCACCCTCGGGCTGACCGTCAGCATCGGCGGCCTGGCCGCCCCACTCATCGGCAGTGTCGCCGACGCGACCTCCCTGCGCACCGCCCTGACCCCACTGATCCTGATGCCCGCTCTGAGCTGGCTGCTGTTCCGCACACTGCCCGAACCCGCCGCGCCGAAGCTCAGGGCGGCGGCGCGGCAGACCGGAGACGACACGGATGCCGAACTCTCGCCCCCTCGCGATCACCGCTGACGCGGCGGACCAACCCGCACGTCCGGCAGCCGGACGGCCGAAGCGGGCCGACGACGTGAACGGTTCGTCGGGTACGCCGTCGCAGGACACCTGCCCCCTCCAGGACTGGGGCTGCCCGGCCGCTCGGCGACAGCCTTCGTGGCAGTTGCTGTCGAGGCACTCGACGTCGGCAGGTGAGGTCGAGTACTGCCGGTGCACCTGTGACGCGGTGGTAGTCCTTCGCGAGGGCGAACTCGCGGCATTCGTCGGCCCCCCCTCGGCTCAACCGGGGAGTGCCCCTCTGACAGCCTGGTCGTCGGGCGTGGAACTCTGACGGTGCCTGTCCCACCTCTGAACAGCACAACGGAGAGCCCGGAATCCACAGGACCCGCGACTCGGGAACGGTTCTGTCCGGGCGCCTGAGGCGATGCCGCAGTTTCGTCTTCGTCCCGCCGGGTGAGCGCTCACTGATGCCCCGAGGAGGAAGCCCTCCCGGCTGTCGCTCCCACCCGCGAAGTGGCCCGGCCAGGACACATCGGCGTCGCCGTGATCGATGACACTCCGCGAGATCTGCCCGGCCGGGTGGCCAGTCCACCGACCCGGCAACGCGTAGGAGCCGATAGATTCCGGAGCATGAGCGTTGAGACCGAGATTGTTCACGAGACGACCGATGAACTGGTGGAGGCGTTTGCCCGTCTCCTTCCGCAGCTGTCGTCCAGGGCCGCTCCTCTGGACCATGAGGCAGTGAGGACCTTGACGGACTGCGGCACCAATACGTTGCTGGTGGCCCGGGTCGAGGGCGTGATCGTCGGGATGCTGACGCTGGTGATGACACCCTTGCCGTCCGGTCTGCGGGCTCACATCGAGGACGTGGTGGTCGACGCGGGCGCACGTGGCCACGGCGTCGGCAGGGTTCTGATCGACCGGGCCCTCGAATCGGCGGCGGACGCAGGAGCGCGGACGGTCGACCTGACGTCGCGTCCGTCGCGTGAGGCAGCGAACCGACTCTATGAACGAGCGGGATTCCAGCAGCGGGACTCGAAGGTCTTTCGATTCACCCTGGACTGATGGTCCTGCGTCTCAACCGATACGGGGTAGGGGGCGGGACGACCTCAGCCGAACCGCACGACCAGGTGCCGAGGCCACGGCACACCGAGTCCAGGTGCGTACCTTCAACCCACCGCACCGACAGACGGCTTGCCGCCCGTCACAGGCTCCCGCTCCCCGGGCCGCCTCGCCGACCGGGCAACCGGACACCTCGTACTCCGCATGGCCGACCGCTCTGCGACACGTCGGCGGCAGCGGCAGGCGATTCGGCCCCGCGTCGTGGCCTGCAGCCAGGGCGAGGAGACGCTGAAGTGCCACGGACCGCTCAGGAGTTGCGGCTGCGGCCGACGCCCTGGCGGCTCGCGGCGAAGCGGGACGGGGGCAGGCCGAAGGTGCGCGTGAAGGCCGCGGTGAACGCGGCGGGAGAGGCGTAGCCCAGACGGCCACCGACCTCGCTCACCGACGCGGTCCGCAGCAGCGGAACGGCCGCGAGCAGCCGGGCGCGGGCCCGCCAGACGGCAGGGCTGTCGCCGGCCTCGGAGCGGAAGCGCCGGGTGAAGGCCCGTTCGCTCATGGCCGTCCGTGCGGCCCACGCGGCATTGGTGACACCCGCGTCCGGGGCGGCCAGATACGCGCGGCAGAGCCTCGCGAGGTCGGCGGAGGCGGGAATCCCGACATGGAACGGGAGCGGGGCCCGCTCGGCGATCTCGTGGAGGAGGAGCGCGGCGATGGCTCCCTCCCGCCCGGACAGGCCGTAGTCGATCTCGAACCCGACAGCGACCAGGAGCAACTCGCGCAGCAGCGCCGAAACGTCTACGACCGTGCAGCTCACGGGCCACCACGGGACGGCATCCGGCTCGATGTACAGACTCCTGGTGCTCACTCCCAGCATGTGGACCCGATGCCGGGTGGCGGCCGGGATCAGCACGGCGCGTTCGGGCGGAACGGTCCAGGTGCCCTCGGCGGTGTCGACGATCATGACCCCGGTGGCGCCGTAGAGGAACTGCGCGCGCCGGTGCTCGTGCCAGTCCAGTACGTGGCCGGGCGGGTAGTCGGTGCCGATCGGCAGGACGGCCCGGTCGGCCTGGTCGACGTCGGCAAGGGGCACGTTCTTCACCCGTCCACCCTACTGGCCGAGACGCGAAGGAATCGTGCCGACCATCGAATGCGAGCAACCTGCCCGCGCTGGTGGAGTGGGGCCCATGGACGTTGTGGCATTGACAGGGATCGGACTCCTCACAGGGATGACGACGGTGTTGTTCGGCTTCGGCGGCGGATTCGTCGCGGTGCCGGTCGTCGTGTGGGCGGACGCCGCACTCGGCGCGGACGCGATGCGGGTGGCGACGGCCACCTCGGCTCTGGTGATGGTGGTGAACGCGGGCTTCGCGACCGC
>NZ_JAFMPZ010000450.1 GCF_017353455.1 Streptomyces laculatispora
GCGCGTACTGGGCCGCCACCGCGGCGGACGGCGGTAGCGGCAAGGACAGCGCGGGCAGCGGTGCCGGCGCTCCCCCACTGCTCTCCCTGGACGAGCGGACGGGCGAACCGGCCGCGCACTCCCCCAGCCCATCGGCCCCGCCGCGGGGCATCGCACCGGGCGAGCCCGATCCGCACGGCGAACGGCTGGTCTACCGCGCGGCCGGAGCGCTGCCGGACGGCCCGGCGAAGGCCGCCGTCCAGCGCACGAGCGGAACCGTCTCCGCGGCCGAGGTGACCCGGCTGGCGAAGGCGCTCGGCCTGAAGGGCGCCCCGCAGGCCGAGGGCACCTCCTGGAAGGTGGGCTCCGACGGGGACGGCTCCGGACCGGTGCTGCGGGTGGACAAGCAGGCGCCCGGCACCTGGACCTTCGCCCGTTACGGCTCCGGAGGTACGGACAACTGCGGTACCAAGACGACCTGTTCGGGCAAGCACGTGGCTCCGGGCGGATCGGGATCACCGGTGGGCGAGAAGGCCGCCAAGGCCGCCGCGGCGCCCGTGCTGAAGGCGGCCGGCCAGGACGGCGCAGCCCTCGACGCACGCCAACTCATGGGCTCGGCCCGGGTGGTGAACGCGGACCCGGTGGTGGACGGACTGCCGACATACGGCTGGGCGACCGGGATCCAGGTCGGCACCGACGGTGAAGTGATCGGCGGTGGCGGGCAGTTGAAGGGCCTGGAGAAGGGCGCCGACTATCCGGTGATCGGCGCGGCCGAGGCGCTGAAGCAGCTGAACGCCGCCCAGCCCCCGGACGCCCGCAAGAACATCGGCGGGTGCGCGACCGTCGCGCCGCTCAAGGACGACACGAAGCCGTCCGGGCCCGCCTGCGGCGCGCGGACCGGGGCGGAGGCGACGACGGTGACGGTCGACAAGGCCGTCTTCGGCCTGGCGGCGCGCTACGTGGACGGCAAGCAGCTGCTCGTGCCGTCCTGGATCTTCACGGTCCGGCCGGCCTCGGGCGGGACGGGCAACACCGTCACCCAGGTGGCCGTGGACCCGGAGTACCTGGCGAAGGACGCCCCCGCGGAGAAGACCCCGGACGCGGGCGGAACGACGAGGGCCGGCGGCGCGATCCAGTCGTACAGCGCCGACGGACGGACCCTCTCGGTGACGTTCTGGGGCGGTGCGTGCAGCACGTACAAGGTGAGCGCGCGCGAGGACGGCGACACGGTGCGGGTGACCGTGGCGGAGTCCGGGCCGGACCCGAAGAAGGTCTGCGTCATGATCGCCAAGGAGCTGACCCGTACGGTCACCCTGGACCAGCCGCTGGGCGACCGGAAGGTCGTCGACGCCGCATCGGGCGGCGCGGTCGCGCAGAGGTGACGTGACACCCGCCGACGTCGGCCCGCCAGGGGCCGAAACCGGACAGCGGTACGGCGGCGGCCCCGGGATCCGATCCCGGGGCCGCCGCCGTAGCCACGTGTGCCCGATGTGCGCCGTGCGCCCGATGTGCGCCCGGCCCTCGCGCTCTAGTTGAAGGAGTCGCCGCAGGCGCAGGAACCCGTCGCGTTCGGGTTGTCGATCGTGAAGCCCTGCTTCTCGATGGTGTCGACGAAGTCGACGGAGGCGCCGCCCAGGTACGGGGCGCTCATCCGGTCGGTGACGACCTTGACGCCGTCGAAGTCCTTCACGACATCGCCGTCGAGCGAGCGCTCATCGAAGAAGAGCTGGTATCGCAGGCCAGAGCAGCCGCCGGGCTGGACGGCGACGCGCAGCGCCAGATCGTCACGGCCTTCCTGCTCCAGCAGGCCCTTGACCTTGGCTGCGGCGGCGTCGGACAGGAGGATGCCGTCGCTCACGGTGGTGGTCTCGTCCGATACGGACATCTGCTTCTCTCCCGGGTTGTACGGAGTCTGCTTGCCGACGTTGCAACCGCCGGAACCGCGGATTCATTCCGGGCCGCGCGCTTGCCTGTTCCATTCATGCTCGCACACCGGCCCCTCGGGCGGGTGCGTCACATTGACGTTATCGGCATCGTCAAAGTGACGTGAAGCGGTTATGATAGATAGCGTCAATTCGACGAAAAGGCTCCTCGTAGAGAAGCTCCTCGCAGAGAAGAAAGGGTGCGTGACGTGACCACGGCCCACCCCGTCCAGGAACTCGACGTCCAGCCGTCGCCCCTCGCCCTGCTCCTGCTCGGCCGCGACGCCGACCCCAGGAGCGAGCGCGGCGTCGAATGCCCCGGCGACCTGCCCTCCCCGTCCGACCCGGACCTGGTGGAGCGCGCCCGCGCGGCCAAGGAGAAGCTGGGGGAGAAGGTCTTCATCCTCGGGCACCACTACCAGCGCGACGAGGTCATCCAGTTCGCGGACGTCACCGGTGACTCGTTCAAGCTGGCGCGCGACGCCGCGGCGCGTCCGGAGGCCGAGTACATCGTCTTCTGCGGTGTGCACTTCATGGCCGAGTCCGCGGACATCCTGACCACCGGCGACCAGAAGGTCGTGCTGCCGGACCTGGCGGCGGGCTGCTCGATGGCCGACATGGCCACCGCCGAGCAGGTCGCCGAGTGCTGGGACGTGCTGACCGAGGCCGGGGTCGCCGAGCAGGTCGTGCCCGTCTCGTACATGAACTCCTCCGCCGACATCAAGGCCTTCACCGGCCGCCACGGCGGCACCATATGCACCTCGTCGAACGCGAAGCGCGCGCTGGAGTGGGCCTTCGAGCAGGGGGAGAAGGTCCTCTTCCTGCCGGACCAGCACCTGGGCCGGAACACCGCCGTACGGGACATGGGGATGACCCTGGAGGACTGCGTCCTCTACAACCCGCACAAGCCGGGCGGCGGGCTGACCGCCGAGGAGCTGCGCAACGCGAAGATGATCCTGTGGCGCGGGCACTGCTCGGTGCACGGGCGCTTCTCGGTGGAGTCCGTCAACGACGTGCGCGCCCGCATACCCGGCGTCAACGTGCTGGTGCACCCGGAGTGCAAGCACGAGGTCGTGGCGGCCGCGGACCACGTCGGCTCGACGGAGTACATCATCAAGGCCCTGGAGGCGGCCCCGGCCGGTTCCAAGTGGGCGATCGGCACCGAACTGAACCTGGTCCGCAGGCTGGCGAACCGTTTCGCTGCCGAGGACAAGGAGATCGTCTTCCTCGACAAGACGGTGTGCTTCTGCTCGACGATGAACCGGATCGACCTGCCGCATCTGGTGTGGACGCTGGAGTCGCTGGCCGAGGGCAACCTCGTGAACCGGATCGAGGTCGATCCGGAGACGGAGAAGTACGCCAAGCTGGCGCTTGAGCGGATGCTCGCCCTGCCGTAGCCCGGCCGCGAAAGGCCCCGGGGCGCCTTCGGGCGTTTCTCCGGGGCCTTTCGCGCAGGTGGTGGCGGCGGGCTGATTTTCCCCCATACGCCACCCAGGATGTCCGTTCCGTAATTACGCTGCTACTCACCGCAGCGCACATTCACGGGGGTACGGCGCCACATGACTTCTCGCAGCCCGGTGGACGATCTGGTGGTCGTCGTCCCGGGCATTCTCGGCAGCCGGCTGGCGGACGCGGACGGACACGAGGTCTGGGGCCTCTCGGGCCGGGCCCTCCTCCGGGGCATCCGTACCTTCGGCCGGTCCGTCAAGGGGCTGGCGCTCCCCGCGGACCTGGGCGACGAGCACCCGGGCGACGGCGTGCGCCCGCTCGGTCCGGTGCGCGACCTGCACGGCCTGCCGGGCATCGGGACGCTCGTGGACGGCTACGACGGCTTCCTGGACTGGCTGGAGCACCACTTCACGCTGCGCCGCCGGGGCGTGAGGGACGAGTCCTGCGCCCCCGCCAACCTGATCGGCTTCGGCTACGACTGGCGGCTCTCCTGCCGGTCCGCGTTGTACCGGCAGGAGAGCCGCCAGT
>NZ_JAFMPZ010000021.1 GCF_017353455.1 Streptomyces laculatispora
GGAGCGCGCGGCCGCCGAGCCAGCTCTGCCCGTCGCGAGCTACGACCTCCTGACGCAGAGCGAGCACGCCCGGGTCACCCACTGGGGAACCGGCCGCGGCCTGCCCGCCTCCGACGCCGCCACCCTGCCCGCCCTCTTCGCGGCTCAGGCGCACCGCACCCCGGACGCGGTGGCCGTCGCCGGCGATGACACGACCCTCACGGAGGGCGGGCAGGGTGGCGGCGTCGGAGGCGGGCAGGCCGCGGCCGGTTCCCCAGTGGGTGACCCGGGCGTGCTCGCTCTGCGTCAGGAGGTCGTAGCTCGCGACGGGCAGAGCGGGCTCGGCGGCCGCGCGCTCCAGGAGCCGGATCAGGCGGTCCGAGAGTGCTGCAACGGTGGAGCGGTCGAAGAGGGCGGTGGCGTACTCGATTCCGGCGGTGAGACCTGCCTCGCCCGGCTCCTCGGTGAAGGCGAAGGTGAGGTCGAACTTGCTCAGGCCGTTGTGGACGAGCCGGTCCACGACCGTGAGGCCGGGCAGGTCGGGGCGGGCAGTCGCCTGGTTCTGGAGGACCAGCATGGTCTGGAACAGCGGATGGTGGTTGCGCGCCCGGACGGGGTTGAGGCTCTCGACGAGGCGCTCGAAGGGAACATCCTGGTGCCCATATGCGGACAGGTCGAACTCCCGTACCCGCTGGAGCAGTTCGAGGAAGGTCGGGTTGCCGGACAGGTCCGTGCGCAGGACGAGCGTGTTGACGAAGAAGCCGACCAGGTCCTCGAGCGCCTCGTCCGTGCGGCCCGCGACGGGCGAGCCGAGCGGGATGTCGTCGCCCGCGCCGTGGCGGTGCAGCAGAGTGGCCACCGCCGCCTGGAGCACCATGAACAGACTGCTGCCGGACTCATGTGCCAGGCGCAGGAGCTGAGCGTACAGAGAAGGCGGTACGTCGAAGGTGTGGACGGCTCCCCTCGGATCGGTGGCAGCCGGGCGCGGGCGGTCCAGTGGCAGGTCGATCAGCCCGGGAAGGCCCGCGAGGGCGGTGTGCCAGTGGTCGAGCTGCCGGCGCAGGACGCTCTGCGGTGCGATGCCGTCGCCCAGAGCTGCGTGTTGCCAGAGGGTGTAGTCGGCGTACTGGAGCGGAGTGCCGGCCATGGGTTCGGGCTCCCGGCCCGAGAGACGGGCCTCGTAGGCCTCGCCGAGGTGACGGGCGAGCGGGGCGAGGGACCAGCCGTCGCCCGCGATGTGGTGCAGGACGAGGACCAGGACGTGGTGCCCGGGTGCGGAGCGCAGCAGCAGGGCCCGCAGTGGCGGGTCCGTGACGATGTCGAACGGTTCACGCACGGCGGCCAGGACGGCCGCCTCCAGGTCAGCGGGGGCCGTGCTCAGGACAGGCAGGCGAGGTGTCACCGCGTAGGCCGGAAGAACCACTTGGTGCGGCACGCCGTCGCGTTCGGGGAACAGGGTGCGCAGCGACTCATGCCGGTCGACGACGTCGCGCAGGGCGGCGCGCAGGGCGTCCGTGTCCAGGGTGCCGTCGAGTTCGAGGACGAGCGGGATGTTGTAGGCAGAGCTGGGACCTTCGAGCCGGTTCAGGAACCACAGGCGCTGCTGGGCGAAGGACAGCGGCAGCGGATCGGGCCGCTGTGCGGCGCGCACCACCGGGGGGTGGGTGCGGCCCTGCAGGTCGAGGACGCGGGCCAGGCCCGCGACGGTCGGGTGCTCGAAGAGGGTGCGGACGGCGATCTCGGCGCCCAGGACGGCCCGGACGCGGCTCACGACCCGCATGGCGAGGAGCGAGTGCCCGCCGAGGTCGAAGAAGCTGTCATGCGGGTTCACGAGGGGCCGCTGCAGGACGTCGGCGAAGATTCCGGCGAGCAGGCCCTCCTGGAGGGTGTGCTGCCCCGCTCCGTCGGCCGGGCCGGGCACCGCCGACGGCTCCGGCAGGGCCCGCCGGTCCACCTTGCCGTTGGGCAGGAGCGGAAGGTCGTCCAGGATGACGACGGCGCCGGGCACCGTGTAGTGGGGGAGGCTCTCGGCGAGGGCATCACGCAGGATGACCGGGCGCAGGGCCGGGTCACCGGTGACGGCATAGGCGACGAGGCTGCGCCCGCCGGCCATGTCCTCATGGATCACGGCGCAGGCGGCCGTGACGCCGGGGCAGGCCAGGAGTGCGGCCTCGATCTCGCCCAACTCAATCCGGAATCCGCGGAGTTTGACCTGGTCGTCGGCGCGTGCCACATAGTCGAGCAGACCGTGGCCGTTCCACCGCACGAGGTCACCCGTGCGGTACATCCGGGCGCCCGCGCCGTCGAACGGATCGGCGACGAACCGTACGGCGGTCAGGGCCGGACGGTCCAGGTATCCGCGGGCGAGGTTGGGACCCGACAGGTACAGCTCACCGGTGACACCGGGTGGTACGGGACGCAGCCGGCTGTCGAGGACGTAGGCGCGCATCGTGTCGACGGGGCGGCCGATCGGCACGGTCCCGTACAGCGTGCCCTCCGCCTGCCCGCTGCTTTCCTGGCCGGCCACGCGGTGGACGGTCGCGTCGACGGTCGCCTCGGTCGGCCCGTAAAGGTTGTGCACTTCGGCCCGCCACAGCTCGGCGACGTCGTCGGCGAGGGCGCGCGGCAGCGGCTCGCCCCCGCACAGCACGGTGCGCAGGCCGGGGAGCGGCGCGGCGTGTGCCGCCTCCGTGAGAACGAGGGTCAGGTGGGAGGGCACGAACTGGGCGACGGTGACACCGAACCGGCTCATCCAGGAGACCAGGGTGCGGGGTTCCATGTTGGCTCCGTGCGGCAGCACACAGACTTCGGCGCCGTTCATCAGCGGGAGCCACAACTCCCACACGGAGGCGTCGAAGCTGAAGGAGGTACGGGCCAGGACCCGGTCGTCCGAAGTGATCGTCAGGTGCCGTGCCATCCAGCCCATGTGATTGGCCAGGGCGCCGTGCGACACGACCACGCCCTTGGGGCGGCCGGTGGAGCCCGAGGTGTAGATGACGTACGCGGGGTCTGCCGGACGGGGTGGGTCCGGAAGGGGCCCGGTGGGACGGGCGGGTTGAGCAGTCGGGTCGTCGAGGGCAAGCCACGGAATGCCGCAGGTGGGCAGTTGCGCGTGGACGTCCCTGGTGGTGAGCAGCAGGACGGGGCGGGCGTCGTCGAGCATGTGACGGATACGGGCGGGCGGATACTGCGGGTCGACGGGCACATAGGCGGCGCCGGCCCGCAGCACGGCCAGCATGGCGACGACGGTGTCCACGGACGGTGGTACGGCAATGGCCACCCTGCTCTCGCGGCCCGCGCCGCGCTCACGCAGGACGTGGGCCAGGACATCGGCGCGGGCGTCGAGTTCGGCGTAGGTGAGGCGCGTGTCCGCGTCGCGCACGGCTACGGCGCAGGGAGTACGCACGGCCTGCGCCCGGACCTCTTCGGGGGCGGATCGGGCGGGCAGCGGCTGCTTCGCGCCGCTCCCCTGGACCAGAAGACGCTCCCGCTCCTGCGGGGACAGCGGGTCCAGGTCGCTGATGGCCCGGCCGGGTTCGGTCACGGCCAGGGTGACGACACGGGCGAAACGGGCGCACAGGGCGCGGGCGGTGGCGGGGTCGAAGAGGTCGGTGGCGTATTCCAGGTAACCGCCGATGCCTCCGGCGCCGTACCCGGTGTCCGCAGCGGCGCCGCCCGCCGGGTCGGTGGGTACGCCGGGTCCGGAATCCTCGGCGGGTCTCCCGGCAGGTCTCTCTGCGGCTTCGGTGACTTCGGTGAGCGAGAACGTCAGATCGAACTTGCTGCCTCCGCGGTGCCGGGATCTGTCATGGACGGTGACACCCGGCAGATCGAGGCCCACTCGCTCCTGGTTCTGAAGGACCAGCATGGTCTGGAAGAGGGGGTGGTGGTCGCCGGACCGCTCGGGGTTGAGGGCCTCCACGATCCGCTCGAACGGTATGTCGCCATGGCTGAGGGCGGCGATGTCCCACTTGACCACGCGATCCAGGAGTTCGTGGAAGGTCGGGTTGCCGGACAGGTCAGCACGCAGAACGACCGTGTTGACGAAGAACCCGACCAGATCGTCGAGGGCCTCCTCGGTACGTCCGGCCACCGCGGTCCCCAGCGGGATGTCGGAGCCCGCGCCGTGCGCCTGCAGCGTCACGGCGAGAGCGGCCTGGAGCACCATGAAGGGCGTGCAGCCGGCGGCTCGGGCGAACCGGATGAGTGCGGCATGCGCGGGAGCGGGCAGTTCGAAGGGCACGGCGGCGCCCCGATGGCTGGGTACGGCTGGGCGGGGACGGTCGAGAGGCAGCTCAAGCAGTTCGGGAACGCCGTGCAGCGCGCCCTTCCAGAAGTCGAGTTGGGATGCGGCCAGGCTGTCCGGGTCGCCGTCGTCGCCGAGCAGCCGGCGCTGCCAGAGGGCGTAGTCGGCGTACTGCACGCGCAGCGGGGCCCAGTCGGGCGTGCCCGTCCGCTTGCTCCTGGCGCGGTAGGCAGCGCCCAGGTCACGGCTGAGCGGGGCGAGGGACCAGCCGTCGGCGACGACATGGTGGAGAACGAGGACCAGGATGTGGCGGGCGGGGCCCAGGCGGAGCAGATGGGCGCGGACGGCGGCGTCGGACCTGAGGTCGAAGGGCCTGACGGTCAGGCGGTGCAGCGTTTCGTCGGCCCAGGCGTCGGCGGTCTCCTCGGCCGGGGAGTGCTCGACGACAAGAGGGACCAGCGATGCGGCAGCGTCCGCGTCAAGGACTTCTTGCCGTGCGACGCCGTCGTGTTCGGCGAAGACGGTGCGCAGGCTCTCGTGGCGCGCGACGACGTCGCGCAGGGCACCGCGCAGGGCGTCCGAGTCCACAGGACCGTCGAGTTCGAGGACGAGC
>NZ_JAFMPZ010000022.1 GCF_017353455.1 Streptomyces laculatispora
GACAACGGCGGGGTGCACCTCAACTCTGGAATCCCGAACCGCGCGTTCTACCTGCTGGCGACCGCGCTCGGCGGCAGTTCCTGGGAGCGGGCCGGGCAGCTCTGGTTCGATGTGCTCACCGGTGGTGAACTGGCGGTGGACGCGGACTTCGCGGCCTTCGCCCGGCTGACCGTCGCGGCGGCACGCAGCCGCTTCGGCGAGGGGGACGAGGCGGAGGCGGTCCTCAAGGCCTGGTCGGAGGTGGGCGTACCGACCGTGTGACAGCGGGGGCCTTCCGTTCGGATGAGGCATGATCCGAACGGAAGCCCCAGGCCCGCCCTTCGAGGAAGGACACCGTATGCGGATCCAGGTGAGCAGGACCGGTGGTTTCGCCGGTATCGCACGCCACCGCGAGATCGACACCTCCGGGCGGGCCGACGCCCGTGAATGGGAGACCCTGGCCGAATCGGCACTCACCGGCGGCCGGGACACCCCGCCGGCCGGCGTTCCGGACGGCTTCGGCTACCGGATCACGGTCGGCGACCGGACCGTGCACTGCGCGGACCCGCGGCTGACCGACGCCCAGCGCGCACTGGTCTCACGCGTCCTGAAGGAGGGCGCGTGAGACCGACACAGGGCTGAGACCGCTCAGAACCCCAGCTTGCGCAGCTGCTTGGGGTCCCGCTGCCAGTCCTTGGCGACCTTCACGTGCAGGTCCAGGAAGACCGGCGTACCGAGCAGCGCCTCGATGTGCTTGCGCGACTTGGTGCCGACGTCCTTGAGCCGCTTGCCCTTGGGGCCGATGATGATGCCCTTCTGGCTGGGCCGCTCGATGTAGACGTTGGCGTGGATGTCGAGCAGCGGCTTGTCCGCCGGACGGTCCTCGCGCGGCAGCATCTCCTCGACGACGACCGCGATGGAGTGCGGCAGCTCGTCCCGTACGCCTTCGAGCGCGGCCTCCCGGATCAGCTCGGCGACCATGACCATCTCGGGCTCGTCGGTGAGGTCGCCCTCCGGGTAGAGCGGCGGGCTCTCGGGGAGCAGCGGGGCGATCAGGTCGGCCAGCAGACCGACCTGGTCGTCCTTGACGGCCGAGACCGGGATGATCTCCGCCCACTCGAAGCCGAGATCCTCGCCGAGGCGGGAGACGGCCAGCAGCTGTTCGGCGAGCTGCTTGGACTCGACCAGGTCGGACTTGGTGATGATCGCGATCTTGGGCGTCTTCCTGATGCCCGCGAGTTCCTTGATGATGTACGTGTCGCCGGGGCCGAGCTTCTGGTCGGCGGGCAGGCAGAAACCGATGACGTCGACCTCGGCCCAGGTGGTGCGTACGACGTCGTTGAGACGCTCGCCCAGCAGGGTGCGCGGCTTGTGGAGGCCGGGGGTGTCGACCAGGATCAGCTGCGCGTCCGGCCGGTGCACGATGCCGCGGACCGTGTGCCGGGTGGTCTGTGGCCGGTTGGACGTGATCGCCACCTTCTGGCCGACCAGAGCGTTCGTAAGGGTGGACTTGCCCGCGTTGGGACGGCCCACGAAGCAGGCGAAGCCGGCCCGGTGCGGGGCGGTGTTCTCAGCCTGCTGCGCAGCAGCTTCTGGGTTAGGTCGAGCGCTCATGGCGCCCATTGTCCCCGATCCCGGCGGCGCTGCCGCACCAAGGCGGCCGGCGGGGCCGCCGGGCCCCTCGTCTCAGGCCGTGCGGCGACGGCTCCGACGTGCCCGTATCCACAGCCCCGCGCCCCCGGCAAGAAGCACCAGCAGCACTCCGGCGACCAGCCAGGGCAGTGCGAAGTACGGTGCGGTGGCGGACTCGCGGGTGTCGCGCGCGCTGGCGGTCAGCTTGACCTCGCCCCACTCCAGCTGCGGCGCGCCCTTCCACTCCTCGGTGAGCCGGACCTCCTGGCGGGGCAGCAGCTCGGAGGGAATCCGCTTCAGGTCGCGGGCGAGCAGGGTGCGGCCGAAGAGCCCCTCGGCCTTGAGCGCGACCTTGGGGCTGAGGGTGACGTTGCCGCGGTTGTGGAGCGTGTACGAGATGACGGCCCGGGACGTGCCGGTGCCCGGGACCAGTGGCTGGGTGTGCTCGACCTTGACGTCGTCGACGGAGAGCGCGGGCATCGTCGGGCCGTTGACCCGCAGATAGATCCGGGCACCGACCGCCTTCTGGATGCCGACGGCCACGGCGCCCGCGTCGGCGGGGTCGACGCGCTCGTCCAGGGCAACGAGGGCGCCGGGGTGGTCGCCCGGTTCGGCGTCCTCGGGGACCTTGATCGTGACGGGCACGGTGACCGAACCGTGCGGCTTCACGGTGACCCGGTCGCGGTCGGTCCTGGCCCAGGCGCCGACGGAGCGCTGCTTCTCGTTCTGCGCGCGGACCGCGAATCCGCCGTCGCGTTCGGTGTTGTACGCGTCGGCCGCGTACAGCCGGAACGTCAGCGGGTCGCCGGTCTTGTTCTTGACGGTCACCTTGTCGGTGAGGGTGGCTCCGGGGTCGGCCGAGAGATAGAAGTACGGCCGGGTGCCGGTGTCGGCGGCGGCCGGGAAGACCGACCAGCTGCCGTTGTCGGCGGCGCCGGCCGCGGGGGCGCCCAGCAGGAGCAGGGCGCCGGTCAGAAGGAGTACGGACAGCTTGCGCACGGTGCGGGCCCCCAGGGTGCACGCATTGGCGGGGTGGGTGGACCGGCCGGGTGCGCGCCCGGCCCACCGGTGGGTCAGTGGTCCCGGCTCACGTCAGGGTGAGCGTGAGCACTCCGGAGTAGGCGCCGGTGGCGGAGTACGCCGGTACGTCCAGCGACAGCTGGGCGTCGACGGTGAACTCACCTCCGGTGAAGGCGCCGTTCGGCGTGGAGGCCAGGGTGGCCCCCGCGCTGCCGACCGAACCCTCGGAACCCGCCGCGCAGGTGCTCGGGCTGCCGGCCTTCGCCGCGCAGGCCGGGCTCCAGCCGAGCGCGGAGGCGCCGATCGTGGCACCGGCCGGACCCTTGAAGTCGGTGACCTTTCCGGTCAGCGACCAGCCCGCGGGGCCGCCGCGGAAGTCCTTGACCGTCACCGTCCGCAGGGCGCCGGTGGATGCGCCGCCCTTGCCGAAGTCGACCGCCGACAGTTCGACGGAGTCCCCGGCCTGCGACATGGAGAGCGTGCCCGCCTTGACGGACGAGGTCAGCTTCTGACTGCCGTCCGGTGTCTCTCCGCCGCCACCGGTGACGGTGTAGGCCTGCGGGCCCGCACCCTTGGCCGCGTCCCAGCCGGCGCCCTCGTACGCGACGATTCCGGTGGTCGACGGGTCGGTGACGGTCAGCTGTCCGGTGAAGGCGCCCGATCCGTCCGCCGTGACCGTCGCCGTGTCGCCGGTCTGGGAGCCCCCGGCCCGGCCGGCGAGGGTGACGGCCGCACCCGCGGTGAACTTCGACCCGGTCACGCTGACCTGGTCACCGGCTGCTCCGGAGGCCGTACCGAGCTGGATGGCACGCTCGTTGACCTGGCCGCCGCCGTCCGTCGCGATGATCGTCTGGGAGACGGGCGCGGGCGGATCGGTGACCGTGCAGGGCGTGTCCAGCTCCATGATGTAGCTGGTGTGGATGTTGTAGTCGCCGGGCGAGAGGGTGATCTCGCCGGGCGCGGTGACCGTGAAGGTGCCGGTCATGGAGAACGACGGGAACGCGCCCTTGCCGGGCACCGGAGCGTTCTTCTTCGGGCCCGCCACCGTGATGCCGGCGGACTGCGCACCGGCGACGGTGACCTTGCCGGTCGGCGTCATGATGTCGGCGGGCAGCGCCAGATCGACCGGGTTGCTCGCGGCCGGCTTGACGACGGTGTACGTCACCGTGACCGTGTCGCCGACCTTCGGGGCCGCGTTGTCGACACTGATCTGCGCCGACGTCGTCCCGTCGATCGGCGGGATCCCGGCGATCGCGGGCGGGATGCAGTGGGTCGGGAAGTCCACCGCCACGGACGCCGCCGCCATGGCCTGGGCGGGCCCGGCGAGCAGTCCTCCCCCGGCGACGACGAGCGCGCCCACACCCAGCGCGGCCGCCCAGCGGCGGCCTCGGCGCCGCGTTCCCCGGCTGTCGGATCTTCGAATGGCTGGACTCATGGAGCCCCCTCCTGCGGAATTGCGGCGCAGCGGCTCTTCCGCGCCGGCAGGGGGCCATTGATGACTCCGGCCGAAAAGAAGTCAATGGGATCGAAATGCACCGACTGATGGGCCATCAGATGATGTCAAGATCCATGTTTCCCGCCCACCGTGTGCGAACGCCCCGCACCGATGGGACGCGGGACGTTCGCACCCGATGAGCCGGTCCTGCGGAGGTCAGCCCGCCGTCACACTGAGCCGCAGCACCCCGTCCGGACCGGCGAGCAGCACCGGGGTGTCCGCCCCTCCCAGGTCCCGGACAGCGGCACGGTCCTCGTCCGAAGGGGTCTCAGCCTCGGAGACGATCGCGGCCGCCTCCAGCGAGGTGGCGCCGCTCGCCACGGCCATGGCGACGGCCGTCCGCAACGCGCTGAGGCGCAGCGACTCCAGCTGCACCGTGCCCGCCACATACGTACGTCCGGTCTCGTCCCGTACGGCCGCGCCCTCCGGCACACCGTTGCGGGCGCGGGCGCTGCGCGCCAGCGTGACGATCTTGCGGTCCTCGGCGCCGAGGTCGGTGCTATCGGTCATGTGCCGAGCATACGAAGCCTGCGGACCGGCCCGGCACGCGGGCGCCCGGCCCCCTCATCCCCGGACCTGACGCATCGAACCCCGCCGCCCCTCGGGCGAGGCCAGCCAGCGGAGCTTCTCCTCCGTGCCGGTGTCCGGCCACGGGTTGTGCAGCAC
>NZ_JAFMPZ010000023.1 GCF_017353455.1 Streptomyces laculatispora
TCGAAGCCCAGGGCCACGCCGCCGCGGCCCTCGGGATCGGCGCCGGCGTGGCCCTGGGCTTCGACAACATCTCCTTCATCGAGAAGCTCGGCCTCCGCGACGAGGCACCCCTGCTGATCATGCCGCTCGGCAACGAACGACCCCGGCCCGCCGACTTCCGCCACGAGATCGCCTGACGGGAAGACCTGATGACTCTCATGACCTCCGACATCGCCCCCCGCGACACCACCCGATGGGAGCCCGGCCGCCGTTTCGTGCTCCGCGCCGCCGGGCTCCCCCTGGAAACGGTCCACGGACTGCGCTGCCCCGGCACCCGGCGCTGGGCCGACGCGATCCTGGCCCAGGAGAACCGCCTCGCCCGGGACGGTGCCGCGCTCAGCGACCTGCTCCACGGGCTGGTCCCGGCCGCCGACGCGATGGGCGGCACCGCCCGCCGCGCCTTGCTCGCGCTGCGCCGCCAGGTGTTCAACAACCGTCTGCCCGCGGACCCTTCGGCCGCCGTGCTCCTGGTCGCGGGCCTGGACGAGGCCGCGGGCGGGAGCACATCGGCCTGGCTCGACGACCGGGCCAGCTACGGTGGACTCCTGGACGAGGGTGCCGTCGTGCTGGCCGAGGAACTGCGGTCCGCGCGCTGTGGGTTGCGTAGCGCGCTGTCCCACGACCGGCTACGCAAGGGGCTGTTGCTGGCCTCGCCCGCCCTCGACGGCCGGATCGACGGCTATCTGGACGACGCGAGCGCCGAACCCGGCGGCCGGATGCGGAAGATCGAGCGGTCAGCGCTCACCTACCTCTACCGCACCGCGTGCAAGACCAGCCCGTTCTCCACGCTCACCGCCGTCGCGGCCGGCACCTTCGACGGCGACCCGGCCGACACCACAGCGGCTCTGCACGTCGGCGAGCAGTGGACCAGCCACGTCCGGCTCAACGTCGTCGCCCTCGGCCGGATCGCCGACCTGATCCTGGCCGACCCGGTGCGCCGCCAGGACCTGCCCGTCGTCCTCTCCCCGGGCTGGGGCCGCGACGCGGACCGTGTCCGTTACGTGCGGCAGTGGGTGACCGCCGGGGACGACAGTGCCGCGGTGACCTTCGACGCCGTACGCGACCGGCTGTTCTACCTGCGCACCAGCGGCACCCTGGAACGCCTGCTGGCCCTCTTCGGCAGGCGCGACGGGCTGCGCCACCGCGACCTGGTCGACTGGCTCCGGACAGAGCACGGCGCCGACCGCGCCGAGTGCGAGCGTTACGCCACCGCCCTGCTCCAGCTCGGCATGGTCCGGGTGCCGGGGCTGCGCACCGATGTGCACAGCCCCGACCCGCTCCACTCCTTCCAGGACGCCCTGCGCGCCCTCGGGGCCGCGTGGGCCGACACCGTCGCCGACGGCCTGGACGGCCCGGCCGCCTGCCTCGCGGCGTACCCGGCCGCCGACGTCCCCGCCCGACGGGTGCTGCTGCGCACCCTGCGCGCGGGACTCCTGGACGTCCAGAAGGAGCTGGGCGCCGCCGAACCCGCCCTGCCGCAGACCCTGTTGTACGAGGACGTCAGTGCGGGCGACGACCTGGTCTGCCCGCCGGCACTGCTGTCGGGGGCGACCGGGCGGGCCCTGCGGGCGGTCGAGGGCGTCCTGCCCCTGTTCGACATCACCCTGCCGCAGCGCATCACCCTGCGCGGCTTCTTCACGGCCCGATACGGGCGCGGGGGGCGCTGCGACGACCTGCTGGGCCTGGTGCACGACTTCCACGAGGACTTCTTCGACCAGTACATCTCCTTCACCTCCAAGCGCACCGCCTTCGACCAGGACGGCACCTACGTCCCGGAGGAGAACTGGCTCGGCCAGAGCGCGCTGCGGACTCTGGACGAGGCCCGCCGGAGCTTCGTGGCAGGGATGCGGGAGCTGTGGGAGAAGGAGGGCGCGGAGGACGAGATCCGGCTGCCGGACGGCTTCCTCGCCTCGGTCGCGCACCGAATCGGCTCGCTGTCCGCTGACTTCACCCCGCAGAGCCATCACCTCCAGGTGTCCCGGCCCACTCCCGGACAGCAGGACGGTCCGCTGGTGGTCCTCAACCGCTCGTACGGCGGACTCGCCTTCCCCTTCAGCCGCTTCACCCACGTCTACGACGGCACCGGTGACCCCGCGGAGCCCGGCCTCTCCGCCCGGCTGCGGGACGAGATGCGCGAACGACAGCCACACGGCGCGGTGTTCGCAGAGTTGACTGGTGGTCAGATATCGAGCAACCTGAATCTGCACGGCCGCATGACGGACTATCAGATCATCTGCCCCGGCGAGACCTCCACCGTCCCCGAGGCCGACCGGCTCCACCTGGACGACCTCTGCCTCATCCACGACGAGGAGGCCGACCGCCTGATCCTGCGCTCACGGCGGCTGGACCGGGAGGTCATCCCCGTCTATCTCGGCTACCTCGTCCCGGTCGCCCTGCCGGAGATCCCCCGCACCCTGCTGCTCCTGTCGCCCAGCAGCATGACGCCGACCGAGGTCTGGGGCGGCGTCCCGGAGAGCCCCGCCGTGGACGGCGTCACCCGCAGGCCGCGCGTGGCCCACGGCGGCGTCGTGATCAGCCGCCGCAGCTGGACGGCGGACGCCGCCGCCCTCCCGGTCCGCCGCCCCGGGACGGACGAGGCGCGGTGGTACCTGGACTGGCAGCGCTGGCGTCGCCGGCACGGGCTGCCCGACCAGGTCTTCGCCACGGTCCTCGCGGCCGGTCGCCGCGCCCCCGGCGCCAAGCCCCTGTACGTGGACTTCGACAGCCCGCTGTCCCTGACCGCGTTCGACGCGCTGGTGGACCGGGCGCCGGGCGCCTCGGTGATCCTGCGCGAGATGCTCCCCGACGAGGATGGACTGCACCTGACCTCCCCGCAGGGCCGCCACGTGGCCGAACTGGCCGTAGAGACCTTCACCTCCCGCCCCTCCCGCACCGAGGACGGCCCCACATGCCGGAACTGACCTCCCTCAGCACCGCCGCCACCGGCCCGGCGCCCACGCCGCCGGGGGAGTGGATCGCGCTGCACGTCTTCTACGCCGCCAGCCCCCAGCCGATGCTGGTCAACTGCGTCCGCCCGCTCGTGGACGAACTGACCGCCGAGGGGCTGCTCGCGGGCCACTTCTTCATCAACTACTGGCTGGAGGGCCCGCACGTCCGCCTCCG
>NZ_JAFMPZ010000451.1 GCF_017353455.1 Streptomyces laculatispora
GCTTTCGCGCTTTCCCTTTCCAGCGGTTCCAACCTTACCAGACTCGATTTCGTTCCGTTTCCGGTTCGAATTCGATTTCCAGTGGCCGTTGAAGTGGCCTTGCCTTTCGGCTGATCCGACTTTATCAGAAGCAGTTCGGCCGAACTAATCGGCTTCCCGATCCAAAGAGTGGGAATCAATGGCTCTGCGGAAATGCAATTTCCGGTGAGAGCGAGATGACGCTAACTGCTGGGCCCGAACTTGTCCAGTTCGAGGCAACCGTTCTAATCTACCTCCCCCAGTCCGCCGTGTCAACGTTTTTCTGGGGCGAGGAGGAGACTAGCAGGTCAGGAGAGGCCTACGCACATCAGGCGGCAACCGGGAGTTCGGCGCTCCGTTCGGAGTCGGCAATGTCGCCGGCGTCGCCGGTTCCGGCCGCGCGGCCGCCCAGGATGTAGACGTAGGCGAGGAAGGCCAGCTCGGCGGCGATTCCGATGGCGATACGGGCCCATGTCGGGAGGCCCGACGGGGTGACGAAGCCTTCGATGACACCCGAGACGAACAGGATCAGGGCCAGGCCGATGGCCATGCCGATCGCGGCGCGGCCCTGCTGCGCCAGAGCTGTGCGCCGGGTGCGGGGGCCGGGGTCGATGACCGTCCAGCCCAGGCGGAGGCCGGTGCCGGCCGCCACGAAGACGGCGGTGAGTTCGAGCAGTCCGTGCGGAAGGACCAGGCCGAGGAACGTGTCGAGCCGGCCGGCCGAGGACATCAGTCCGATGCCTACCCCGAGGTTGAGCACGTTGAGGAACAGGATCCAGATCACCGGGACGCAGAGGAATGCGCCCAGCACCAGGCACATGGCTGCGGCCTGGGCGTTGTTCGTCCAGACCTGGGCGGCGAACGAGGCCGCGGGATGGCTTGAGTAGTAGGTCTCGTACCCCCCGCCGGGACTGGTCATGCGGCGGAGGTCTTCCGGGGCGGCGATGGCCGACTGGACTTCCGGGTGGGTACCGATCCACCAGCCGATCAGCGCGGCCAGGAGCGTGGAGAGGACGGCCGTGGGTATCCACCAGTGCCTGGAGCGGTAGACCGCCGCGGGAAACCCTGCCGTGAGGAAGTGCGCGGCGTCGCGCCACGAGGCGCGACGGGTCCCGGTCACCGTGGAGCGGGCCCGGGCCACCAGCTGCGTGAGGCGCGCGATGAGCAGCGGGTCGGAAGCGACGGACTGGATCAGGGAGAGATGGGTTGCCGTGTGCTGGTAGAGGTCGACGAGTTCGTCGGCTTCCGCGCCTGTGAGCCTGCGCCCGCGGTGCAGGAGGTGATCCAGACGGTCCCACTCACTGCGGTGGGCGTTGACGAAGACGTCGAGGTCCATGGTCGGCTGCTGCTCCAGGCATGGGTGCGTACGGGTCCGTACTGCTGCGGCGCGTTTGCGGGTCAGCTTGGCAGACTGTGGCCCCGAGGGGCAGGGATGGTCGGCGAAGGGTGGGGCGGCGATGAGTGAGCTCGTGACCGGGGACGCGGTCGTGCTGGGTTTGCGGCCGGCGAAACTGCCGAGCCGTGCACTGGCTCTGGCCATCGATCTGGTGGTGGTGGGGACGGCGTTCGTCCTGGTGTCGGTCGGTCTGGCCGTGGCGACGACCTCCCTGGACGGGGCAGCATCCGCCGCCGTCTCCGTGGCGACGTTCCTGCTGGTGCTGGTGGGAGCGCCGATAGCGGTGGAAACGCTCAGCCACGGCCGTTCACTGGGGAAGCTGGCGTGCGGGCTGCGGGTGGTGCGGGACGACGGGGGGCCGATCCGGTTCCGGCACGCGTTGGTGCGTGGGGCGATGGGTGTCGTGGAGATCCTCATGACACTCGGGGTGGTCGCCTCCATCGCATCGCTCGTGTCGGCGCGTGGGAGGCGGCTCGGGGATGTCTTCGCGGGGACGCTCGTCGTACGGGAGCGGCTGCCGGCGGGCCGGGCAGCCGCTGTTCCGCCCCCGCCGCCCTGGCTGGTGGGACGGTTCGCCGGGCTGGATCTGTCGGCGGTTCCGGACGAACTGTGGCTGGCGGTGCGCCAGTACCTGACGCGGATGCACCAGTTGGACGCCGACGTGGGCCGGACCATGGCCGGTCGGCTGGCCGGAGAGCTCGCCGGGTGGACCGGGGTTCCGGCTCCGGTGGGCGTACCCGCCGCCGCGTACCTGGCGGCCGTGGTGAACGAACGGCAGGCTCGGGACGCGCACCGGATGTTCGCCGCTTCTGTGAGTGGCCGGATGATGCGGGGCTCGGAGGCTGCCCCTGGCGCCCCTGCTGCCCCTGCTGCCCCTGCTGCTCACTCGGTGCCTGTGGCACCTGCGACCCCTGGAGCACTTGGGACACCTGTTCGGCCTGCGGGACCCGGGGATGCCGCGGTTCCCGGGGCGGACCGGGCGCGTCCGCCCGCTACCGGGTTCGCTCCGCCCGCCTAGAGCCTTCGGACCGCCTGATCCGCCGCGTCAGCAACCCTGCGGGGGCGCTGCACCTAGCGGGTCGAGGGCGGGGATTCCAGCTCTTCGAGCTCGATGCCCGGGGCCGAGAGGACGACGTCGCCGGCGATGTGGATGGTGTGCTGCTCGCCGGTGTCCAGGGCGTTGACCTGGTATTCGTCCACGGTCAGCGGGCCGTTGTCAGTGGCGTGCGCTTCACTGTTCACCAGGGCCCAGGACTGGTCGACGGTACGGGGGGCGAGGACCGGATCCGTGAAGGCGACGACGCGGAGACGGGTCGCGGGGGAATCGGGGGTGAGGCGCAGCAGGCGTGCGGTCGCGATGAGGAAGGCGGGGGAAGTGCCGGTGAAGGTGTGGGCGCGGACATTGCCTTCGTTGGCGTGAGTGCCGGTCGGATCGGTGCGGACCCAGGTGACGCCTTCGAGGGCGGCGCCGCGGATCTGCCAGCTCGCGGCGTGGAGTTCGAGACGGATCGGGCGGCCGAGTTCGTCCAGGGTGAGATCGATGGATCCGAGGTGGTCGCCGGACGGGGCGGTCGTCTGGGAGACATAGCGCCAGCCGGAGGGGCCGGGGGCGCAGTGGAAGTGCTCTTCACCGAGGGGGGTGTGGTCGTGGAGATCGTGGAGCGAATAACGGCCGCGGGGCATGGGGTCCTTCGGGTTCCTCGGGCTGTGCGGGTGCGGTACGGCGCAGGCCCCCGACACGGGGGTGCGGGGGCCTGCGTTCGTAGCTGCTGCGCTGCGCTGCTGCTGAGTCACCGGGCCTGCTGACGCTGTCGCGTCCGCGGGCTCCGGGTCGGGGGCCGCGGGGTCTGCCGGTGGCCGGTTGTCACCGACCGGTCGGGCCGGTGACCGGTCACCGGCGGACCGCCGCGGTTACGGGATCAGTAGCGGTAGTGGTCGGACTTGTACGGGCCGTCGACCTCGACGCCGATGTAGGCGGCCTGCTCGGGGCGGAGCGTCGTGAGCCTCACTCCGAGCGCGGCGAGGTGGAGGCGGGCGACCTTCTCGTCGAGGTGCTTGGGCAGCACGTAGACGTCGGTCGGGTACTCCTCGGGCTTGGTGAACAGCTCGATCTGGGCCAGGGTCTGGTCCGCGAACGAGTTGGACATGACGAACGAGGGGTGGCCCGTCGCGTTGCCCAGGTTCAGCAGGCGGCCCTCGGACAGCACGATGAGGACCTTGCCGTCGGGGAACGTCCAGGTGTGGACCTGCGGCTTGACCTCGTCCTTGACGATGCCGTCGATCCTGGCGAGGCCGGCCATGTCGATCTCGTTGTCGAAGTGGCCGATGTTCCCGACGATGGCCTGGTGCTTCATCCGGGCCATGTCGCCGGCCATGATGATGTCCTTGTTGCCCGTCGTGGTGACGAAGATGTCGGCCTGCTCGACGACGTCGTCCAGGGTCGCGACCTGGTAGCCGTCCATCGCCGCCTGCAGGGCACAGATCGGGTCGATCTCCGTGATGATCACCCGGGCGCCCTGGCCGCGCAGGGACTCCGCGCAGCCCTTGCCCACGTCGCCGTAGCCGCAGACGACGGCGGTCTTGCCGCCGATCAGGACGTCGGTGGCGCGGTTGATGCCGTCGATCAGCGAGTGGCGGCAGCCGTACTTGTTGTCGAACTTCGACTTGGTGACCGCGTCATTGACGTTGATCGCCGGGAACAGGAGGGTGCCGTCGCGGTGCATCTCGTACAGCCGGTGCACACCGGTGGTGGTCTCCTCGGTGACACCGCGGATCTCGGACGCCAGCTGGGTCCACTTCTGCGGGGCCTCGCCGAGGGTGCGGTTCAGCAGGGTGAGGATGTACGCGTACTCCTCGCTGTCCGCGGTCGACGGGTCCGGGGCCGCTCCGGCCTTCTCGAACTCCACGCCCTTGTGGACGAGGAGGGTGGCGTCACCACCGTCGTCGAGGATCATGTTCGGTCCGCCGGTGGGGGTGTTCGGCCAGGTCAGGGCCTGCTCCGTGCACCACCAGTACTCCTCGAGCGACTCGCCCTTCCAGGCGAAGACGGGGACGCCTGCGGGGGCGTCCGGAGTGCCGTTCGGACCGACCGCGATGGCCGCGGCCGCGTGGTCCTGGGTCGAGAAGATGTTGCAGGAGGCCCAGCGGACCTCGGCGCCGAGGGCGACCAGGGTCTCGATCAGCACGGCCGTCTGCACGGTCATGTGCAGCGAACCGGTGATGCGGGCGCCGGCCAGCGGCTGCGCGGCGGCGTACTCCTTGCGGATCGACATCAGGCCGGGCATCTCGTGCTCGGCCAGGGTGATCTCCTTGCGGCCGAAGGCTGCGAGGGAGAGGTCGGCGACCTTGAAGTCCTGTCGATTGGTGACCGTTGTCATAACGGGCTGCTCCTCGTGATGGGTCGAGGGTGGATGGGCGGCTCTGCGGCGTCGGGCACACGAATGCCCGAGCAGCTCGCAGCGCAGTCCGTCGGAGGCCCTCTCTCCCTCGGCCGGTCCGTGGATACGGACCGATCGACCGCCATCAGCAGCGACGTCTGGCACTGCTGTCGAATCTACACCGAACGGCCCAGCCGCTCCCAGCCCACCGGGTCCGGGAGCGGCCTCGAAGGCGCGTCAGGTGCGTTCAGTGGCCGGTTTCCGTCGGGTCGGCCGGGGTCTCGGGGGCCTCGTCGGGTGCGGATGCGGATGCGGTGGCCGGGGGTTCGGCGGCCACGGCGGTCGAGCCGCCCGGGCCGCCGGCCGGGTCCTTGGCCGGGTTGGTGCCGGACCGGGCCGCAGCCTCGTTGTAGATGTCCGGTTCCAGGTAGATGACCCGGGCGATCGGGACCGCCTCGCGGATGCGGGACTCGGCGGCGTTGATGGCGTTGGCGACCTCGGTGGCCGTGTCGTCGTGCTGGACCGCGATCTTGGCGGCGACCAGCAGCTCTTCCGGGCCGAGGTGGAGCGTACGCATGTGGATGATGCCGGTGACGGTGTCGCCGTCCACGACCGCGGTCTTGATCTTCTCGACCTGGTCGGTGCCGGCGGCCTCGCCGAGCAGCAGGGACTTGGTCTCGGCGGCCAGGACGACGGCGATCACGATCAGCAGGATGCCGATGCAGAGGGTGCCGATGCCGTCCCACACCCCGTCACCGGTGCCGACGGCCAGGCCCACGCCGCCGAGGGCGAGGACCAGACCGATGAGCGCGCCGAAGTCCTCCAGCAGCACGACGGGGAGTTCCGGGGCCTTCGCGCGGCGGATGAACTCGGTCCAGGACAGCGCGCCGCGGGTCTCGTTGGACTCCTTGATGGCCGTACGGAAGGAGAAGCCCTCGGCGATGATCGCGAAGACCAGTACACCGACCGGCCAGTACCAGGCCTCGATCTCGTGCGGGTTCTTGATCTTCTCGTAGCCCTCGTACACCGCGAACATGCCACCCACGGAGAACAGCACGATGGAGACGAGGAAGGCGTAGATGTAGCGCTCGCGCCCGTACCCGAAGGGGTGCTGGGGGGTGGCCTCGCGCTTGGCCTTCTTGCCGCCGAGCAGCAGCAGCCCCTGATTGCCCGAGTCGGCGAGCGAGTGGACGCTCTCCGCGAGCATCGACGACGAGCCACTGAACAGGAACGCCACGAATTTGGCCACTGCGATCGCGAGGTTGGCGCCGAGCGCCGCCACGATCGCCTTGGTTCCGCCTGACGCACTCATGGGTGCCTGGTGTCCCTTCGTTCGGTGCTGCGGCTCCGGCAGCCGCGGTACGGCCGGACATTGTTGCAGTCCATGGTGCGGACGGTACGTCAGGCCACCACAGTGGCACGGAACAGCGTGCCCGCACCGGACACTTCGGCCTTTTCCCCGGCCGGTACGAAGACCGAGTCGCCGGGTACGAGACCGAGTTCGCCGGTCCGTGGCGCGCCCGCCGTGCAGAGCAGGATCTGGGGGGTGGCCGCGGTCACGTCGACGGGGTCGGCGCCCGGTGAGAGGTCGAAGCGGGAGAGCCGGAACTCGTCGACCGGCGTCTCGTACAGCTCCTCGCCGGACGGGGAGGCCTCGGGGCGCAGGATCCCGGGATCGGTCGCCTCGAAGCGGACGATGCGCAGGAGCTCGGGTACGTCGATGTGCTTGGGCGTCAGTCCGCACCGCAGCACGTTGTCCGAGTTGGCCATGATTTCGACGCCGAGGCCGTCGAGGTAGGCGTGCGGGACTCCGGCGCCGAGGAACAGCGCCTCGCCGGGCTGGAGTTGTACGTAGTTCAGCAGCATGGCCGCGATGACGCCCGCGTCGCCCGGGAAGTGGTAGGCGATGCGCGCGTACGGGGCGTACGCGCCGCCGAGCCGTTCCGCGGCGGCTGCCGCGGCGGTCACCGTCTCCGCCATCTGTGCCGGATCCGCGGTGAGGATCGCCGTGAGGACCTCGCGCAGCGCGGCCTCCTCCGGGTGGGCGCGGAGCAGATCGGCGTACGGCTTGAGGGAGTCGACGCCCAGCCCCTCCATCGTCTCCGCCGCCTCGACGGGCCGGCGGAAGCCGCACAGGCCGTCGAAGGGAGTGAGGGCGCAGATCAGTTCGGGCTTGTGGTTGGCGTCCTTGTACGTGCGGTGGGGGGCGTCGATCGGGACAGACCGGCGCTCCTCGTCCGCGTACCCCTGCTGCGCCTGGGCGAGGTCGGGGTGGACCTGGAGGGAGAGCGGGGCTCCGGCGGCGAGCAGCTTGAGGAGGAAGGGGA
>NZ_JAFMPZ010000024.1 GCF_017353455.1 Streptomyces laculatispora
CCAGAGCACCAGGTCGGCGAGCTTGCCGGGTTCGACGGAGCCGATGACATGGTCGATGCCGTGGGCGACGGCCGGGCAGATCGTGTACTTGGCGACGTAGCGGCGGGCCCGTTCGTTGTCGGCGGGCAGTTCGCTGCCGCGGTCGCCGAAGCGCTGCTTCATCACATGGGCGACCTGCCAGGTGCGGCAGATGACCTCACCGATACGGCCCATGGCCTGGGCGTCGGACGAGGTGATGGAGAGGGCCCCTATGTCGTGCAGGATGTCCTCGGCCGCGATGGTACTGGCCCGGATGCGGGACTCGGCGAAGGCGAGGTCCTCGGGGACGCGCGGGTTGAGGTGGTGGCAGACCATCAGCATGTCGAGGTGTTCGTCGACGGTGTTGACGGTGTGCGGGAGCGTCGGGTTGGTGGACGCCGGGAGGATGTTGGGGTGTGAGGCGACGGTGATGATGTCGGGCGCGTGGCCACCGCCCGCGCCCTCGGCGTGGAAGACGTGGATGCCGCGTCCGGCGATGGCGTCGAGTGTGCTCTCGACGTAGCCGGCCTCGTTGAGGCTGTCGCCGTGCAGGGCGACCTGGAGACCGTAGGCGTCGGCGGCCTTCAGGGCGGCGTCGATGGCGGCGGGGGTGGCGCCCCAGTCCTCGTGGACCTTGTAGCCGCCCGCACCGCCGAGCGCTGCCTCGCGCAGGGCCTCCTCGCCGACGGTGGAGCCCTTGCCGAACAGCATGATGTTGAGCGGGACGCGGTCCAGGGACCGGTGCATCATCGCGAGGTTCCAGGCACCGGGGGTGACCGTGGTGGCCTTGGATCCCTCGGTGGCTCCGGTGCCGCCGCCGATGACGGTCGTGGTGCCGGTGGCCAGTGCCTCGTGGAGGGTCTCCGGCATCAGGAAGTGGACGTGGGTGTCGACGGCTCCGGCGGTCAGGATGCGCCCCTCGCCGGAGACGACGTCGGTGCCGGGGCCGATCACCAGCTCGGGGTGGACGCCCTCGCCGATGCCGGGGTTGCCGGAGCGGCCGAGGGCGACGATCCGGCCGGCCCGGATACCGATGTCGGTCTTGACGATGCCCCAGTGGTCCAGGACCACGACGTTGGTGATGACGAGGTCGAGGGCGCCGTCGGCGCGTGGCGTGGTGGCCTGGCCCATCGATTCGCGGATGGACTTGCCGCCGCCGAAGACCGCCTCGTCGCCGCCGAAGCAGCGGTCCTCCTCGACCTCGATCCAGAGATCGGTGTCGGCGAGCCTGATGCGGTCTCCGGTGGTGGGGCCGTAGAACGCCGCGTATGCGGCGCGGGTCAGTTGTGCCATGTCACACGCCCTCCGTTTCTGCGGCATCCTGTGCGGCGCCTGCTGCTGTACCTTCCGCGCCCCGGAACCAGGGCGCGGTGCGGACGACGATGCCCGGCACCGTTCCGCGTCCGCCGAGCTCGACGAGGGTGATCTCCGCGCCGACGCCGGGCTCGAAGCGCAGCGACGTACCGGACGGGATATCGAGCCGGAATCCCTTGGCCTGCGACCGGTCGAAGGAAAGCGCGGGATTCACATCGAAGAAATGGAAATGCGATCCGATCTGAATAGGCCGGTCCCCGTCGTTCACCACGGTGAGCTGCAATTTCCGACGGCCGGAATTCACGTGGATCACGCCGGCCCCGGTCCGGATCTCGCCGGGGATCACGGGATCGGCGAGGTGATCGTGACGAGCTTGCGCCCGTCGGGGAAGGTCGCTTCGACCTGAACGTCGTGCAGCATCTCCGGGACACCTTCGAGCACGTCAGCGCGGGTGAGTACGGACCTTCCCAGAGTCATGAGGTCGGCGACCCCGGCCCCTTCCCGGGCCCGTTCCATCGCCCAGCAGGCGAGCAGGGCGACGGCCTCGGGGTAGTTCAGGCGCACGCCGCGCTCCCGCCGGTCGCGGGCAACCATTCCGGCAACACTCAGCAGCAATTTCTCCGTGTCGGACGGAGTGAGAAACATGGGAAACCTCCATGGCGGCAGTTTCCCGGAATTCCCGGAATCGCCTTGGCCACCGTCCTCTTATAAGCCTCCGGGCAGGGCCGTGGCAACTTGCGCCACACCGCAAAAAGTCCCTTTCTTGCATCATGACCCACTATATACGGGCAAAGCAGACAAATTTTGGTCATCGTGGGACCATGCGAGAGGCGGCCGCACACCCCGGTTCAGGGGTGCGCGGCCGCCTCAAGAGGAAACCTCAGCAGGTCACTTCAGGCCGAAAGCCCGGATGATCTCCTGGTCCACGGTGAAGCCGTCTCCGGCCTCGGCGTGCGCCTTGAGCGAAACCGCGGTGGCGCCCTTCTTCGGGGTCTTGAACCGGGCGGTCCAGGAACCGGCCGAGTCGTTCTTCAGCTGCACCGCGCTCCAGCTCTCCCCGTCGTCGTAGCTGACCGACAGCGAGGCCTTCTTCGCCTTCACCGCACCGTCCAGCCACTCCTGCGTGGCGGACGAGAGACCGATCTCGGTCGTCTTCCCGGCCTTCACGTCACCGGCCAGGTCGGTCTTGACGTCGTAGTCCAGCTGGAGGAGCGGGATGTCGGCCTGTCCCGGTCCGGCCGGGTCGATCGCGCCCGAGAGGAAGTTCCACTCGGTGTGGGTCCGGATCGAGGTCTTCCAGGTCCCCTCGTCGCGCGAGGCGTCGAGCGCGAGGCGGTAGGGAAGCTTCTCGGGCGGGAGGTCGAAGGCGTAGCCCGCGCGGCCGGCCTTCTTGGTGAGCTGCTTGTCGCCCTGGAAGAAGGCGATGGTGCCGCTGTCGTACTCCTTGTCAGGCATGGAGCCGGAGTGGCCGGCACCGGAGTCCGTCCACGGCGTGATGTTGAACTGGATGTCGTTGTTCTCGGAGCGGAACGGACCCCAGTAGCCGGTGCCCAGTCGCGGGTGGCTGACCGGTGCGAACCACGAGTCCCGGTAGTCGCGGCCCGCCTGGTAGTCCATGCTGCCGCTGCGCTCCTCCAGCGCGGTGTCCGTGCCCTCGTCGTTGAAGACCGAGTGGTCCTCGTACCAGAACGAGGCGCCGGGCAGCGGGTTGACCCATTCGGTACGGGTGGCGGGGTACTTCTCGTACTCCGCGAAGCCGATGCCGTAGCCGTAGTCGGGGATGTCGTAGCGGTAGCCGCCGCCGACGACGTCGCGGTTGCCGTAGAAGGTGTTCTCCACCTTCGCCAGCTGGCGGACGGCCGGAGCGAAGGCCAGCGAACGGTCCGGGATCGTGCCGTCGTGGCGGTCGACCAGGTCGTACACGTAGCGCGCGAACCTCCGCTGTTCGACGGTCACCATCTTGCCGCGCTGGGCGGCCTTGACCAGTCCGTCGCCCGCCAGGCGCTGAACGGTGGCGATCGGGATGGCCGCCGTGGTGCCGTAGTCGGTGTAGGCCTCCATCAGCACGCCGTCGCCCCGGTTGACGACGAAGAGCGCCTCGGCACCGGCCGCGACCGCGGCCGCGATCCGGTCGGCCGGGGTCACCGCGGTGCTGCTGCGGATCACGACGGCCTTGCCCCTGGCGCTGATGCCCCGGTAGTCGGCGGCGGCGCCGTCGCCCGCGAAGACGCTGCCGAGCTTCTTCCGGCTGTCCTCGGCGACGGGGGATCCGCTCTGCATCGTCACCGGCACATCACGGCCGTCGGCCGTCAGGTCGATCAGCTTCTCGCCCTGCCGCCAGCGGGTCAGGAAGGAGAAGCTGCCCTTGGTGACCTTCTTGGTCGGGCTCGCCCACAGCTGGTCGTACGTCAGCGGGATCTGGTACGCGTCGCGCTGGACGGTGCCGTCCGGTGCGGTGCGCGCCATGTCGTAGCGCAGCTGGCGGTTCTCGGTCTCCTTCGGCGTCCGCACGCTGACCTTGCGGGCCTTGGAGGCGTCGAGGGAGACGGTGGTCGCCTTGTCGAGGACGATCTCGGGGGCCGCCAGGAAGGCGAGGGCCTGCGAGTCGGCGGTGTCGCCCTTGATGTCGGCGGCGGTCCAGGCGGTGTAGTTGCCCGGCGGCAGCCGCAGGGTGGTCTCGCCCTCCACCGGGACGACGCCCAGGTTCTCGTCGCCGAGGGCGGCGAGGACGACCTGTCCGTCCATCGGCTTGCCCGCGCGGTCGCGCAGCTCGATCTTCAGGTCGTAGAGCTCCTGCTCCTTGTTGAGCGCGAAGCCGGTGTGCGCGACGGTGGCGCCGGTGGCGTCCTTCGCGATCACCTGTCCGGAGAAGGTGGTGTTGTTCTCGGCCTTGGACGGGTCGAGAGAGAGCACGGCCTCGGCGGTCGAACCGGCGGGCACGGTCAGCTGCTTCGCCGACAGCGTGTAGGCGTCGGCGTCCGTGTCGGTCGCCAGGTCCAGCGTGACGTCCGCCTTCCCGGTGTTGCGGTAGGTGATGGTCCGCTCGGCGACCGGGTCGGAGTCGGAGTGCGGCCAGTTGTAGGACGCGACCGCGACGGAGCCGGTGGCCTCGATCGTGGTGTCGATCGCCGCCTTCACATCGAGCCGGCCGCTGCCCTGCTCGTACGGCGTGTAGTCCGGCAGTTCCTTCGACGAGGTCATCAGCGCGTCCTTGATGCGCTGACCGGACCAGTCGGGGTGACGCTGCTTCACGATGGCGGCGGCGCCCGCGACATGCGGCGTCGCCATCGACGTACCGGACATCGACTGGTACATGCCCTCGATGCCGGGGACCGACTGCGAGGCGGCGGCGTTGATGTCCACGCCCGGGGCGGAGAGGTCGGGCTTCAGACCGTAGCTGCGGGTCAGCGGGCCCATGGAGGAGAAGCTCGCGCGGTTGTCCTGCTTGTCGACGGCGGCGATGGTGAGCGCCTTCTCCGCCGAGCCGGGCGAGCCGATGGTGCCCGCGCCGTAGGCGTTGCCCGCCGCGATCACGAAGAGCGGACCGCCGTCGGCCGAGAGGGCGTCGACGGCCTGCGACATCGGGTCCGAACCGTCGTCAGGGATGCTGGAGCCCAGGCTCATGGAGACGACGTCGGCGCCTTCCGCCTTGGCCCACTCCATCGCCTCGATGATGCCGGAGTCCGCGCCGGAGCCCTCGTCGCTCAGCACCTTGCCGATGATCAGGCCGGCGGCCGGGGCGACGCCCTTGTTGAGACCGCCGGACGCGGCGCCGGAGCCCGCGATCGTGGAGGCGACGTGCGTGCCGTGGCCGTTCTTGTCGTCGACCTCCTGGCCGGGCACGAAGCTCCTGGCCTCCAGGACGCGGTCCTTGACGTCCGGGTGGTCGGCGTCGATACCGGTGTCCAGGACGGCGACCTTGGAGCCCTTGCCGTCGTAGCCGGCGGCCCAGGCCTGCGGGGCGTTGACCTGCGGGACGGAGTCCTTCAGCGCGGCCTCGACCCGGCCGTCGAGCCAGAGCCGGTCGATGCCGTTGTCGAGCGAACGGGCCTTGGGCGTGGCGGCGATGTCGTCCCAGAAGGCGCGGGTGGTGGCCTTGGCCGCCTTCAGCGCCGCTCCGTGGATGCTCTCCAGCCGGCGGACCGTCTTGCTGCCCCGGGGTGCGGCGGGCAGCGAACGGGCCTTGCCCGCCGGGTAGGTGGCGATCAGCGGGATGCCGCCGGACTTCTCGTCGTCGTACCCCATCTTCGCGAGCGCGGTGACGTTGAAGAGCCGGCGGTCCAGCTTGCCGGCGGCGATCAGGCCCGCCGCCTCGTCGGGCAGGACGTAGACGTCGTCGCCCGCCTGCTGGACGTGCACTCCGCCGGACGCGCCGTCGGGGCGGTCCACGGTGACGGTGTCCTGCTTCCCGGCGCCGTCGGCGTAGTGGACGACGTCCCCGGTGAGCAGGGTGATGTCGTACTGCTTGACGGGGGCGGCCGGGTGGCCGGTGAACGGGAGGTGGCCGGTGGCCGCGGAGGCGGCGCCCGTGGCGGGGAGCAGTGCACCGCTCACCAGGGCGACGGAGGTCGCTATGAGGAGGGCCCTGCGCCCCGCACGAACGGGTCTCGCCCGGCCGGAGACAGTGGAGGGGGTGAATGTCATGCAGCTGATCTACCGGTAAATCGGCGGCTGCGGTGAGGTTCACACCTGGCGTGAATGCGCCGTGGCGGCAACCCGCCGGTCGGCGCGGGTGCCCGCGGAGGGCCAGTTCAGGCCACGGAGGCCATGCGCCCGGCGGGCGGCACGGCGCTGCTGTGATGGATCGGGGTATGCGCGCCGGTCAGCGGAACACCGCTGCCACCGCGCCGGGCGGCGACGATCTCGGCGGCTATCGACAGGGCGGTCTCCTCGGGCGTACGGGCCCCCAGATCGAGGCCGATCGGCGAGTGCAGCCGGGCCAGTTCCCGTTCGGTGACCCCGGCCTCGCGCAGCCGGTCGTTGCGCTGCAGATGCGTGCGGCGCGAGCCCATCGCGCCGACGTACGCGGCCGGCAGCTTCAACGCGGCCTCCAGCAGCGGGACATCGAACTTGGCGTCATGGGTGAGCACGCACAGGACGGTACGGGCGTCGACGCCGGTCCTGGCCAGATAGCGGTGCGGCCAGTCGACGACCAGCTCGTCCGCTTCCGGGAATCTGGCCTTCGTGGCGAAGACGGGGCGGGCGTCGCACACCGTGACGTGGTAGCCGAGGAACTTCCCGGCCCGCACCAGCGCGGCGGCGAAGTCGATGGCCCCGAACACGATCATCCGGGGCGGCGGGACGCTGGACTCGACGAGCAGCGTGAGGGGCTGCCCGCAGAGCGAGCCGTCGGCGCCGATGGTGAGGGGGCCGGTGCGGCCCGCGTCCAGCATCGCGCGGGCCTCGGCGGCGGCGGTGCGGTCGAGCTCGGGGTGTCCCCCGAGCCCGCCCTCGTAACCGCCGTCCGGCCGGACCAGCAGGGGCCGGCCGAGGAGTCCGGCGGGCCCGTCGGTGATCCGGGCGACCGCGGCCGCCTCCCCCCGGGCGGCGGTGGCGAGCGCGGTGGCGTACACCGGGCGGGCGGGGTCGTCCGCCCGGACCGGTGTCACCAGGATGTCGATGATGCCGCCGCAGGTCAGACCGACCGCGAAGGCGTCCTCGTCGCTGTAGCCGAACTGCTCCCGGACGGTGATGCCGTCATCGAGGGCCTGTTGGCACAGTTCGTACACCGCGCCCTCCACACACCCGCCGGAGACCGATCCGATCACCGTGCCGTCACGGTCGACGGCCAGTGCGGCGCCCGGCTGCCTGGGCGCGCTGCCCCCGACGGCCACGACGGTGGCCACCGCGAAGTCGCGTCCCTGCCCCACCCATCGGTCGAGCTCCTCGGCGATGTCCAGCATCTCGGTCTCCTTGACGGATGTGTGAAGAGCCGTGCGTCAGCTGACGCCCAGCCAGCTCTCGAGCGGGTGGAGCGCGAAGTAGACGATGAAGATCACCGTAAGCCCCCACATGAAGGCCCCGACCTCGCGGGCCCGGCCCTGGGCGACCTTGATCGCGACCCAGGAGATGACACCTGCCGCCACACCGGTGGTGATGGTGTACGTGAACGGCATCAGGACCACGGTCAGGAAGACCGGGATGGCGACGGCACGGTCGCTCCAGTCCACGTGGCGGGCGTTCTGCATCATCATGGCGCCGATGACGACCAGGGCGGCGGACGCCACCTCGGCCGGCACGATCGCCGTGAGCGGGGTGAAGAAGAGACAGGCCGCGAAGAACAGGCCGGTGACGACGGAGGCGAGTCCGGTACGGGCTCCCTCCCCGACTCCGGTCGCCGACTCCACGAAGACCGTCTGCCCGGAGCCACCGGCGACGCCGCCGATCGCACCGCCGGCGCCGTCGATGAACAGCGCCTTGGACAGGCCCGGCATCCGCCCCTTGTCGTCGGCCAGCTTGGCCTCCGTACCGACACCGATGATGGTGGCCATCGCGTCGAAGAAGCCGGCCAGCACGAGGGTGAAGACGATGAAGCCGACAGTCATCGCGCCGACATCGCCCCAGCCGCCGAACTGGACGTCCCCGAAGAGCGAGAAGTCCGGCGAGGAGACCGCGGAACCCTTGAGCTCGGGCGGGCCGCTGCTCCAGATCTTCGGGTCGACATCGGCGAGCTTGTTGATCACGATGGCGACCACGGTGCCGACGACGATGCCGATCAGGATCGCGCCGGGGATGTTGCGGGCCTGGAGCATGAAGATGAGCAGCAGCGTCACCGCGAAGATGAGGACGGGCCAGCCGGCGAGTTCACCGGTCGGGCCGAGGGACACCGGGGTGGCGACGCCCTTGCCCACGAATCCGGCCTTGTAGAGGCCGATGAGCGCGATGAACAGGCCGATGCCCATGGTGATGCCGTGCTTCAGCGCGAGCGGGATCGCGTTCATGATCAGCTCACGCAGACCGGTGACCACCAGGAGGCAGATCACCAGGCCGTACATCACGCACATGCCCATGGCCTGCGGCCAGGTCATTTCGGGGGCGACCTGTGAGGACAGGACGCCGGAGACGCTGAGCCCCGCGGCGAGCGCGAGGGGAACCTTGCCGACGAACCCCATCAGCAGGGTGGTCGCCGCCGCCGCGAACGCGGTGGCGGTGATCAGACCCGGCTGGCTGAGGATGTTGCCGTCGACATCCTTGCCGCCGAGGATGAGCGGATTGAGCAGCAGGATGTATGCCATGGCCATGAACGTCGTGACACCGCCGCGCACTTCGCGTGCGACGGTCGATCCGCGTTCGGATATGTGAAAGTACCGGTCGAGCCAAGATCTGCCGGCGGGGACGCGCGAGCCGGGGCCCGCTTCCTCCGCGGTGGTCGTGGGCTCCACTGACTGCTGGGTCATGATGCCTGACTCCCAAGGTTCACAGGGGCACCCGCGATGGAGATTCGAGATGCGGGATTTGGGATGACTGCGCGGGCGGCACGACCCGGGGGACGGCCCGAGGCGAACTGTTCATGCAGAGTGGATGTACGGGTACGGCTTCTGCGGTGGTTCCGGTCAAGAGCCGCGAGCGGTGCGGAGCTTGGGTCCTCCGGGCGGTGCGGGCACAGGAAGTGTGACGTTCCCTGGATGCGCGCACCGCCCGGAGAGCTGTGGAGGAGCCCCGGTCAGGCGCCGGTGAGGTGCTCGGGTCGTACCGGCGTCCTGTTGAGCTCCAGTCCCGTCGCGTTCCGGATCGCCGCGAGGACGGCCGGGGTGGACGACAGGGTGGGGGCCTCGCCGACGCCACGGAGCCCGTACGGGGCGTGGTCGTCGGCGAGTTCGAGCACGTCGACCGGGATGGTCGGCGTGTCGAGGATGGTGGGGAGCAGGTAGTCCGTGAAGGAGGGGTTGCGCACCTTCGCGGTCCTGGGGTCGACGATGATCTCCTCCATGACGGCGATGCCCATTCCCTGGAGGGTGCCGCCCTGGATCTGGCCCACGACCGACAGCGGGTTGAGTGCCTTGCCGACGTCCTGGGCGCAGGCCAGTTCGATGACCTTGACCAGTCCGAGCTCGGTGTCGACCTCGACGACCGCGCGGTGGGCGGCGAAGGAGTACTGGACGTGGCCGTTGCCCTGTCCGGTGCGCAGGTCGAAGGCCACGGTGGGCCGGTGGCGCCACTCCAGCTCGATGTCGACCGCCTCGCCCTCCAGCACGTCGGCCAGATCGGCCAGTACCTCGCCGCCGTCGGTGACGACCTTGCCGCCCTCCAGGAGGAGTTCGGCGGTGGCCCAGGCGGGGTGGTACGTGCCGAACTTGCGGCGGCCGATCTCCAGCACCTGCTCGCGTACGGCCTCGCAGGAGTTCTTCACGGCGCCGCCGGTGACGTACGTCTGCCGGGAGGCGGAGGTCGAGCCGGCCGAGCCGACCCGGGTGTCGGCCGGGTGGATGGTGACCTGGGCGACGCCGAGTTCGGTACGGGCGATCTGGGCGTGCACGGTGACGCCGCCCTGTCCGACCTCCGCCATGGCGGTGTGCACGGTCGCGACGGGTTCGCCGCCGATGACCTCCATGCGCACCCGGGCGGTGGAGTAGTCGTCGAAGCCCTCGGAGAAGCCGACGTTCTTCAGGCCGACCGCGTAGCCGACACCGCGTACGACGCCTTCGCCGTGCGTGGTGTTGGAGAGTCCGCCGGGCAGCGCCCGCACGTCGGCCTCCTCGCCGGCGCTCTCCCACTGACGCTCCGGCGGTAGCGGCCTGGCCTTGACCCGGCGCAGCAGCTCGGCGACCGGGGCGGGCGAGTCGACCTGCTGCCCGGTCGGCAGCAGGGTGCCCTGCTCCATGGCGTTGAGCTGCCTGAACTCGACCGGGTCCATGCCGAGTTCGGCGGCGACCTTGTCCATCTGCGCCTCGTAGGCGAAGCAGGCCTGGACGGCGCCGAAGCCGCGCATCGCGCCGCACGGCGGGTTGTTGGTGTAGAGGGCCAGCGCCTCGATGTCGACGTCCTCGATGACGTACGGGCCGACGGCGAGCGAGGAGGCGTTGCCGACGACGGCCGGGGAGGCGGAGGCGTAGGCGCCGCCGTCCAGCACGATGCGGCACTTCATGTGCGTGAGCTTGCCGTCACGGGTCGCGCCGTGCTCGTACCAGAGCTTGGCCGGGTGACGGTGGACGTGGCCGAAGAAGGACTCGAAGCGGTTGTAGACGATCTTCACCGGCTTGCCGGTGCGCAGCGCCAGCAGGCAGGCGTGGATCTGCATCGACAGGTCCTCGCGGCCGCCGAAGGCTCCGCCGACGCCGGAGAGCGTCATGCGGACCTTGTCCTTGGGCAGGCCGAGGACGGGAGCGATCTGGTTCAGGTCGGAGTGCAGCCACTGGGTGGCGACGTACAGGTCGACGCCGCCGTCCTCGGCAGGCACGGCCATGCCGGACTCGGGGCCGAGGAAGGCCTGGTCCTGCATGCCGAAGACGTACTCACCGCTGACCACGACATCGGCGCGGGCCTTCGCCGCCTCCGCGTCGCCGCGGATGACCGGCTGGCGGTGGACGATGTTGGGGTGCGGTACGTGGCCGATATGGTGGTCGTCGCGGTTCTCGTGGACGAGGATCGCGTCGTCGGCGGTCGCGGAGGCCTCGTCGGTGATGACGGGCAGCTCGCGGTAGTCGATCTTGATCTTGGCGGCGGCGCGGCGGGCCGTCTCCGGGTGGTCGGCGGCGACGAGCGCCACCGGCTCACCGTGGTGGCGGACCTTGCCGTGGGCGAGGACGGGGGTGTCCTGGAACTCCAGGCCGTAGTTCTTCACCGCGGTCGGCAGGTCGTCGTAGGTGAGCACGGCGTAGACGCCGGAGGTGGCGAGCGCCTCGGCGATGTCGATCGAGACGATCTCGGCGTGCGCGACGGTGGAGCGCAGGGTGTGGCCCCAGAGCATGTCCTCGTGCCACATGTCCGAGGAGTACGCGAACTCGCCGGTGACCTTCAGGATGCCGTCGGGCCGCATCGTGGACTCGCCGATGCCGCCCTTGGTGCGGGTGCCCTGGTTGATATTGGTGGGGGAACCGGTAACGCCCATCGTCTAGACCGTCTCTTCCGCGCGGGCGGCCGCGAGGCGGACCGCGTCGAGGATCTTCTCGTAGCCGGTGCAGCGGCAGAGGTTGCCGGAGAGCGCCTCGCGGATGTCCGCGTCGGAGGGCTCCGGGGTGCGCTCCAGCAGCTCGTCGGCGGCGATCAGCAGGCCGGGGGTGCAGAAGCCGCACTGGACGGCTCCGGCGTCGATGAACGCCTGCTGGATCGGGGAGAGCTCACCGGTGTCCCGGGTGTCCTCGCCGCCCGGCTTCGCCTCCCACCGGCGGGCCTTGTCCAGTGCGGTGCCGCAGGCACCGGAGGCGCAGCCGGTGCCCGGGTGGGCCTCGGTGCGGTGGGCGGCGAAGTCGGCGAGGCCTTCTACGGTGACGACCTCGCGGCCCTCGACCTGGCCGGCGGCGACCAGGCAGGAGCAGACCGGGACCCCGTCGAGGCGGACGGTGCAGGAACCGCACTCGCCCTGCTCGCAGGCGTTCTTGGAACCGGGCAGGCCCATCCGCTCACGCAGGACGTAGAGGAGGGACTCGCCCTCCCAGACGTCGTCGGCCTCGTGCCTGCGGCCATTGACCGTAAAATTGACGCGCATGGTTATGCGGCTCCTTCGGTGCTGCGGCCGTTGCCGCGGTACGTCTCCCAGGTCCAGCCGAGGGTCCGGCGGGCCATGATCCCGACCGCGTGCCTGCGATAGCTCGCGGTGCCGCGGACGTCGTCGATCGGGTTGCAGGCACCCGCGGCGAGCGTGGCGAACTGTTTGGCGACGGACGGCGTGATGATCGTGCGGCTCTCCCAGAACCCGCCCTCCTCGAGGGCGGCGTTCAGAAACTCCTCGGCCGCCTTCGCCCGTACGGGTGTCGGGGCGGCGGATCCGATGCCGGTACGGACGGTGCGGGTCTCGGGGTGCAGGGCGAGGCCGAAGGCGCAGACGGCGATGACCATCGCGTTGCGGGTGCCGACCTTGGAGTACTGCTGCGGCCCGTCGGCCTTCTTGATGTGCACGGCCCGGATCAGCTCGTCCGGTTCCAGGGCGTTGCGCTTGACGCCGGTGTAGAAGGCGTCGATGGGGATCAGCCGGGTTCCGCGTACGGACTCGGCCTCCACCTCGGCGCCCGCGGCGAGCAGCGCCGGGTGGGCGTCCCCGGCGGGCGAGGCGGTGCCCAGGTTGCCGCCGACGCCGCCGCGGTTGCGGATCTGCGGCGAGGCGACGGTGTGCGAGGCGAGCGCCAGACCGGGCAGCTCGGCCCGCAGGTGCTCCATGATGGCGCTGTACGGGACAGATGCGCCGAGCCGTACGCTCTCCTGACCCACCTCCCACTCGGACAGTTCACCGATGCGGTTCAGGTCCAGGAGGTACTCGGGCCGCCGGTGGTCGAAGTTGATCTCGACCATCACATCGGTGCCGCCCGCGATGGGCACGGCCGTAGGGTGCTCGGCCTTGGCGGCGAGCGCCTCCTCCCAGCTGGCGGGGCGAAGGAAGTCCATGAGTGGCTCTCTTCTTCTCAATCGGGTCGTTCGCTGGGGCTGGGGACGGCCGGCCCTCGACTGGTCGTTCATACGTTGTTCACGCGGTGTGTGACCCAGTACACAAGCCTTGCTCCACCTGGTGCAGTCACCGAAACCATGAAGGAGTTGGCTGGCCTTCGTCCTCGTCTTGTAGATTCGAACGAATGACGGGTCTCTGTGACCTCACCGCAACACCCAGTTTTCACCCGCACCAACGAACGAGATCGGCGGCGACGAGATGCGGCTGCGCGCACTGCTGGAGACCGACGCGCTGGGCCTGCGGCTCCTCGGCGGCGACGACGAGCTGGACCGGTCGGTCCGCGGCGTGATGACCACCGACCTGCGGGACCCCAGCCGCTATCTGACGGGCGGCGAGCTGGTCCTGACCGGTCTGGCCTGGCGCCGGGACGCGAAGGACTCCGAGCCGTTCGTACGTATCCTCGCGGGCGCCGGTGTCGCCGGGCTCGCGGCGGGCGAGGCGGAGCTCGGCGACATCCCGGACGATCTGGTCGAGGCGTGCCGCCGGCACCGGCTGCCGCTCTTCGCCGTCAACGAGAGCGTCGCGTTCGCAACGATCACCGAGCATGTGGTCCGCCAGGTGTCCGGCGAGCGCGCCGGTGATCTGGCGGCGGTGGTCGACCGGCACCGCCGGCTGATGACGTCGGGACCAGCGGGCGGCGGACCGGAGGTGGTCCTCGATCTGCTCGGCTCCGACCTGGACCTGCAGGCCTGGGTGCTCTCGCCCACCGGCCGGCAGATCGCGGGCGCCGGTGCGCCGCTGCCCGGACCGGTCGGCGCGGAACTGGCCGGTGCCCATCTGGCCGCGGTCCGTACCGGCCGCCGCGCCCCCTACCGGGCGGCGATCGGCGGGGTGGCGTATTCGCTCTTCCCGATCCGGAACAACGCCAGGGGTGCCGTGCCGGCCTCCCGTGATGTGCGCGAGTCGGTGCTCTCCGACTGGCTGCTCGCCGTCGGGGCCGACGCGAGCGACTGGCCGGCCGCCCGGCTCGACCTGCTCCAGGGCGTCACCCAGCTGATCGCGGTCGAACGCGACCGGCGGGACGCGGCCCGTACGGTGCGCCGCCGGCTCGCCCAGGAGGTCCTGGAACTGGTCCAGGCGGGCGCCCCGCCCGCCGAGATCGCGGCCCGGCTGCGGGTGGCCGCG
Organism: Streptomyces laculatispora; assembly: GCF_017353455.1. Classification (GTDB taxonomy): domain Bacteria; phylum Actinomycetota; class Actinomycetes; order Streptomycetales; family Streptomycetaceae; genus Streptomyces; species Streptomyces laculatispora. Next base: position 14,057 of record NZ_JAFMPZ010000024.1, read on the forward strand.
CCGGTCCTGCTGCCCGGCCTCGGAACCGCGCCGCACTGGCAGGTGGTGGTGGCCCGGGTCGACTGGGACGAGCAGGGCGCGCCCGGCTCCGGCATCGCGGGCGGCCCGGTCGCCCAGGCGCTGCTGGAGGAGATCCTGGTCGACCCGGCCGTGACCGGCCCCGACTCCGCGGACCGGATCGCGGTCGCGCACTTCGGCGACGAGGCCGTCGCGCTGGTGCCGCTGCCCGCCGTCGCTCCCCCGGCCGGGGATGCGCAGGACGCGGCGGACCCGGACGGCCCGGAGCCCTCGGAGAAGGATTCCGCGCTGCACGCCGACGTCCTGCTGGCCGCCGTCCGGGCCCCGCTCTCCGCGGGTCTGGCCGACGACGGCCGCCTGACGCTGGGGGTCAGCGCCGCGGTGCATTCGCCCGAGGGGCTGCGCGGCGCGCTGGAGGAGGCCCGGCACGCCCGCCGGGTGGCGGCGGCCCGACCGGGGCGGGTCTGCGCGGCCGGCCATCACGAGCTGGCCTCGCACGTCCTGCTGCTGCCGTTCGTCCCGGACGACGTGCGTCGCGCGTTCACCGCACGGCTGCTCGACCCGCTGCGGGACTACGACCGGCGGCACCGCGCGGAGCTGATCCCGACCCTGGAATCGTTTCTGGACTGCGACGGTTCGTGGACCCGCTGCGCGGCCCGGCTGCATCTGCACGTCAACACGCTGCGCTACCGGATCGGGCGAATCGAGCAGTTGACGGGGCGTGACCTTTCACGGCTGGAGGACAAGCTCGATTTCTTCCTCGCCCTGCGTATGAGCTGATTCCCGGGGGCTCCCGCGGCCCCGGCGGCTTCCGTTGATTGTGAAAACTTTCACCTGACATTGCCTCGACCTCTTGGCCGGGCATGCCATTCCGTGCTGTGATGCGGCCAGACTCAACAGCTCAATGGCGCGCTCGGGGAGGGCAATGTGGCGTATACCGCCATGTCTGGTTCCGGAACGACAGCAGATGACGATCCGCCGCTCCAGACAGCGGTATGGCGGTTGAGGTCACGCGCCTGCTGGACGGACGCCGCGGCACTGCTCGAACACGACGCCGCCACCGATCCGGCCGCGGCGCTCCAGCGGACGGCTCTGCTGACCGAGCGGTGTCTGTACACGGGACAGGGCTGGACCGATGCCGAGGACGCGCTGCGCACCGCCGAGGCCCTGGCCCACGACGACGCCGAGCGCGGGGCCGCCGCCTGCGAGCGCGGACATCTCGCGTACGCCTCGACGCTGCTCGGTGTGCGGGACCGGGCCGACGAGGCCCGGGTGGCGCTGAGCCGGGCCGCGGCGCTGCTGGCCCCGGCCGCCGCGGGCCGCCCGCTGCTCGACTTCCGGCGAGGCCTGATCGCCCAGAACATCGCCGATTCGCCACAGGCCGCGCGCGCCGCGTACCGCAGGGCCCATGCCGGTGCCACCGCCCAGGGCGACGAACTGCTCCTCTCCTCCACCTGGCGCCATCTCGCCCTGATCGCCCTGCGCGAGGGGGAGTTGGCGGAGGCCAGGCACGGCTTCGCGGAGTCCCTGCGGATAAGGGAGGAGCTGGGCTACCTGGTCGGTACGGCCCCGGCGCTCATCGCCATGGCGGACGCCGAACCGGAGCCCGAGGCGGCGACCCGGCTGCGCGCCGAGGCGGGCAGGCTCTTCCGGCTGCTCGGCGGCGTACCGACGTGGCTGGCCCCGCACATCGACCCGCCGGGGCCGGAGACGGCCGAGTCCAACTGAGGCCGCACCCGGGGGCCCTGCCGCACCTGCCGCAGTCAGCCCCCGGAGCCGGTGAAGTGCTCCCGTACGAGTGACTGCACGACCATCACGTCCTGGGCGATCAGCGCGTCCAGAAGCGCGGTGTGCTCGGCGGCGTCCGCCAGCAGGTCGGCGCGGCGGGTGACGGGGTTGGTCTCCAGGGGCCACTGGGAACGGCGGTGCAGCTCGTCGGCCACCGTCACCAGCTGGGCGTTGCCGGAGAGGGCGAGCACCGCTCCGTGGAAGGCCCGGTCGGCCTCCGCGTAACCGGCCCGGTCGCCGCTGGCCGCCGCCGCCACGGTGGCGTCGGCCAGCGGGCGCAGGGCGCACCAGCCCGCCGGCGGCACGGTGCGGGCGAGCCGCACCATGACCGGGACCTCGATCAGCGCCCGTACCTCGGCCAGTTCGGCCAGCTCGCGCGGGCCGCGCTCGGCGACCCGGAAGCCGCGGTTCGGCACGACCTCGACGGCGCCCTCGACGGCCAGCTGCTGCATCGCCTCGCGCACGGGGGTGGCGGAGACCCCGAAGCGGGCGCCGAGGGCCGGGGCCGAGTAGACCTGTCCGGGGATCAGTTCGCCGTCGACGAGGGCGGCGCGCAGGGCCTCCAGGATCTGGCCGCGCACGGAGTGCCGCTGCACCACGACACGCGGCGGGGGCGGCTCGCCGTGGGTGTGCTCACCGCGGGCCTGTTCGGGCACCCGGACAGACGAGTGGGCGGTCGCGGACGCGGCCGACGCGTGCGGCGGACGCACTTCCTCACGCGCTCTGCCCTGCTCCACGGGTACCTCCTCGGCCGGCCGGGTACGGCTCGCCTGTGCCGTGCCCCTTGTGCACGATAGGCGGAGGAGGCCGCAGTTCAAACATCGATCAGGTCAGGTAAGGTAAGGCTTACCTCTAAACGATCGCGATACGGTGGTCCTCGTATGCCCCTCCCCGCCCTGCTCCCCGCAGCGACAGCCTCGGCCGTGGCCGAGGCGTACGCGCGCCTGGCCGAGGTCTTCCCGGGCCTGCGCGCCGAGGTGCTCGCGGACGGCGAGTCCACCCCGGGCGGCGTCGGCTGGGTGGGCGCGCACGAGCTCGCGGCCGGCGGCGGCGCCCTGGACACCTTCCTCGCCTGGGACAACGAGCAGGTGCTGCGGGACTACGGACAGCAGGCCCGGCCCGACGTGGTCGCCAGCTTCGGCCTGCACCGCTACGCCTGGCCGGCCTGCCTGCTGGTGACGGTGCCGTGGTTCCTGCACTGGCGGGTGCCCCGGATCCCGGTCGAGGACGTCGCCTTCCAGCGGGCGCTGGGCCATCTGACCGTCCGGGTGCGGGAGTTCGCCTGCCTCCCCGACGATCCCGCGGCGGCGCTGCCAGGCGCCCGGGTGGTGGCGGACGAGGCCGCGCTGCGCGCCGAGGTCCTCTCGTCCGTGGCCGAGCACCTCGGGCCGGTGCTCGACGGCTTCGGGCCGCGGATGCGGCGCGGCAAGCGGGCCCTGTGGGGCATGGCGACGGACGAGATCGTCGAGGGCCTCTGGTACATCGCCCACCTCCTGGGCGAGGAGCGGCGCGCCATGGCCGAGCTGGAGGCGCTCCTGCCGGGCACCACGAAGCCGTACGTCGGCACGGCGGGCTTCCGCGAACTGACCGGACCGGACGGCGAGTCGCTGCCGACCCGGGACCGGGCGAGCTGCTGCCTCTTCTACACGCTGCGGCCCGAAGACACCTGTGTCACCTGCCCGCGCACCTGTGATGCCGACCGGCTCCAGAAGCTGACGCCCGCTCCCTGATCCACACCGCCCGTAAGGGTGACGTGATTCGAACGCAACTGCCCCGCCACTGAGGGACGTTCGACCAGATCACGTAAATCGACCGGCTCAAACACCCCATTGGCATTAACTTGCCCCGAAACCGCCTTGACTTGAGGGAATCTCCGTCACGATGGCGGCCCGAAACGCCCTACGCGACGCAAGGGACCGTGCATGAGAGACATTTCGCTTGACTGGCTGCTTCCGGCCGCCGTGCTGGTCGCGGGGGTCATGGCAGCGGCGGCGGTGGTCGCGCGCGGCAAGCGCACCTCTGACACACCCGCGGCCGACGACACCTGGGAACGCAGCGAGGACCGGCGCAGGCGCAAGGAAGCATTTTACGCCTCGGCTTCGTACGTTCTGCTGTTCTGCTGCGCGGCGGTCGCCGCCGCGCTCTCCTTCCACGGGCTCGTCGGCTTCGGCCGGCAAAACCTCGGCCTCGCCGGGGGCTGGGAGTACCTGGTGCCGTTCGGCCTCGACGGGGCCGCGATGTTCTGCTCCGTGCTCGCCGTGCGGGAGGCCAGCCACGGCGACGCGGCCCTCGGCTCCCGGCTGCTGGTGTGGATCTTCGCCGGCGCCGCCGCCTGGTTCAACTGGGTGCACGCGCCGCGCGGCCTGGACCACGCCGGCGCCCCGCACTTCTTCGCGGGGATGTCGCTCTCGGCGGCCGTGCTCTTCGACCGGGCGCTGAAGCAGACCCGCCGGGCCGCCCTGCGCGAACAGGGCCTGGTGCCCCGTCCGCTGCCGCAGATCCGGATCGTACGGTGGCTGCGCGCACCCCGGGAGACCTTCGGCGCCTGGTCGCTGATGCTGCTCGAAGGCGTACGCACACTGGACGAGGCGGTCGACGAGGTACGCGAGGACCGCAGGGAGGAGGAGCAGAACCGTCTCCGCAGGAAGGACCAGGAGAAGCTGGACCGGGCGCAGATCAAGGCCCTGAACCGGCAGAACCGGGCCTGGGGCCGGGGCGGCGCCCACGTGGACGTCCAGGCCATCGCCGCAGCGGGCTCCGCACAGTCCGTAGCGGAGCCCGCCTTGTCCGAGCAGGGTCAGCTGCCGCTGCGGCCCCGGCCATCCCTGCAAGCCGTCAGCGGCTCCAGCTCCACGAGCGCCTCGGACCTGAACACGAGTGATCCCAGAGCCGTCGGCCTCACCGCCGAGGACGACACCCATGCACTGCCCCGGCTCGACTCGCTGGAGCAGAAACTGAAGGCCTTGGAGCAGCAGTTCGGCTGAGCCCCACGCGACGGTGCGCCGGTCGACACGGTTGGCGATGAACGGCCCTGACCATCCCTCGGATGCTCAGGGCCGTTCGCCGTCCAGCTCGAACCAGACCACCTTGCCCAGCGCCTGCGGGCTGACCCCCCAGGCGTCCGCGAGGCTCTCCACCAGGATCAGCCCTCGGCCGTGCGTACCGTCGTCGGCGTTCGGTACGTCCGACACGGGCATCCCGGGGACGAAGTCCCTCACCTCCACCCGCAGTCTCCGCGGCGCCACGCTGACGGCGACGACCGCGCCGTCGTCCGTGTGGACCAGCGCGTTGGTCACCAGTTCGCTGAGCAGTAACTCGGCCACCTGCGCGGGCTCCTCCTTCCACCGGTACCTCAGTAATTCCCTTACAGCACCGCGCACTTCGGAAATCGCCGCCAGATCGGCACTGCCCAGCCTGCGATGCAGCCGGCCCATTTCCTGACGCTCCATCGTCTCCCCCGCCCGCACAGTGAATCGCCTCCTCCTCGTCGAATGCGCTTCACGCAATGCATGCCCCGCCCACGGGCTGTCACGCTTGCCGACGTGTCACGGCGTGCGGAACCACGCGATCCGGTACGGATCGGGCGGACGGGACGTGGAATTGCCGCCGTTCAGGTTAACTTCCGAAAAAATCACTGGAGTTGGCGTTGACGGAAGCGCATCTACGCGCGTCATCATGATGGGTATGCGAATCCCCCCACGGATCACCACGCTCGGCGGCGTCGCCGCCCTCCTGTCCGTCCTCTTCGTCGGCGGCCCGGTCGCGGCGACCGCGACAGCCGCCACCACCTCGGTCGGCAGCATCTGCTACTCCGCCCTCCCCTCCCAGGCCCATGACACCCTCGATCTCATCGATGCGGGTGGCCCCTTCCCCTACGACCAGGACGGCGTCGTCTTCCAGAACCGCGAAGGCGTCCTGCCCGGACAGGGCACCGGCTACTACCACGAGTACACCGTGATCACCCCCGGCGCCCCGACCCGCGGCGCACGCCGGATCGTCACCGGCGAGGAGACCCAGGAGGACTACTACACCTCCGACCACTACGCGACGTTCGACCTCGTCGACTTCACCTGCTGAACCCTCCCCGGAAGGATCCGCGCCGCAGTCCCCCACCTGCGGCGCGGATCACGGACCGGACGAGGCACACGGACTTGTACGCTCCACCCATGACCGTGACCTATGTGATCGAAGGCTCCCGGGTCACCGGCCTGGAGCAGTTCTGGACAGTGATCGGCGAGGCCGTAAACGGCCCGGACGGGTATTTCGGCCGCAACCTCGACGCTCTCGCGGACTGTCTCGGTGGCGGCATGGGCACGCCCGACGACGGCGATTTCGTCATCGAGTGGCGGGACCACGCACTCTCCGTACACGCCCTGGGCCACGGGGAGACGGCCCGTCAGCTTCGACGGAGCCTGGAGCGGGCGCATCCCACCAACCGTCCCGCGATGCGGAAGCGGCTCGATGAGGCCCTGGCCGGACGAGGGCCGACGCTCTTCGACCTGATCGTGGCGATCCTGGCGGACGAAACGACGCCCGGCCGGCTGCGGCTGTCGTGATCTCCCGGGCCGGGTCCGGCGGACGCGCCCCGGGAGACAGCACCGGCCGGCCGAGCGGGACCTCACTCGGCCGACCGACACCGTAGGGGTCGTAGGGATCAGAACTCGGTGGTGACCTTGGCGCCGTCGAACTTCTCGTTGCCGTAGAGGCTGATGAAGTGGTATCCCGGCGCCGGGCTGTTGACGGTCAGGGTGTGCTCGTTGCCCGCCCCGACAGACTTGTCGGAGAAGACCTTGGTGGTCGCCCACTCCTTGTCGCTGTAGTAGAGGTCGGCGTCACCCGTGCCGCCGGAAGCGGTGATCTTCAGCTGGGTGGTGCCGGCCGGGATGACGACGGCCAGGTAGGCATAGTCGCCCTTGACGGCCTTCAGCCCGCTGCGCATGCAGTTCCGGTCCAGCAGCCTGGTGTCGGTCGCCGTGCACTCGGTGATCTCGCCGGGCGGGTTGGTGGACCCGCCGCCGCAGGCGCCGGCCGCGCAGGCGGTCAGCCATGTGGTCCAGTCGGCGTCGTAACGGCTGCCGATGGTGGAGGTGAGCAGGGTGCGGGCACCGTTCCAGTCACCGCCGCGGTAGAGGCCCAGCAGCTTGTCCACGTCGGCACGGTGCGACTGGAGCATGTAACGGACCGCCAGATAGCCCCAGTTGTAGATGCGGGTCTGGTCGGCGTTCTCGTACGTGGTGTCGAACAGGTTGCGCAGGGTGTAGGTGTGCGCCGCGGCCTGCGTGACGGCGTCGTCGTAGGTGACGTCACGGTAGGTGTAGGAGACGTACTCCGCGAAGCCCTCGACCCACCAGATGGTCGGCGTCGTGAGGCCGGCGTCGAAGTCGCCGGCCATGTCGAACCGGCCGTCGAGGTAGTGGGTGTACTCGTGGTTGAGGTTCCAGATCTGGAAGTCGGGCCGGACCCACTCGGCCTCGTAGGCGATGAACCGCGGCTGGTTGCCGGCCGCGGCCGGGTCGCCCTCCAGGTACATGCCGCCGTTGTTGGTGTCGATGCCGTAGATGGCCCCGGCGTAGGTCTGGTAGTCGGTGCTCGAATCGAAGACCACCACCTCGATGGTGCTGTTGTGGTCGTTGGCGACGGGCCCGTTGTCCCGCACCACGTCGTGGAAGTAGGCATCCTGGTTGCGCAGGCTGGTGCAGGCGGTCGCGAGATCGGCCGAGGACATCTGCTGGGCCAGGATGTGAATGCTGTCGCTGCACGTGTAGTTGACCGGGAGCACGGCGCTCTTGAGGCGTGCCGACAGGTCGCAGGTGCCGTAGGCGGAGCAGTTGGCCGCGTCGTAGTAGTCGGCCATCTCCGCCAGCCCGACCCAGAGCGGCGCGGTGGGTCCGGTCATTGAGCTCCGGCCGAGCAGGTCGGTGACGAGCGGGCGGACCCTGGGCCGCAGCGGCTCCTCCTGGAGGAAGCGTGCCAGTTCGCGTCCCGCGTTGGAGGTCAGATAGGACTTGTTCGTGCCCAGCAGGCTCAGGTGGTCGCGGGCGAAGCCGGCGAGCGAGTCGAGCAGGCTCGGATCGGCCTCGACGGCGCTGACGAACTCCGGCACCTGATGGCCGCGGAAGGTCACGGTGTAGACGTTGTTGACCGCGTTGAGCATGTACCAGGAGCTGTCGTACGAGGAGTTGTAGTCGGCGAGCAGCCGCTTGACGACGTACAGGTAGCGGGCGTTCTGCTCCGCGCTGTCGATGAGGATGACGGCCTCGGACAGGGTCTCGCCGTTGGCGTCCGTGACATCGCGGGAGTGCGAGGAGGCGAAGAAACCGTCCAGTCCGCCCTGGATGGCGGTGCGCAGCGGGGCACCGTAACTGCCGACGGTGGCGGGGTCGTAGTACTGCACGTAGTAGCCGGCCCGCAGGAAGAGCACCAGCTGCGGCATACCGGTGCTGCTGTCACCCGGGTACGCGGCCGATCCGTCACGCAGCGCGTCGGCGACGCTGACCATCTGGGCCTCACGGAAGGCGAGGTACCCGTCGTTGCCCTTGACCTTGAAGAGGGTGTTGACGCAGTCGGTCGTCGACGACTTGACCTGCTGCACCAGGGCGCTCCCGGTGCGGCTGGTGAAGTCCGCGACGGAGCAGGCGGCGGCCGCGCCGGTTCCGGCCGACTTGGCGGCGGCGCGGGCCTTCGCCTTCATCGAGGGGGCGGGGTGGCTGGGCGCGGAGGTGCCGGGGTCGTCGTAGTCGCGCCGCAGCGCGTCCTTGGAAGCGGTCTGCGGCGCTCGGTCCGCGGGCTTCAGCGCCTTGTCGCCTATGTGACCGGCGTCCTGGACGGGTGCGGTGAGGGCCTGCGCGGCAGGGCCGCCCGGATCCGGTGCGGTCGGGTCAACGGCCGCCCTTGCGGCGGACGTTGCGCTTGCGGCGGCCGGAGTGGAGGGACGGACCTCGGCGGCCCGGCTCGGTGCCGCGAGCATGCCGACGCCCAGGCAGGCCGTCAGGGCCACGGTGGATAGCCCGGTGAATCTCTGACGAACCGTTCGGTTCTTCACGTGCCGCCTCCCAGCGGAGTGGTGGCCGCGCGACGGTGCGCGGCCGTGGGGGATGGTGCGCGGTCGAGGCCGTACCGGGATGTCTGACATGAGCACGACCTCAATCGCGACCGTCTGTACAATGGCACATGTCACATGTTCTTTGGAAGGCGTTGCGCGCAGATTCGTCTGCACGCCAACTCCCGTTCGCAGCACCCTGCTTGCGGCCGGTGTCGACACAGCCCGAGGAGTACCGCCCCGTGACCGAGCCCCGACTCCCCCTGCACAGCAGCAGTCACGACCTGCCGGTGTCGCCGGCCCTGGACACCTTCATGCGCGCGGCCTGGGCCGATACCCCTCTTCCCGGGGGTGACCGCGTCCCGGCCCGCGACCTGACACCGGCCCGCCGCGCACGGGTGGCCGCACGGTTTCCGGGCGAACGGCTGGTCATTCCGGCCGGTACCCTCGCCGTCCGGTCCAACGACACGGACCACCGCTTCAGACCGCACACCGGGTACGCCTGGCTCACCGGCCTCACCGGGGAGGACCAGGCCGGCCACGTACTGGTCCTGGAACCCGACGGGGACGCCCGCCACGAGGCGGTCCTCTACCTGAGACCCCGCTCGCCGCGTACCGGCGGCGAGTTCTACCGCGACCGCAGGTACGGGGAGTTCTGGGTCGGCCGCAGACCCGGCCTCGCGGAGGCGGCCGGGCTCACCGGCGTCCGCTGCGAGCACCTGGACGCGTGGGAGAAGCTGATGACCGGGGCCCAGCCCCCGACCCGGTTCATCGCGGGCGTGGACCCGGCCGTCGACGTCTGGCTCGGCGATGCCCGCCGGATTCCCGTGCCGCGGCCCGCCCCGGCCGGTCTCGACACCGTCCTCAGCGAGCTGAGGCTCGTCAAGGACCCTTGGGAGCAGGGTGAGTTGCAGCGAGCCGTCGATGCGACGACCGCCGGGTTCGAGGACGTCGTACGGTCATTGCCGCGGGCCCTGGCCCATCCGCGCGGCGAACGCGTGGTCGAGGGGGTGTTCGGCCTCAGGGCCAGGCTGGACGGCAACGGTCCCGGCTACGCGACCGTCGCCGCCGCCGGGGCGCACGCCTGCGTACTGCACTGGACCCGCAACGACGGCCCCTTGGAGCGCGGGCAGTTGATGCTGCTGGACGCGGGCGTGGAGACCGATTCGCTCTATACGGCCGACATCACCCGCACCCTTCCGCTGTCCGGCACCTTCACCCCCCTCCAGCGCACCGCGTACGAACTGGTGCTGGCCGCCCAGGACGCGGGCATCGCGGCGCTGCGTCCCGGCGCCCGGTTCCGCGACTTCCACCAGGCCGCCATGCGGGTCATCGCCGACGGCCTGCACGACTGGGGCGTGCTGCCGATGCCGGCCGAGGAGGCGCTCTCCCCCGAGAACGGATTCCACCGCCGCTACACCCTGTGCAGCAGCGGCCACATGCTCGGGATGGATCTGCACGACTGCGCGCGGGCCCGCGCCGGGGCGTACCCGGACGGAGTGCTGGAGCCGGGGCAGGTGCTCACCGTGGAGCCGGGGCTGTACCTCCAGCCGGACGACGAGACGCTCCCGCCGGAGCTGCGGGGACTCGGCATCAGGATCGAGGACGACCTCGTGATCACGGCGGACGGCGCCCGGCTGATGTCAGCCGCGCTGCCCCGGACCCCGGACGGCGTCGAGGCCTGGATGGCGGGGCTGCTGGAGAGCTGAGGAGCGCCGCCCCGCGGCGGGAGGCCGCGGGGCCCCAACCGGACGAGAGCGTCACTCCGGCGGGCCCGATACCTGAGGATGCCGGACTTCTGCGGGTACCTCCAGCACAACGAGTTCCGGGGCGCCGGGAGACGATCTGAGGGACGAGCCGGAGGACCACCGGAAACCGGTCCGGGGCTGGACCCGCCCCGTCGGCCCCGCAGTGATGGCGGAGCGGCGGGCCTCAGGCCTCGGCAGCCGGTACGCCTTCGGACTCCCCGTCCGCCCGCTCCTTGTCCGCCCGCCTGCCGTCGGCCCACAGGGACCGGACATGGGACATATGGGCGAGCATGCAGGCCTCGGCGCCCGGGGCGTCACCGGCGACCACCAGATCCAGCAGCTGTACGTGTTCCTCGGCCGAGGCCGTCAACTGACCTGATTCGGAGAGCCTGTTCAGCCCGTACAGCCGGGAGCGCTTGCGCAGTTCACTGACCTCCTCGACCAGCCGGCGGTTCCCGGCCAGCCCGAGCAGCGCGAGGTGGAAGCGGCGGTCGGCCTCCAGGTACCCCAGGATGTCGTGCCGACGTGCGGCCTCGACGATCTCCTGCGCGACGGGACGCAGCGCCTCCAGCTCCCGCGTCAGGCCCATCCGCGCGATCCGGCCGACGGTGGGGACCTCGATCATGGCGCGGAGCTCGGTGAAGTCGTCGAGGTCCTGGTCGGTCAGCTCGGTGATCCGGAAGCCCTTGTTGCGAACGGCCTCGACCAGTCCCTCCCGGGCCAGATCGAGCATCGCCTCGCGGACGGGCGTCGCGGAGACACCGAACTCCGAGGCGAGCGCGGGCGCGGAGTAGATCGTCCCCGGCCTCAGCTCCCCGGAGATCAGCGCCGCCCGCAGCGCGTGCGCCACCTGGTCGCGCAGATGTTCCTGCGCCGAGATCGCGTTGAGCGACGTGAGGCGGGCCATGTCTGTCCTCCAGCACCGTGCGGAGACCCAGAATACAATGTGACGTTGTCATGCCACTGCCTGCGGGGTAATCTCCGCGAACCGTCCTGTACGCCCTCGTCGCCCGCGCATGAGATTCGGCCAACGACACACGGACGCGGCATACCCGCGGTCGTTCTGCGCAGTCTCACCATGGGCCCGACGCAGCGTCCTGGTGAACAGGGGCCCTACGCGTCCTACATGTGTACCCAGGCCCTCGGCGGCTGGCAGCTCTGGGTACGCGAGTACTGAGCGCCGGGCACCCGGCGCGTGGACGAGGGGGAAGGGTCAGCGGACGGTGCGGATGGGGAGGATGCTGACGGCACCGAGGACCACCAGGACGATGGCGGTGGCGAACAGCGAGCGGTAGCCGCCGAGCAGGGCGATGACGGCGGCGGCGACGGCGGGCGCGAGGGCCTGCGGGAGGGCGTTGGCGATGTTGAGGACGCCCATGTCCTTGGCGGCGTCGTCGGGCCGGGGCAGCACCTGGGTCATCAGGGCGGTGTCGACGGCCATGTACATCCCGAACGCGGCGCCGGTGAGGATCGCGTACCCGAACATCGAGGCCTCGCTGCGGAGCACCAGCGGGAGGAACAGCGAGAGGGCCATGCCGAGGCTGGCGGCGATCACGAAGGGCTTGCGCCGGCCGACCCGGTCCGACCAGGGGCCGGAGATGACGATCATCGCGATCATTCCGGGCAGCATGGCGAGGCTGAGCAGCGGCATCAGGTCGTTGGCCTGGTCGCGGGTGAGACCGATGTAGTCGTCGAGGACGTACAGCTGGTACGAGGAGACCGCGTAGTAGCCGAGGATCAGCAGGAAGCGGCCGAGGAAGGCCCAGGCGAAGTCGGGGTGGGCGCGGGGGCTGATCCAGAAGCCGCGCAGGAAGTCCTTCCAGCGGAACGGTTCGTGGCGGGCGTCGGCGGTGGACGGTTCGCGGTTGAGCAGCAGGAAGACCGCGGTGCCGGCGATGATCAGGACGCCGAAGACGGCGAAGCCGAGGCCGAGGGCGTTGGCGAAGGCGGCGGCCACGGCGGTGCCGACGACGGCGCCGAGCATCTGGGCGAGCCCGGCGGCGGAGGAGAACAGGCCGCGCCGCTCCTCGGGGACACGGTCGGGAATGACGGCGGTGAGCGGGGCCTGGAGGCCGTTGAGGAAGATCTGGGCGAGCGTCCAGGCGACGGCGACCCAGAGGAGGCTGTTGCCGACGCCGACGGCGATCAGGGAGAGGCCGCCGAGCAGCGCGCCGCCGGCCATCCAGGGGGCGCGGCGGCCGTAGCGGCTGCGGGTGCGGTCGGAGAGGGCCCCGGAGATCGGGTTGGCGAGCATCGCGCCGACCGCTCCGACGGCGCTGATCACACCGAGCGAGGTGGACTTGGAGTCGGGGGCGATGTCCGCGACCAGGTTGGCGAGGAGCACGGCGGGCACCGCGCCGTAGATCGCGTACAGGGTGACGCTGTTGGCCATCAGGCCGGTCAGCAGTCTTCGCTGTCCGGGCAGTCTGCGCTCTGTCGGGACGGTGGCCCGGGTAGGGGTGGTAGTCATGACGACCTCGTTGTCGTGGTGGGGTGCGGGAG
>NZ_JAFMPZ010000025.1 GCF_017353455.1 Streptomyces laculatispora
TGCCAGCCCTGGGCGGAGACGTCCTGGACAGCCCGGCCGGCCTGACCCGCTGGGTCCGTGATCGGCCCGCCCTGCTCGGCCGGGTCCCGGCCCCCGGCCTCTGGACGGCCGACGGTGCGGACCTCGCCGCCGTACGGTCCCTGCGCGCCGCCGCACGAGCGCTCTTCGCCCGCGCCGTGCGCCCCGGCGAGCCGAGCCCCGCCGACGCCGCACGGCTGATCCCCGTCGAGGCGGCGCTCGGCCGGCTGAACGAGGCGGCCGCCGCCGTTCCCGCCGCGCCGCGCCTGGACTGGCCGCGGGACGGCGAACTCGTCGTCCACGACCACCCTGCCGGGGGCTCGGCCGCGGACGCGCTCGCCCGCGCCGTCATCGGATTCCTGACCGGGCCCGACCGCACGGCCCTGCCACGCCCCTCGCTGCGTGCGCTACTTCGTCAAGGAGCACCCGCGCCAGGAGTGGTGCAAGCCCTCCTGCGGCAACCGCGCCCGCGTCGCACGCCATCACGAGCGCCGCCGCACGCCGTAGGTAGCGTGGGGGTGTGACCGCCGAGAGTGATCTTCGAACCCTGCTGAGCGACCTGCGCCCGGAGCTGCACCCCGGCCGCTACGTCTTCGCGACCGTGCCCGACGGCGTGGTGCCCGCCGAAGCCGCCCCCGTCGTCACGGTCAGTGAGGCCGAGGGGCTCACACTGGTGCTCCCCGAGGCCCAGGCCGTGGCGGCCGGACTGGACCACTCCTCCCCGGCGGGCTGGATCACGCTCCGTGTGCACTCCTCGCTGGACGCCGTGGGGCTGACCGCCGCGGTGTCCCTCGCCCTCACCGACGCGGGGATCAGCTGCAACGTGGTGGCCGGATTCCACCACGACCACCTCTTCGTCCCGCACGGCCGGGCCGCCGAGGCCGTCGCCGTACTGGAGACACTGGCCTCGGAGTCGGACGCGGGGTGACAGGATGCCGGAGGATCACCGTGTGCCGGGGAACGGCCGCGTACCCGTCCGGCGTAGCGGGACATCCGGGCGGGCGTGCGCCTCCGGCGCCGCCCGGGCCCCTGTGGGCCCGGCGCCGCGACGTGAGCCCGGCCACGTAACATGTCTCCATGTCCTTCCTCCGCCGCCGTAGCGCCGCCACACCCGCGGGCCCCGACTTCGACGTCCTGGCCATGGACCCGGGGGACTGGCCCGGCAACCTCGGCGCCGGTCTGCTGCCCGCTCCCGACGGGAGCTGTCAGGGCGTCTTCCTCCGCTACGACCTGTTCGGCGGCCGCGGCCCCGCGATGATCATCGGTAATCTCCCGGAGGGTTCGCCCGCCCGCGAGACCGAGGAGGGCCAGGTCCCCTTCGAGGTGGCCCAGCTGCTGCTCGCGCTGGAGAACGACGAGCCGGTCGAGGTCACCGCGACCGAGGACATGCCCGTGATGCAGGGCGACAACCTGCTGATCGTCCGCCGCGTCAAGCTCTCCGAGAGCCGGATCGCCTGCGTCCAGTTCGACCGCAGCGACGGCGTGCTCGTCACCATCGCCAGCTGGGACCGCCCGATCACCGACGATCTGTACACCCTCCTGAAGCCGCTGCCCGCGGAGCTCTTCCAGCAGGGCTGAGCCGCACGCGCGGCCCGCCCGCCGGGCGGCGCGCGCTGTCCGGTCCGGTGGCGGCACTTCCGTCCAAGTACACACGGCCTCTGTCCAAGAGGCTGCTTCGTCATGCGTCTTGTCCCGGGAGTCGTCGGACCTCTAGCGTCGTTCGGCATGACATCCGGGATGACGCGACGCACCACAGTGAAGACAGCGATCGGCGCAACAGGGGCTCTGGCGCTGGGAGTTCCGGCTCTCGCCGGCACGGCAGCCGCCGTCGGTACCTCCGATGAATCGGCGAAGCTGAGAGGTAAGAAGGCGCTACCGAACCCGGTACTCCACTACCTCGCCCCCGCCGCCGACTGGGAGCGCGAATCCCTGCCCATCGGGGGCGGGGCCCTCGGTGCGAGCGTCCATGGCACGCTCGCCACCGAACGTCTCACCTTCAACGAGAAGACCCTGTGGTCCGGCGGACCCGGCTCGGCCGAGGGATACGACTTCGGGAACTGGACCGCCCCCAGGCCCGACGCTCTCGCCGACGTCCGCCGGCGCCTCGACAGCGAGGGCGCCCTCGGCCCCGACGCCGTGGCCGCCGAACTCGGACAGGGGCGCCGCGGCTACGGCGCCTACCAGGTCTTCGGGGACCTGCTCCTCGACGTGCCGGGCGCCCCGGCCGCCCCCGACGCCTCCTACCGGCGCAGCCTGGACCTGCGCACCGCACTCGCGACCGTCGGCTACACCCGGGAAGGGGCCGCGCACAGCAGGGAGTACTTCGTCTCGCACCCGGGCGGGGTCATCGGCGGACGGCTCACGGCGGACCGGCCGGGACGGGTGACCTTCACCCTGCGCTACACCTCGCCGCGCAGCGACTTCACCGCCTCCGCCGCCGGGGACCGGCTCACCGTCCGCGGAGCGCTCAAGGACAACGGGCTCCGCTTCGAGGCCCAGATCCGGGTCCGCACCAAGGGCGGCACCCTCACCGCCGGCGCCGACGGCAGCCTCACCGTCACCGGCGCCGACAGCGCCTGGTTCTTCCTCGCCGCGGGCACCGACTACGCGGACACCTATCCGGCCTACCGGGGCGCGGACCCGCACGCCAAGGTCACCGTCGCCGTCGACGCCGCGGCGGGCACCACGTACGAACGCGTCCGCGACACCCACACGAGCGACCACCGCGCCCTCTTCGACCGGGTGGCGCTCGACATCGGCCAGCAACTGCCCGACCTGCCCACCGACCAGCTGCTCCGCGGGTACACCGGAGGCAGCAGCCCCGCCGACCGGGCCCTGGAGGCGCTCTTCTTCCAGTACGGGCGCTACCTGCTGATCGCCTCCTCGCGCGAGGGTTCGCTGCCCGCCAACCTCCAGGGCGTCTGGAACAACTCCACCACCCCGCCCTGGTCGGCCGACTACCACAGCAACATCAACCTCCAGATGAACTACTGGCTCGCCGAGGTCACCAACCTCGCCGAGACCACCGCTCCCTACGACCGCTACATCGAGGCCATGCGCGAGCCGGGCCGCAGGACGGCGAAGGAGATGTTCGGGACCGCCGGCTGGGTCGTGCACAACGAGACCAACCCGTACGGCTTCACCGGTGTCCACGACTACTCCACCGCGTTCTGGTTCCCCGAGGCCGCCGCCTGGCTCACCCAGCAGATGTACGAGCACTACCGGTTCAGCGGCTCCACCGCCTATCTGCGCTCCACCGCCTATCCGGCGATGAAGGAGGCCGCCGAATTCTGGCTGGCCAATCTGCGCACCGACCCGCGTGACGGACTCCTCGTCGTCACCCCGAGCTACTCACCCGAGCACGGGGACTTCACCGCCGGTGCCGCGATGTCCCAGCAGATCGTCCACGACCTCCTCACCAGCACCCTGGAGGCCGCCCGCACCCTCGGCGACGCGGCAGCCTTCCGCGGCAGGCTGGAGACGGCCCTGGACCAGCTCGACCCCGGCCTGCGGATCGGCTCCTGGGGCCAGCTCCAGGAGTGGAAGGCCGACCGGGACGACCCGGCCGACGACCACCGTCATGTCTCCCACCTCTTCGGCCTCCACCCCGGCCGGCAGATCGAGGCCGGCAGCGGCTGGGCCGAAGCGGCCAAGGTCTCCCTCGGCGCCCGCGGCGACGGCGGCACCGGCTGGTCCAAGGCCTGGAAGATCAACTTCTGGGCGCGGCTGGGCGACGGCGACCACGCCCACAAGATGCTCTCGGAGCAACTGAAGAACTCCACCCTGCCCAACCTCTGGGACACCCACCCGCCGTTCCAGATCGACGGGAACTTCGGTGCCGCCTCGGGCGTCGCGGAGATGCTGCTGCAGAGCCAGCACGACACCGTCGAGATCCTCCCCGCGCTCCCGGCCGGCTGGCCGGACGGATCGGTGCGCGGCCTGCGCGCCCGGGGCGGATTCACCGTCGACATCGAGTGGGCCGCGGGGACGGCCCGCCGTGTGGTGCTCAAGGCGAGCCGCACCCGCGAGGTGACCGTCAGCGGCACCCTGTTCGCCGGCGGCGAGAAGACCTTCAGGGCGCGTGCCGGAAAGACCTACACCCTGACCCCCGAGAGCTGAGCGAACAGCGAGGTCACCCGAGCCGCAGAGGTACCGGGCCCCGTGGGACCACTCAGGTGCCACGGGGCCGCCGTGCCCCGCCGCAGATCCTCCTCGCGGTAGCGCCGGCAGCCCCGGTGCCAGATCAGGATGCCCGCGATCCAGTGCTTCAGCTCCCGCACATAGCCCGCGAGGACCTCCCTCGCCTCGCCGTCAAGGCCGAAGTCGTCGTACAGCAAAGGAAGTTCGTGCTCCGCGACATGCAGGAACTGCCGCAGCCGCGACTTCATCAGGTCGTACACGAGCCGCATCCCGGTCGGATAGTCCACCCCGAAGAAGTTCTGCACCACCAGGACGCCGTTGTGCACCTCACCCTCGTACTCGATCTCCTTCTGGTACGAGAACAGGTCGTTGAGCAGTGCGGCATAGTCCGCCGCGGCGTTCTCCAGGGAGCGCAGCGGGCCACTGGCGTAGATCTCCGCGGGCACCTTCCTGCCGTGCCCGAGCCGGCACAGACTCATCGTCAGATCCGAACCGAAGGTCATGCGTCGCATCTCGACATAGTCCACCGGATCGGGAATCCGGTTCTGCGCCTGGTTCGCCAGCTCCCACACCCAGCTCGCCGTCATGTCCTCGATGCAGGTGCGGAAGGCGCGCCTGCCGCTGTCGTCCATCGGCGCCGCCGTGCGCTCCCACAGATCGGCGAGCCCGCGCTCCAGCGCGTTGACCGGCTCGGGCGCCGCCGCCCCGTCCAGCGGCATGAACTGCGACAGGCGCGCATTGGCCACCTTGGCCCCGGTGAGGTCACGGGCCCGCCCGTGCACCACCGGGAACCAGTCGTCGCCGTAGGTCCCCCAGGCCAGCCACTGCGAGGACAGGTCGAGCTCGTCCGGGGTGGCGTCAGGGTGAATCCCGGCCGCGCACAGCGGCAGGTCGATCGCCAGCAGCCGTTCCTCGTCCCAGATGTGCGAGCCCGGCACCCCCGGCTGCGCCTCCAGGATGCCCATGCGGGACGACCAGCCGACGAGCCGCACCCGGGCCCCGGCCAGATGCGGACTGAGCGTCGTGCCGAACGGCAGGTCGAAGTCGGGCAGCAGGGACGGGCCGACGTGCTGGTAGGGCAGATAGGTGTGACTCCGCAGCCTGGCCGACTCCGACCGGGGAGTGAACCGGATCGACGCGGCCGCCATACCGAACCCCGGAGTCGCCTGCTGGGCCCCTCCGTCGTTCATGTAGCGGCTGGAGCGCATGTGCCACTCATGGCCGCCGGACTGCCAGTCCTGGAGGCCCTTGACATAGGCCAGGACCGCCGCGGTCTGCGCGGGATCCAGCCCCTTCTCGGAGCAGAGCGGACCGAGTTCGGTGAGCGCGGTGTTCTCGAACTGCTGGAGCCGCGACGTCAGCAGATCGTTCACCGCCTCGGCGGCCTCCTGTGTCGAGCAGCCCAGGAAGTGCTCAAGGACCAGCACACCGTTGCTGTTCTCGCCCTCGTCCTCGACCTCACGCTGGTAGGAGAAGAGGTCGTTGCGCAGATGGACCCCGTCGGAGAAGGCGTCGCGCAGCACTCGCAGCGCCCGCTCACCGGCCACCGCGTCGGGTACCTCGGCGCCGGCCGCGTATTCCACCAGCCCCGCTGACCATGGGGCACCGCCCACCTTGCGGCGCATCTCGATGTACTCGACGGGGTTCGCGATGCGGCCCTCGTCGATGTTCGAGAGCTCCCACATCGACTCGTTGAGCAGGTTCTTCGTCGCCTCGGCGAACCGTGCCCGCCATCCGTCGGACATGCCCGGCACGGTCCGCGCCCACAGATCGGCCAGCCCGGCCTCCACCGGGTTCGCCGGCTCGGGCGTCGGCGCACCGCGCTCCATCGGCATGAAGGCGGGCAGCCGGTCCAGATACCGCTTGCCGCCCTTCCGGTCCGGGGTGCGCTTGAACAGCTCCAGGAAGTGGTCGTCGAAGAAGAAGACCCACACGTACCAGTCGGTCACCAGCGACAACGCCTCGGCCGAGCAGTCGGGGTGGGTGTACGCGCACAGCAGCGCGTAGTCGTGGGAGTCGAGGTCCTTCTCCTCCCAGATGCCCGATCCCTCCAGCATCCCTATGGCCCGCGCCCACACCTTGGTGTGCTGTCGGGCCTCCTCGACATGAGGATTGAGCCGCGCCGGATACGGAACATAGAAGTCCGGCAGGGTGAAGGGCTGAGCCATGTGCGTCCGGCCTTTCCGAGAGCCTTCCGCGTGAGCGTCACGCGGTTCGGTCGTGTCCGCGCGAGCACTACCCTTCGGCCGTTCGGGGCACGCACAACCGCGATTAGTCATACAAGAAGTGCACTCGTTCGAGGAGTGTTCCGCCGTATCGCCGGCAGGCCGACGGCTCCGTAAAACTCAGGTAACGCGGCACCGCCAGCAAGCCGTTGCCCATTGCCCTTCGCAGGTCAGCGACCCTGCCAGTGGTCTGGTCCACTGGCTCGACCCGCGGCCACCGCAGCGCTCTTGACGTGCTCTCACCTCAGGTCACAGAGTGTGCGCGCACAGCGGAACGCAGAGATCGGAACACGAACACCTCGCGATACGAACGGCTCAGAACACGCACAGCTCCAAGAAGGGTTGTCATGACGTCCAAGCAGAGGACCGGACTCGCGGTCGCGTTCACCACCGTCGGCGCGCTGAGTCTCGCGTTGCTCAGCCCCGGGGCGCAGGCCGGCGCGGACGGGGTGCGGCCGGAATGTCCGCGCGGCCTCGAATGCGACTGGGTCCCGGCCGCCTACCAGCAGACCGGCGACCCGGCCGACAAGGAGACGTACGGCAACTACGACACGGCGGACCGGCCGCACAGCAACAAGATCAAATTCATTGTCCTCCATGACACCGAGGAGGACTTCGACACCACCCTGAAGATCTTCCAGAACCCGCTGAAGCAGACCTCGGCCCACTACGTGGTGCGCTCCGGCGACGGCCACGTCACCCAGATGGTGAAGAACAAGGACGTCGCCTGGCAGGCCGGGAACTGGTACGTCAACTCCAACTCCATCGGCATCGAGCAGGAGGGCGTCGCCGTCGACGGCGCCAAGTGGTACACCCCCGAGATGTACCGCTCGACGGCCGCACTGGTGCGCTACCTCGCCGCCAAGTACGACATCCCCCTCGACCGCCAGCACATCATCGGCCACGACGGGGTGCCGCCCACCAGCGCCGCCGGCGCCGCGGGCATGCACTGGGACCCGGGCACCTACTGGGACTGGAACCGCTTCATGGCGCTGCTCGGCAGGCCCACTGTGCCGACAGCCCGCAAGAACAGCGAACTCATCACCGTCAGCCCGCGGTTCAAGGACAACAAGCAGGCCTTCCGCGACTGCGAGAAGGGCGTCGATCTGCCCGTGCAGGGCTCCAGCGCCGTCCCGCTCCACACGGAGCCCGCCACCGACGCACCGCTCTTCTCCGACCCGGGGCTGCACCCGGACGGTTCGCCCGGCACCAACTGCGCCGCCGACTGGGGGAGCAAGATCAGCGCCACTCAGCAGGCCGTCGTCGCCGGTCACGCGCCCGGCTGGACGGCGATCTGGTGGTCCGGCCGGAAGGCCTGGTTCGAGACCCCGGCCCGCACCCGCACCACCACCCCCACCGCGGGCCATGTCGTCAGGCCGAAGGCGGGCAGGGCCGAGGTGCCGGTGTACGGCGTGGCGTACCCGGAGAAGTCCGAGTACCCCGCCGGCTTCGCGGACCAGCGGGTGGGCACGCCGCTCCCGTACACGATCAAGGCCGGCCAGTCCTACCCCGGCGGTGGCGAGGCGCCCACCGGGTTCTTCTACGCCCCGACGATCGATGCCTCCTACCCGCTGGACCACTCGTTCTTCCGGGGCAACGAGAAGTACGTGACGGTCCAGATCGGCCATCGCATCGCCTTTGTGAAGGCCGCCGACGTGGACATCGTCCGCACGCACTGAGGACGCGCCCGTCCGGCGGCGGGCGCGTCCTCAGTGCGCTGCGGGTCCGGTGTGTCGGCACCGGACCCGCAGCGCTCATCCCCGGTGGAGGGTCAGCGAGTGCCGACCGCGGCTCGTACGGCCCGCCGGGCCATCGCGCAGTCGTCGTGCAGCCGGCGCAGCAGCAGACGCTGCTCCTCGCCCGACGACAGTGCGCCCGGCCGGTCCTGGCCGGTTCTGGGGCCCGCGGTGTCCCGTATGGCCCGCTGCACGGCCGTCTCGTACGTACGGATCTCCCGCGTCAGTACGAGCATCAGGTTGACCAGGAACGCGTCCCGCGCCGCCGGGCCCGTGACCTGAGCGAGCTGGCTGATCTGACGCCGGGCCACCGGCGCGTCACCCAGCACGGCCCACAGCGTCGCCAGGTCGTATCCCGGCAGATACCAGCCGGCATGTTCCCAGTCGACCAGCACCGGGCCGGTGGGCGACAGCAGGATGTTGGAGAGCAGCGCGTCACCGTGACAGAACTGCCCCATCCCCTGGCGGCCGCCCGCGTGGGCCAGACCGTGGAGAAGCTTCTGCAGGTCACCTAGATCACGGTCGGTGAACAGACCCAGCTCGTGGTAGCGCGAGATGCGCGCCGCGTAGTCCAGCGGGGCGTCGAAGATACCGGCCGGTGGCCGCCAGGCGTTGACCCGGCTGACCGCGCCGAGCACCGCCCGCAGATCGGCCCGCGGCGGCGCCTCCGACGGATGCCTGGTCAGCGCCGCAACCCGGCCGGGCATCCGTTCGATGACCAGGGTGCAGTTCTCCGGGTCCGCCGCGATGAGCCGGGGAACCCGTACCGGCGGGCGGTGCCGGACGAACGCCCGGTATGCCGCTATTTCGTGGCGGAACCGCTCCGACCACGCCGGCGAGTGGTCCAGTAAGCACTTGGCGACCGCGGTCGTACGTCCGGTGGAACCGACGAGCAGTACCGAACGGCCGCTGCGCCGCAGCACCTGGACCGGATTGAACTCCGGGCAGATCCGGTGCACCGAGGCGATGGCCATCCTCAGCTGCGCACCCTGGGGACCGGACAGGTCGAGTCTCCCGCTGAGCGATTGAGTGCCCGGACCCGCCATGCGCCGGGCCCGACCCATGCCGGGCGCCGGTACAGCGGCGCGGGGGTCGAGATACGGCCCGCCGCCCGCCCCGAGGGGACGGAGCGGCCGGGGCGGGGCGGACACGGAGGACGATGCTGTGTACATGGGCGATACAGATCCCTTCGTGCGCCGACAAGTTGCGTGCGCCGCCCCGGCCGGCGACCGTTCGGCACCCTGGGGAGTACCTAGGGCTGCCGGGCGGGGTGGTGCTTTCCTACCTGACACCGGCGCGCGGGTGGCAGACCATGTGGCGGACCCTGGCGAACCCTGGCGAATAGTCGCAGGGCATCTGACAGGGGGTTACTGTCAACACAGCCGAGAACCTGGGGGCTTGACGTGACCGGAGAACCCAACACCCGCCTGTCGGACCTGTTCGGCCTTGCCGGCTGGTCCAAGGGCGAACTCGCGAGAATGGTGAACAGGCAGGCGGCGGCCATGGGCCACCCCCAGCTCGCCACCGACACCTCGCGGGTGAGGCGCTGGATCGATATGGGGGAGTCCCCCCGTGATCCCGTGCCCAAAGTGCTGGAAGTCCTGTTCACCGAGCGGCTCGGTCGTGTCGTGACCATCGAGGACCTCGGGTTCGGCCGGCGCGGGCGTGTGGGGAAACGGCGAGAGACCGGGACGGAAGACAATCCCGACCAACTCCCCTGGGCGCCCGAACGGACGGCAGCGGTCCTCACCGAATTCACGGGAATGGACCTCATGCTCAACCGACGCGGCTTGGTGAGCGCGAGCGCCGCGCTCGCCGCCGGCTCCACCATCGCCGGCCCCATGCACGACTGGCTGCACACCGACCCCGTACTGGCGGCCGACGCCCCACGCATCGACGACCCCGTGCACGCGGACCCAGCCGGTTTCGACCGGTACGAGGCCGCGCCCATCGGTTCGGAGGAGATCGAGGCGCTGGAACGGTCCGTGGAGGTGTTCCGCGCCTGGGACGCCTCCCGGGGCGGCGGCCTCCAGCGCAAGGCCGTGGTGGGCCAGCTCAACGAGGTGGGCGGCATGCTGGCCTACCGCCACCCCGACCATCTGCAGCGCCGCCTCTGGGGCGTGGCTGCCAACCTCGCCGTGCTCGCGGGATGGATGTCCCACGACATCGGCCTCGAACCAACGGCCCAGAAGTACTTCGTGATCGCGGCTCACGCGGCGCGCGAGGGCGGCGACCGGCCGCGCGCGGGCGAGGCCCTGTCCAGGGCGGCCCGCCAGATGGTCCACCTGGGCCGTCCGGACGACGCGCTCGACCTCATGAAGCTCGCCCATTCCGGCTCGGGAGACATGGTCCTGCCGCGCACCCAGGCGATGCTGTACACCATCGAGGCCTGGGCACAGGCCTCCATGGGACGGGGCCAGGCCATGCGGCGCACCCTCGGCAGGGCCGAGGAACTCTTCATCTCGGACAAGGGCGATGTCCCACCACCCAGTTGGATGCAGATGTTCGACGAGGCGGATCTGCACGGGATGCAGGCACTGGCGTTCCGCACACTGGCCGAGCACGAGCCCTCGGCGGCCGCCACGGCCCAGCGCCACGCGAAGCAGGCACTCGAACTGCGGGTCAACGGGCGCCAGCGGTCCAAGATCTTCGACTACATCTCGCTCGCCTCGGCATGCTTCATCGCCGACGACCCCGAGCAGGCAGACCGCTACGCCCGGCTCGCCCTGGTGACGATGGGGGAGACCTCCTCGCACCGCACCTGGGACCGGCTGCGCGAGATGTACCGGCTGACGGGCCAGTTCGCCGGCTACGCGAAGATCGAGGACCTGCGCGAGGAGATCGAACGCTCGCTGCCGCAGAGTTCCCTCATCAAACAGCGGACCAGGAGTTCCGAGATCTGACCCCAGGGCGCCACCAGAAAGAGGCGCCGTTCCTCAACACCTGTCCGGACAGCGCACCATGGGCCGCCGGGCGTTCTCGTACCAGTGCCGTGTGTTCTCCGTGTGCCCTTGCCTCCGCGCGCGGTGTGTATGTGCCCTATGCCCCGATGCGGGCGATCAGCACACATGCGTCGTCCAGTCGCCGGGTGCCGCCGAACTCCTCGGCGACCGTCCGTACACAGTCCTGCGCCGTGCGGGCCTCGGCGAAGCGCGGCGCAAGTCCGAGCAGTGCTTCCGTGCCCGGACGGAGGCCGTTGCGCCCGTCGTTGGTCCGGGCCAGTCCATCGGTGTGGAGCACCAGTACATCGCCGGGCAGCAGGTGCGCCTCGTCCTGCTCGTAGGTGATCCCGGAGGCCGCTCCGAGCAGTACGCCGTCGGGCTGAGGGAACGGGCGCCCGGTTCCGTTGCGGAACAGCAGCGGTGCGGGGTGTCCGGCCTGCGCCCAGTCCAGGGTGCGGGTCCCGGGGTCGAATCGGCAGCACACCGCGCTGCCGAGAGCGGGCTGGACCGATGTCTCCAGTAGCTGGTTCAGATGCCCCATCAGGGCCCCGGGGTCGATGCCGGCCACCGCCATGCCGCGCAGCGCACCGAGGATCATCGCCATGGCCGATGTGGCCTGGATGCCGTGACCGGTCAGATCGCCGACCGTGAGCAGCATCCTGCCGTCCGGCAGTTCCATGGCGTCGTACCAGCCGCCGCCGATCAGGTCGCTGGACTCGGAGGGCAGGTAGTGGGCCGCGATGTCCAGCGCTCCGGGACCCTGGTCCGGGAGGCGCAGCGAACCCCGCCACGGCGGGAGCACGGCTTCGTGCAGCTCGACCGCGAGCCGGCGTTCCGTCCGGTCGATGTGCTGCTGACGACGGAGCGAGTCATGGGTGCGGTGCACCACCTGCTGGCTGCGCCGCAGCTCGCTGACGTCGCGCAGGACCGCCCACATGGATGCGGTGCAGCCGTCCGCGTCGAGGACGGGCTCGCCCGTCATGTGCAGCGTCCGCGTCCCCCCGTCGGGGCGCTGGATCCGGAACTCACCGTCTATCGGCTTTCCGTCGACCAGGCAGTCCGTCACCAGCGCGGTGAGTACGGCCTGATCCTCGGGAAACAGCACGGAAGGGAGATCATCCAGGGAGAGCGGTCCGGCCTGTGCGGTCCGGCCGAAGATCTGGAGCAGTTCGTCGGACCAGCTGACCGCGTCCGTCAGCAGATTCCACTCGGCGCTGCCCACCCGGCCGGCCGGCGAACCCGCCCGCTCCTCGCCGACGGTCTCCTGACCTGCTCCCAGCGACAGCTCGGCCACGAGCTGTTCTGCGGCTTCCGGCGGCAGACCCTCCTTGAGCTGTCCCAGGTGCGCGCCGAGATCATCCAGGTGATGCACCGCCAGATCGCAGAGCGCGCGCTGCCAGCGCAGCTGCGGATCGTCCTCGTCGACCAGCACGGCGTCGCGCCGCACCGCGTCCACATCGCCGCGCAGCCGCCGCGTCCGGTTGATCAACGCGTCGACGGCATCGCGCTCGGGCGGCTGGGGGGCGGGGCGGTCCGCGGACAGATGGGACGGCATGACGTACTCCGATACAGGCGCGGTACAACCAGGTCTGAGGGTGGACCGAATACGACTGTCGCACAGCCGACTGGGGCCCGTAAGCGGTTTGGCAACACTCGATGCGTTCTTGCAGCTGGCATATGCCAGCGGCTGAGTTCCGCCGCGATCTTTCGAACAGTCTTGCTTTTGGAGGGTGTTGACGCATGAAATCCGGCGCGCGGAGACGTTCGGTGCGCCTGTTCGCGCCGGCTCTGCGCGGGTTGAACCGAACGCGCCGGGGCATGTGCGGGCCGGATGCCCCACGGAGGGCGAGGGCTTCGGCCCGGGTGCTGCTGGATGTCGAGGCGGTGCCGCCGCGCCGCGTCAGCAGACGGCGATACGGCCGTACGAACCCACCTTCCAGGTCCGCTTGAGGGTCTCGCCGGGGAAGGTGGTCCGGCACTGCCTGTCGGGGCCGTTGTCGATGGCCGGCTTGATGTGCATGTTCCGGCCGCAGTTGTTGGTCGTCCAGGCCGTCCTGTCCTGCTTGACGGCCTCGCGCGCCCCACCTGCGGGCGCGGCGGCGCCGGCGGCTGCCGCCGGGCCCGCCGCGGTCATCGCGCAGGCGGTGATCATCGCGGTGGCCGCGATGGCGGAGAGGGTGTTCTTCAGGTGCATGGGTCACGTTCCTCGGGCAGTCGTTCGCAGTGCCGGGCACTGCGGTCAACGATCGTGACGGCCTCGCGTGACGGCTCGCCGAGGAGTGCCGGACGTGTGTCGGCCCACTCCGGGGCCCCGGCCCGAACCGGGCGGGAATGCGCCCGGACACTCCGGCGTTGCACCGGCAGAACGAAAACGAATCCCGTTCCCAACAAGGGGAGGATTCGGTTCACGAGTACGGAGGTTGCCATGGCCCGAAGTGAAGCCCGTCCTGTCGTGACGCTCCGCTCGACCGCGGGGACGGGGCAGAGCTATGTGACGCGCAAGAGCCGTCGCAACAGCCCCGACCGGCTGGTCCTGCGCAAGTACGACCCCGCTGCCGGGCGGCACGTCCTCTTCCGCGAGGAGCGCTGACCGACGAGCCGTTCGCGGATCGAGGGGGGCGGTCGTCCGCCCCCTGTGCCCTCAGTGA
>NZ_JAFMPZ010000026.1 GCF_017353455.1 Streptomyces laculatispora
CCCCCACACCGCCCGGCGGTGACCGGATCGCCCCCGGTCACCGTCGGGCCCTCCGCGTTCCGCCCGGGACTCGGGCCAAGGGTGCCGGGACCGTCACAGCACCGGGGTGAACAGCGCGTCCTGGGCCGCCTCGCGGGCGGCCAGCAGGGCGCCGCGCAGGACGGCGGTGCCGCCGAGCAGACCGGCCCTGACCTCGGTCCGCAGGGGGGACATCATGGCCAGCCGCTCCTCGACCCGCGCGGCCAGCGCGTCGCCGCCGGCGAGGCCGACCTCGCCCGACAGCAGCACGCACCCCGGGTCCAGGACCGAGACGACCGCTGCCGCGCCCAGGGCCAGCCGGTCGGCGAGCGCGTCGAGGAACGCCTCGCCGTCGCCCTCCCCGGCGAGGGCCGAGCGGACGGCGACCGCCGCGCCCGGCTCGCGGCCGCCGGACGGGACGGTGATGCCGTGGGCGGCGGCCAGCCCGCACAGCGGGACCGAGCCGACCAGGGAGTGAAAGCCGCCGTCGCAGTTGACGGCCGAGGGGATGCCGACGGCGCCGGGGACCGGCAGGAAGCTGATCTCGCCCGCGCCGCCGGAGGCCCCGCGGCGCAGCTTCCCGTCCAGCATGACGGCGGCCCCGACGCCGTGCCCGAGCCACAGCAGGACGAACGTGTCGTGGTCGCGGGCGGCGCCTGCGCGGTGTTCGGCGACGGCGGCAAGATTGGTCTCGTTCTCGACGAGCACCTTCGCGGGCAGCCGCTGCTGGAGGGCGCGCACCAGGGTGCGGTGCCAGGCGGGCAGTCCCGTGGTGTCGCGGAGTTCTCCGGTGACCGGGTCGATCAGTCCGGGGGCGCCGATGCCGACGCTGTGCAGCGGTGCGGCACCGGCCCGGCGCGCGGTGCGTTCCAGGAGGGCCACGGCCTGTTCGACGGCGTCCTCGGTAGTGGTCTCGCCGCCGATCGGCAGGGTGGCCTCGGCCAGCGTCGCGCCCAGGAGGTCGGCGACGACCACCGCGAGGCTGTCGGTGCGGACGTCGAGGGCGGCCAGATGGGCGCGGTCCGCGACGATCCCGTAGAGGCGGGCGTTGGGGCCGCGGCGATCGGCCCCGGCCTCTCCGACCACCCGGACCAGGCCCGCCCCCTGAAGCCGTTCGACCAGGTCGGCGACGGTGGGCCGGGAGAGTCCGGTCAGCATCTTCAGCTGCGTGGCCGTCAGCGGGCCGTCCTGCTGGAGGAGCCGCAGGGCGAGCCGGTCGTTGATGGCCCTGGCGGTGCTCGGTGATGCGGGCATGCCGGCGATCCTTCCAGACCGCCGCCGCGGTGAGACCGGCGCGGTCTATTTATCAGGCAGGGTTCCTGATAGTTTACTGCCCGCATCGTGGAGACGGGCGCCGGGAAGCGTCGGAACCGCGGCACAGGAGATTTCCCAGGGGAGGGCACGGCGGTATGACGACGGATTCCACGGCAACGGTCTTCAGCACGGATCAGGTGAGGCGCGCCAGGTACGCCGTCGCCACGGTCTTCACGGTGCACGGGGCGGTGACCGGCAGTTTCGCCACCCGGGTGCCCTGGATACAGGAGCACGCCGGGCTCAGCGCCGGGCAGCTCGGCATAGCCCTGGCCTTCCCGGCGATCGGCGCGTCGCTGGCGATGCCGCTGGCCGGCGCGGTCAGCCACCGCTTCGGAGCCCGGACGGCGCTGCGCGGGCTGCTGATGCTGTGGACCCTGGCGCTGATCCTGCCCTCCATGGCCCCCAATCTGCTGACACTGTGCGCGGCCCTCCTGGTGTACGGGGCGTCGGCGGGCATGTCGGACGTGGCGATGAACGCGCTCGGCGTCGAGGTGGAGAACCGCCTCAACAAGTCGATCATGTCGGGGCTGCACGGGATGTGGAGCGTGGGCGCCCTGGTCGGTTCGGCGGCGGGCACGGTGGCCGCCCATCTGGGGGCCGACGCGCGGCTGCACCACGTCATCGCCGCGCTCGTCCTCACCGTGCTCGGCCTGATCGCCTGCCGACGGGTGCTCGACCTGCGCAGCGAGCCGGACGCGGAGGCTCCGCCGCGCTTCACCCTGCCGCCCAAGTCGGCCCTGGTCATCGGCGCGGTGGGCTTCTGCGCGGTGTTCGCCGAGGGCGCCAGCCTGGACTGGTCGGCGGTCTACCTCCGGGACGTCCTGGACAGCTCGGCGGGCCTGGCGGCGGCTTCGACGACCGCGTTCGCGCTGACCATGGCGGTGGCCCGGATCGCCGGTGACCGGGTCGTCGACCGCTTCGGCGCGGTACGGACCGTACGGACCGGCGGCGTCCTCGCCACGGTCGGCGGGGTGCTGGTGGTCACCGCACCCCACGCGGCCCTGGCGATGTGCGGGTTCGGCCTGATGGGCCTCGGCATCGCCGTGGTCGTGCCGCTCGCCTTCGCGGCGGCGGGGCGCAGCGGACCGAACCCGAGCCAGGCGATCGCGGGCGTCGCGACGATCACGTACACCTCGGGCCTGATCGCCCCGTCGGCGATCGGTTCGCTCGCCGAGGCGACCTCGCTGATCGTCTCCTTCGGCCTCGTGTCGGTGCTGGCCTTCGGGCTGGTGCTCGGAGCCGGTGTGCTGCGCGCGGGCGACCGCAAGGCCGTGGCCTCCCCGGACGCCGGTGTTCCGAGCACGGCGCCGGCCGAGCCGCGCCCCTGAACCGTCCGGCCCACGGGCGCGGCGGGCGGTTCAGCCGGCGATCGGGTCGAGCTGTTACGCGGCGGGCCGCGGGGTCCAGAGGTCGCCGCCGGGCGGCGCCTGAAGCCGTCCGACGGCCGCTCGGGCCCCGGCGTCGCCCGCTTCGGCGGCCGCGTGCACGATGCCGCTCGCCGCGTACCGGTGGAACTCCAGCTCCGGATGGGGCCAGGGGGACTCCCGGGTCGCGGCGGGCAGCAGGTAGCCGATCTCCTTGAACAGGCTCTGGCCCTGGGGTCCTTCGTACGCCCAGCGGTCCACTCCGACCGGTCTGGCCCTCGCGGGCCTCGACCCGCCTACGCCTCGGCAACCGCCACGGTCGCCGCACTCCGCATCCGACCCGCACCAAGACCGAGACCACCGGGTCTCGCTTCCACGCCTCGCGCCGTCGGCCGAGGCTTTCCGTGTACCGGCCGTGAGACCGCCGCGCAGGATCGCCGACCTGCGCGAGAAGGCGGAGGTGGAGAGGGCTTGAGCGGCGTGGTGAGTTCCGTTCTCACCGCGCCGGGACGGTCTCTGGTCCTGGGGTGCGGGCGGCGTGGGCGTAGCGGGCGGCGAGGTCCCCGAATGCGGTGGCCAGTTGGGGCGGGCCGACGACCTCGATAGCGGTGTCGAAGCGGCCGATGGCGGCGGCGAGTCCGGTCCATGACCAGGAGCCGAGGATGAGCCGGCAGTGGTGGGGGCCGAGTTCCACGACGACTCCGTCCTGGGCGAAGGGCGCGACCTCGGCGGCCGGGAGGTGGAGGATGACTTCGCCTCGGCAGGGCCAGTCGGTGGTGGTGCCGTCGTTGCCGCGGAACCAGCTGGTGACGAAGGTGGAGACGGTGCCTCCGGGGAGGTCG
>NZ_JAFMPZ010000452.1 GCF_017353455.1 Streptomyces laculatispora
CGGGGGCGGGAGCGGCGTGGGGCGTACGGGGCGCCGCCTCACGAGGGCACCCCGTACGCCGTCGCCTCACGCCGCGTTCAGCGCCACCGTCGGGTGGAGACGGGAGGCGCGGATCGCCGGATAGAGGCCCGCGACCACGCCGATCAGGAGGGTGGCGGCCAGGCCGCCCGCCAGGGACCAGGGCGGGACGACCGCCGTCCACCCCTGGGCC
Source organism: Streptomyces laculatispora (assembly GCF_017353455.1). Classification (GTDB taxonomy): domain Bacteria; phylum Actinomycetota; class Actinomycetes; order Streptomycetales; family Streptomycetaceae; genus Streptomyces; species Streptomyces laculatispora. The sequence continues at coordinate 212 of NZ_JAFMPZ010000452.1, forward strand.
TGCGCGAAGCCGTATGTCGCTGCCGCGCCCAGCAGCGCGCCCGCCGCCCCGCCCAGGGCCGACAGGAGCAGCGACTCGGTCAGGAACTGGAGCCGGATCGCGTTGCGGGTCGCGCCCAGCGAGCGGCGCAGGCCGATCTCCTGGCGGCGCTCCAGGACGGAGATGACCATGGTGTTGGCGACGCCGACACCGCCGACCAGGAGGGCCACCGCGCCCAGGCCGAGCATCAGGGTCGTCAGGCCCTCGTCGGTGGCGGCCTTGGCGGCCAGCGCGTCCGAGGGGCGGGAGACCTTGACGCCCCCCTCGTTGCCGGGGCTGATGGTGCGGGCCAGGATGGCCCGTACGTCCTCCACCGAGGCGTCCGTGGAGCGCTCGAAGATGGTGGTGGGGTGGCCGTCGAAGCCGAAGTAACGCTCGGCGGCGGGGAATCCGACCATGGCCACCCGGTCCAGGTTGGGTACCAGTTCGAGCGGTTTGAGGATGCCCACGACGACCACGCGCGTGTCGTTCATCATGATCGTCTCGCCGGTGCGGGTGATTCCGAGGCGGTCCGCCGCCACCGCGCCGAGGACCGTCGTCGGGAGGCGTTCGCCGACCGGACTCAGCCAGACGCCCTGGTCGACCTCGCCGCCGAGCGCGGACAGCAGGTCGATGCGGGCCGCCTGGGTGGTGACGCCGGCGGTGCGCTCCTCGGGGACCACGTCGCTGCGGCGGATGCGGGCGTCGACGTCGGCGGTGGCCGTGGCGTGCTGGACCGGGCCGACACGCTCGACCATCGCGACCGCGTTCTTGGGGAGTTTGATCGGCTGCCCCATGGCGTCCTCGCCCGCCTCGGCGGTGAGGAGGTTGGTGCCGAGGCGGTCGAGCTGGGCCATCAGGTCCGCGCGGCTCGACTCGGACAGGCCGACGACCGCGACCATGGTCGCGATACCGATGGCGATGCCGAGCGCCGAGAGCACCACGCGCGCGCGGCGCGCGCGAAGGCCGACCGCACCGACGCGGAGGATGTCGCGGGGGGAGAGACGGGAGGGCTTGAGGCCGTTCTTCATGAACCGACCTCTTCCGTACGGGAGGCGGAGCGCGCGCCGGAACGCGAGTCCGAGACGATCTCCCCGTCCTTGAAGCGGACCCGGCGCGGCAGCGAGTCCGCGATCTCGTTGTCGTGGGTGATCACGCAGATGGTGGTGCCGGACGCGTTCAGCTCGTGCAGCAGCTCCATGACGATCTTGCCGGACGCGGTGTCCAGCGCCCCGGTCGGTTCGTCCGCCAGCAGCAGCCGGGGATCTCCCACCAGGGCGCGGGCGATGGCCACACGCTGCTTCTCACCGCCGGACAGCTCGTTCGGCGTGTGCGAGTAGCGGTGGTCCAGTCGAACCCTGGCGAGCGCTTCCCGCGCACGCGTGCGCCGTTCCTTCAGCGGTACGCCCGCGTACAGCAGCCCGTCGGCGACGTTGTCCACCGCGTCGCGCCCCGCCGCCAGGTGGAAGTGCTGGAACACGAAGCCGATGTGGCGGGCGCGCAGTGCGGAGAGCCGGGAGTCGGAGAGCTCGGACACGTCGTACCCGGCGACCCGGACGGTGCCCGTGGTGGGCTTGTCGAGGGTGCCCATGACGTTGAGCATCGTGGACTTGCCGGAGCCGGACGGGCCGACGACGGCGAGCAGTTCGCCCTCTTCGACGGTGAGGTTCACTCTGCGCAGGGCGTGGACGCCGCCGGGGTAGGACTTGGTGGCGTCCCGCAGTTCGATCACCGGGGCCGACGTCATGACTTCGCCACTCCGACCTTCAGGCCCTCGCGCACATCAGGGCCGCTGACCTCGATCTGCCCGTCGGCGGTCATGCCCGTCTCCACCCGCACCATCTTCGAGGTGGCGCCCTGGACGACTTGGAGGCCGTAGCCGCCGTTCTCGCCGCGCAGGGCGACGACCGCCTCGACGGGGACCGCGAGGACCCCCTTGCGCGCCTCGCTGACGAACTTCACGCTCGCGGACGCCTTGGCGTCCTCGCCGGACGCGGCGCTCACTCCGCCGTCCAGGACGACCTCGACGGTGATGCCGTTCTGCGCGGCATCGCTCTCCCCGGCGGACGCCTCGGGGCGCACCGTCCGGGCCACCTTGCCGGTCGCCGTCTTCCCGCTCGGGAGGGTGACCTCGACCTTGGTGCCCCGGGAGGTGAGCGCGCCGTCGCCCTGGTCGAGCTGCGCGCGGACGACCGGCTTGGTCGAGGCGACCGTCAGCACGGCCGTGTCCGGGCCGACCTGGTCGGCGAGCGCCGCGTCAGCGGTGACGACCTTGACCCGGTCGGGCTGGAAGACGACATCTCCCCTGCCGACCATGCCGGTGGTCTCACGGTTCAGCGACTTCTGCCACTGCTTGACGGCGGCCTCGGTGTCCTCGTCGTACTGCGTGTCGACGTACAGATGCGCCCCGTACCCCAGGTCGCGCAGATTGCGCTCCAGCTGGAGTACGTCGCTGCCCCGGTCGCCCACCTTCATCTCGCGGAACATCGGGACCGGGCCGTAGAGGAGGGTGACGGGCTTGTCGTTCAGCTCGTACAGTGCCTGCCCCATGGTCAGCGTCTCCCCTTCGGAAGCGGCCACCGTGACGGTGCCCTCGACGGCGGACTTGACGGCGCGGCGCTGCGCGAAGTCGAGCTTTCCGTCGACCGTCTTGGACTGCACGAGGTCGGTGCGTACGACGGTCGCGGTGGCGGGCGGCAGGTCGCCGCCCTTCCCGGAGGCGCCCGCGTCGCCGCCATCGCCGTCGCCGAGGAACAGGACTCCCCCGGTGACGGCGGCGGCGACGGTCACCGCGCCGAGCGCGAGGAAGGCGGTGCGTCGCTTCACTGCATGCCGTCCAGACCGTCGAGCAGCTTCGACTTGCACGCCTCGCGGGCCTGCTTGTACGACGGCGACTCCGGGTCGATGGACGGGGACCCCGGGTTCGGGTCGCCGCCGGGAATCGCGTTACCGCCACTCATGGTCGGGTTGGTGAACTTGGAGACGCCGTTGTCCCGCATGCACTTGGCGTGCGCAAGCATCGACTCGTAGTCCTTCTGCTGGTCGCGCTTGGGCTCGGCCGTCATGGCGGCCTGCAACTCGGTGACGCAGGCACCGTCCTTGCCGCCCTTGATGCCCTCGTTGCGGCCGGGCTGGGAGCCGATCTCGTTGACCTTCGTCCAGTCGAGGTGCCCGCTGAGCTTGGGGTCGGGGAAGTCCTTGTAGCCGCCCTTGACGCGCATGCACTGGACGTACTTCATCTGGGCGTCGTAGAAGGCGCTCTTGCCCGCGGGCTGGGTGCTCGGCTTTTTCTCGCCCTTCGCGACGCTCGCGGTCGGCGCGTCCGGTACGTCGGCGATCACGTCGTCCTTCTTCGCATCGCCGGTGCTGTCGTCACCGGCGCCGCAGGCGGCGGAGAAGGCGAGTAGGGGCACGGCCACGAGGGTGGCCATGCGCAGCCGGGCGGTGGTTCGGGGGTTCGTCCTGAGGAAGCTCATGCGCTGCACGTTCGCCGCCACAGATGATGGCCCGTCCATGACCACATGATGGGAACGTAACAATGCCCCCGACCTGCGCGTCCACCCCCAGCCCGGAGTAGGCGGAAACGGTCCCGGCATGCTCATAATCGGTCCCATGCCGCATGTACTGCTCATCGAGGACGACGCCTCCGTACGGGACGGAATGGAGCTCGTGCTGCGCCGTCACGGGTACGGCGTGGACACCGCCGCCACCGGCGAGCAGGCCCTTGCCCTGCTGGCCGGGGAGCGGGGCGCGCGGGTCGAACTGGCCGTACTGGACCTGATGCTGCCCGGCATGGACGGCTTCGAGGTGTGCCGTCGCATCCGCGCCCGCTCGACGACCCTGCCGGTCATCATGCTGACCGCGCGCGGCGACGACTCGGACATCGTGACCGGCCTGGAGGCGGGCGCGGACGACTACGTCGTCAAGCCCGTCACCGCGCCCGTCCTGGAGGCCCGCATCCGGGCCGCCCTGCGCCGTGCGGAACCGTCCGCACGACAGCGTTCGGACGCCGATCTCGCCGGGCTGGTGATCGACCGCGCCGGGCTGACCGTCACCAAGAACGGCACACCGGTCGCGCTGCCGCCCACCGAACTGCGGCTGCTGCTGGAACTGTCGGCCTCCCCCGGCCGGGTCTTCAGCCGCGAGCAGCTCCTCGAATCCGTCTGGGACCACACCTACCTGGGCGACTCCCGGCTGGTGGACGCGGCGGTCGGCCGGCTGCGGGCCAGGCTCGAGGACATACCGGCGAAGCCGCGGTACGTACAGACCGTGCGGGGCTTCGGCTACCGCTTCGGGCCACTGTGAACCGTACCGACGAGGGCAAGCACGGCGTCGCCCCGAAGAGGCGCTCTTGGCGGCTCGTCGGCGGGCTGCGTGTCCGGCTCGTCGTCACCTTCGTCGTCGTCGCCCTGATCAGCGCGGTGACCTCGACCGCCCTCGCCTACCGGGACGCCCGCACCGCCGTCCTCCAGCGCACCCAGAACGCGGCCGTGAACGACCTCCGGCAGCGGGTCACCGCGGTCGCCGCCGACTTCGACGTACCACCCGACCAGCAGTCGCTGTCCCGGTTCGCGGCGAAGGTCTCGGACGGCATCGGCGGGAAGATCGTGGTCGCCCGCTACCAGGACCTCACCGCGGTCTCCGACTCGTACGCCGAGACGGAGGGCCGGATCACCACCGAGCTGCGCGCCGCCGTCATGACCGGCGACGACGCCAAGTTCCAGCGGGTGCAGTGGCGGGGCGAGCCCTACCTGGTCGTCGGCACGCCTGTCACGTTCGCCGACGGGGACCACCGCACCTCCGGCCTGGACGTCTTCGCGATCACCGATCTGCGGGCCGAACGCGACGACACCGCCGCCCTGCTGGACTCCGTACGCACAGGCACCGTGCCGGTGGTGCTGCTGGCCGCCGTCCTGGCGCTGCTGGCCGCGGGGACGGTCCTTCGTCCGGTACGGAAGCTGGGCCGGGCCACCCGCGAGCTCGCGGCCGGAGACCTCGGCAGCCGGGTCGCCGTCACCGGGCACGACGAACTCGCCGACCTGGCGACGACGTTCAACGAGACCGCCGACGCGCTCCAGGCTTCCGACGCGGAACTGCGCGAGCAGGAGGCGAAGGCACGCCGCTTCGTGGCGGACGTGTCGCACGAACTGCGCACGCCCCTCGCGGCGATGACGATGGTGGCGACCGTCCTGGAGGAGGACGCCGACCAGCTGCCGCCGGACGCGGCGCGGGCGGCCCGTACCGTCGGCGCGGAGACGGCGCGGCTGTCCCGGCTGGTCGAGGACCTGATGGAGATCTCCCGCTTCGACGCCAGGACGGTACGGCTGAACGCGGCCGAGACGGACCTCGCCGACACCGTACGGGCGTCGCTGGCGCTGCGCGGGTGGACGGACCGAGTGCGGACACACCTCGACGAGGGCGTACGGGCGGTGGTCGACCGGCGCCGCATCGACGTGATCGTCGCGAACCTCGTGGGCAACGCGCTGCGGCACGGAGCCCCGCCGGTCACCGTGACCCTCGGGACGGCCCACGCGGCGGACGGGGAGTGGGTGACGCTGGAGGTCTCCGACCGCGGTCCCGGGCTGCCGCCGGGGGCTCGGGAGCGGGTCTTCGACCGGTTCTACAAGGCGGACGCGGCCCGCACGCGTGGCACGGCCGACGACAGCGGACAGGGCAGCGGCCTCGGTACGGCGATCGCACTGGAGAACGCACGGCTGCACGGCGGCACGATCGACGTGGCCGACGTGGCCGACGTGGCCGACGTGGCCGACGTGGCCGATGGGCCGCAGCACGGCGCGGTGTTCACGCTGCGGCTGCCCCTGCGGCGTACAGGAGAGGGCACGGAGTGAAGAAGGTCAGGCAGGGGCTCGTGGGCGTAGCGCTGGGGATCGCCCTCATGGGCTGCGGCGTCCAGCCGACCGGAGTGATAGGCGCGGGCGAGCCCGCGTCCGGGCTGACGCGCGGGGCGCGGCTGTACTTCGCGTCCGCCGGCGGACTGCGCGGGGTGCCCGTGCTCGACAGGGAGATCAAGAACCTCGACGCGGTGGTGAAGCTGCTCCTCGAGGGACCGCCGCCCGCCGAGCAGGCCGACCGGCTCACCTCTTTCGTCCAGATCCCCGGCTTCTCGGTGACCGGAACGGGCGCCCACGTCACGGTGCACCTCTACGGCGCCTATCCGGAGACGGGGCGCGACCAGGGAACGGGGCAGCTGGTCTGCACGCTGGCGCGCACCCAGTCCGTACTCGAACCGAAGGTCAGGACCGACGACGTCGAGGTCACCCTGCGGCCGTCCGAGGGCGCCGTGCTGGGCCCCTACCGGTGTGCGGAGTTCCTCAACGGCTGAAGTGGGCTCGGAGACTGCGGGCCGACGGCGTGCCGGAGACGGAGTGGACGGCGCCCTGCTCGGCCGGGTGTCACGGTGGGCTGCGGGTACCTGACTCGGCCGTCCTGGGCGCGGCGGCTGTGGCGGCGTACGGGAAACGGGCCCGGCCGGTCCGTCTGCCCTTCCGGGGCGAGGTGGTCCGGGCGGACCCGCCGGAACCGGAGCCGGACGCGAAGACGGCCACTCGGGACCCCGTGGTCCCGAGTGGCCGTCGGATCCGCGCCGTCAGGAGATGCGGATGTCCGACCAGTTCGTGGCCTTGCCGACCTGCGACCGGTTGCCGAAACCGCCGTGGCCGTTGCCCCGGTTCAGCCAGGCGCGGCCGTTCTTGTCGAGCGAGACGAGATCGGCCCGGCCGTCCCCGGACAGGTCGAGCCCCCCGACCACGTCCTTGTAGGAGGTGCCCCAGTCCTTGAAGACGAGCGACCGGGGCGCGAACGTGCCGACGCCGGTCCCCCTGAACCGCCACAGCTCGTTCGACGCGTCCAGGGCCAGCAGGTCGTTCTTGCCGTCGCCGTCGAGGTCTCCGGCGGCGATCAGCCTCTTGTAGCCGCCGAAGCCGGACCCGGCGAGCGAGCGGGCCTTGAAGCCGCCCGCGCCGTTGTTCGCGGACACGTACAGCTTCCCGGTCGAGGCGGACCGGGTCAGCAGGTCGGCCCGGCCGTCGCCCGTCACGTCGCCGGGCGAGACGACCGCGTTGTACCCGCTCCAGTCCGAGGACACCTTGACGTGGAACGACTGCTGGTCGGGCAGCCCGCCGCAGACCGTCGGGTAGACGCGGGCCTCGCCCTTCGGGTAGCGGACGAACACGTCGTTGCAGCGGTCGCCGTCGAGGTCGCCGAACGGCAGCACGAGCGTGCCCGTCGGCCAGCTGCTCGTGCGCTGCCCCGCGGACAGCTTCGTCGAGTCGCCCGCGTACACCTTCAGCCCGGTGCTGTTGCGGCCGAACAGGTCGGCCTTGCCGTCGTCCGTGTGGTCACGCCACTTGGGCAGCGCGCGGCTGGTGGTGGTGGCCTGGTAAACGCCGTCCAGGGCGAAGCTGTTCTTCTCGGTCAGCCTGTACTCGTCCCACAGCACGACGGGCCGGCCGAGCGCGTCGGCGGCCAGCCTGGGCGCCCCGGTGAACTGGGCACTCGTCGCGCTCAGCCGCCGCGGGGCGGACCAGGTGCCGCCCTTGAAGACGGCGGCCATCGTGTACTCCTTGCCCGAGTAGCCCTCCCGCCAGGTCACCGCGACCGTGCCGCCCGAGGTGGCGGCCGCGCCGACCGCGCGCACCTGCTTGTGCGTGGAGAAGGGCTGCGTGTACGGCTGCCAGGCGCCGGTGGCCGCCGAGCGCACCGCGTACCAGGGGCCGGTCGAGTAGCCCGGCCCGCCGGCGACGAAGAGGTCGCCGTTGGGCAGGTGGACGGGCGCCGTCATCCCGGACGTGCTGCCAAGGTTGGCGGCGGACCGCGGGGTGCTCCACTGCGTGGCGCCGGCGGGCCGGCGCGTGTGCATGAGGTGCGCGAGGTGGTCGTAGAACACGTCGAAGCCGCCCTGTGGATTGGCGAACGCCTTCGGGCGCGCCAGGTCCACGGCCGGGACCGGGAAGCCCCCGACCGCGGTCCAGGCGGACGCTCCGGGGGCCTTCTCCAGGGCGACGACGGCCTTGCCCGTCTTCCACTGCCACACCAGCAGGGCGGTGCCGTCCTTGGCGACCGCCAGGTCCATGGCGGAAATGTCCCGGCTCCCGGACGGCGGCTGCTCGTTCAGGGCGGCCGGAGCGGACCACGCGGCCCGCGGGCCGGTCTTCTCGGCGGCCTTCACGACGCCGGAGACCGACCACACGGCGACCAGCCGGCCGTCGGGGGCCGCCGCCAGGTGGTGGTAGCCCTTCTCGGGCACCGCGGCGACGTACTCGGGCTCGGAGAAGGCCGTCGCGCCGGGCGTGAGGGTGGCCACCTTCAGCCAGTAGTTGTAGTGGTCGTCGGCGCGCTGGGCCCGCCAGACCAGGCGCACCGAGCCGTCGCCGAGCGAGACCAGCTCGGTGTTGTACCCGCCGGCGTCCGGCCAGGTCTGCGGGGCGAGCCAACGGGTGCTGCCGGCGGCCCGGATCCGGGTGGACCGGGAGAGCGCGTCACCGGTGAGGGAGACGAGGGCGCCGTTCCGTGCCGACTCCAAGGCGTTCAGCCCGCCCGAGGCGAAAGCGGGGTTGTGGTTCGGGGCGTGCGGGGTGCGGGTGCCCCACGGACCCGGCGCACGCGTCTCGACGGCGGCCGGGGCGGTGCCGGTGGCCGTGGCGGTGGTGCGGGCCGTGGCGCTCACGGCCGTGGCGGTGGTGTGGGCGGCGGCCGGGGCCGCGGCCGCCAGGGCGAGGACGGGAGTGAGCACGATGCCGAGCACCGCGCGGGACTGCGAAGTCATGGGAATGCCCCCCCGGGCAGGGCGTATCCGACAGCACGGATTCGCCAAACTGTTCGAACAAGTCAGGCGCAGCGTATATCAGCCAAGATCGGCCCGCGCAGAGGATTTCCCTCCCGCTCAGAGGAATGCGGGCAGCCCGTCCAGCGCGCAGCAGCTCGCCGATCCGGGGTGACCACGCAACGTCTCCCCCGAGGCCGCCATCGGCGCCTGTTCCCCCAGGTCAGAGGATACGCACGGGACCAAGTACCAGGTGATCCCCAAGCTCAGAGCGCGAGTTCGATTCCCGTCACCCGCTCCACGGCGCCGAGGCCAGAGTGGCCGAACGGTCCGCCGCGCCTCGTTCCCCTCTCTCCTCTCCCCCGGCCTCCGGGGCCTCGGTGCGGTGGGCGGGCTCCCCGCGCATCGCGGCGCATTCCCTCACCCCGGGGTGAGGGTTCTTTTAGCCAATACTTTCGCGCCAAAATTCGGCTGTTTTTTAGGTTTGATTCGGGCGGGCGCGGTTCTGATCGCCCCGCCCGATCAGCCAAGGATACCTATCCATGAAAATCGGGAAGTAAGCCGCATTTTTAGCCGTTGACCTCCTACGGGCACACGGATAGCATCCAAATCTATTCACCCCTTAGGAGAGAATTAGCATGCGTAAGACATTGGTTTTCGCCGTCGCCTCGGCTGCCGCGGCGGGTTCACTTTTCGCTTTCTCCGCACCCGCGCAGGCCGCTTCCGGTTCGTGTCCCAAGGAATCCTCCACCGGAATAGGATTCTGCCTGTATTACAACTCGGGCCAGGCCGGCGCCTATTACAGGTGGAGCGGGAACACGGGCGGGGTCTCGAACCTCGCCGGTCTGGTGTACCCGAACAACGGTGCCGGTGCGGGACAGGCCGTCAAGAACAATTCCGCCTCCGCCTCGTACACCATGGGCGGCGGCTGCGTGTGCAGCGGTGAATACGTGCGTGTCTTCTACAACTCCGGCTACCTCGGCAACTACGACACCGTGACGTCGAACACCGACAAGGCGCTCGTCAAGACGTACAACCAGAACGCCTCGTGGTCGGCCTACAGCAACCTGTAGCAGCCGTCCTCGTCATGGGTGCCCGCCACGAGAAGTGGGCGGGCACCCGTCCTTTTCCGTATCCGGCATTCCGACGCGCTCTCGACGGGCAGATTCGATCATGCGAGCCAGAATGAAGTCGCTCACCCTCGGCCTTCTTTTTCTCACCTTTTCGGGCGGCCTGATCTCGGCGTGCAGCAGCACGTCTCCCCCGGAGGGCGAGGGTTCCGTTCCCCGGCCTTCGAAATCGGGAATTCCCGTCTCGGCCGCCCGGCCGGACAAGCTGACCGATCCCCTTCCCGGGCTGGAATTCCCCGTCGAGGCGTACCTGGAGTCGCCCGGGCAGTTGCGCGAGGTGGCTCTGGCCCAGCGCTCTCTGCTCGTCGGATGCCTGACCTCGGAACACGTTGCCTACCGCCCTCCGGAGCCCTCCGCTCGGCCGGCCCCCGCTCTCACCGCCGGCCGCTACGGGCCGGTGAACGAGGAGCAGGCAAGCTACGGATACCACTTCATGATGGCCGTGACAGCCGCCCCGGCCCAGCAGAGCCAGCCGCGCGCCGATGAGCAGAAGGCCGTCGAGGAGTGCTCCGGCAAAGCGGCCGGGCGCTTCCCCTCCCTCGACGACGGCGGCGTGCCCGACCGCATCAAGGCGGCCAGCTACAAGGACTCCATGAACGAGCCCGGAGTACGCGCCGCTTTTACCCGCTGGTCGACATGCATGGCGACTGCGGGTTTCACGTACGCGACGCCGGAGGAAGCCATGCGCGATCCACGGTGGAATTGGCAGGAGGAGCAGGCGAGCGGTACGGAGATACGCGCCGCTCGGCAGGACGTCGCCTGCAAGAAGAAGACCGGACTGGTCACCAAGTGGTTTGGCGCGGAGACCGAAATACAGAAGGAAGCCGTCAAGGCGGAAGGAGCGAAGCTCCGAGAGGTGCGCGCGAGGATATCCGAACGAGCGGAAACCGCCCGCGAAGTGCTCACGTCCTGACCGCGGAAACAGCCCGCACTCAGCCGACGACGTGAATGAGCGTCCCCTTTGTGGCGAAATCCCATAGCGCTGTTCCGTCCGCGACGCTCTCGCGAATCGCACCGGTCTTCACCGTGCTGTCCGGTGCGGGAGAGGCCCCGTCAACGGCGTTGGAAAAGGCTGATTGCGTCCCAAAATAGACCGCGTGCTCAATTCGCACACCATCGCTTCCCGTGCCCTCCGCACGGCGGAAGGTCACCGGATGCTTCCCCTCCGCCGGGGGCACATTGCCCGGCCACACCGTGAAGGTACGGGCGGCGGACTCGCTCTCGGAGATCAGCCAGACCCTTTTCTGCGAAAGCGAATAAACGATCCGCCGCCCGGTTCCGGAGTCATCGGGAACCTTGTACGTCTTGGGCTTGGTGGCGGAAGGGTGGGGCTTCGCACTCGGCTTGGGCTCGGCACTTGCGATATTCTTCGCAGGCATGTTCTGGGAAGCCTGCACCGACAAAAAGGAAATTGCGGCGAGGGCAGCGGCCAGCAAAACGACGATCCAGACACCGGAGGATATCCTGCGGGTCGACACCAGACTGCTCCCTCTATGTCATGCTCTGCCCTTTACGGGTCAGCGTTCACGATCATCAGCCTATCGGAGCCCCAGAACTTCGGTGCAGTCGCGTGACGCCCGCTTCGTGGTGGCCTGCCAGGTGAGCGGCATCGCTGATCCCGTCTGCCCCTGACCGGGGCCGGTCTCCGGTGCGCGGAGAACAACCTCAACCACTGCGTCGGACAGCCCACCGCGAGTATTTCTCCGTCGCCCTTCAGGCGGCGTGCCTGCGGGCCGCACTAGCGGTGACCACCGTGCCATAACGTGCCAGTAGCGCCGATAAGGAGCGGTCGGCGCAGGTGCCGTCGCGACACTCGAATCCGGAAGCAGCAGCCATTTTCCGCAGGTCAGGTGACCTATTGACACCTGAGCGCCGGGTGAATCCCAAGCTCGGAGCCCGAGTTCGATTCTCGTCACCCACTCCACGCGAAAGCCCCAGGCCGGCAGCCTTGGGCGTCTTTGTTGTCCAGATCAGTTCAAGAACCACGCACCTACCCGGCCACCGCACCTAGCGATCGCTTCGCGTCGTCGGCCGGCGCTCGGACGCCGCGCCCTTTCAGGGGCGTCACGCCCTGCTCCCCGGCGGGTTCACTCGATCCGCGAAGATGCCTTCCAGCATGCCGGTGGCCTGCCCGACTTCGATCAGGTAGCCATCCGGATCCCGGAGATAACACCGGAGCTCGGCCTTGCGGTCGAGGGGTTCGGTGAGAAACCGCGCACCCATGGCTACTGCCTGCTTGTAGAAAGCAGCGATGTCGCTCACCCGCACGTTGAGGAAGGAGGACACGGGGTCACCGGGTTCGGGAGCGGTGAGGACGACATCGGGCTTGTCGGGCGTGGGGCCGCCGCCCGGGTTCATGATGATCCAGCCATTGGCGATCTTCACGATGCAGGGGTTCTCCTCCAGCACCACCTGGCCACCGAACACGTCGGCATAGAAGCGACGCGAGACCGCGACGTCCCGCACGGTCAGAAAGTGGGTCAGCGCCAGTCCCTGCACAGGTGTCGGCCAGTCGTCACGGGAAGCCATGAGGGTCGTCCTTCCACTTGTGTTCGTTGTCCACTCGCCTGCCGATTTCTCCACGGCCACCCGGACACACCCCGGTTTTCGCGGGGGAACGGGCATCCTGACGGGCGGTGCCCACCGCATCCGCGAGCCTGCCTACCGGTCGGCCCAGCGCTCCGGATCGGTCTCCAGCGCCGCCCGGTCCCACTCGGCCCTGTCCGCGGCTGCTACGTAGGTGCTCTGCAGAAATCCGGTGAGTGTGCGGTCCGGATCGTCGGCGGTGCGTACGGCTTCGTACGGCAGCAGAAACTGACCGTTCTGCCGGCTGTAGAAGGCATCCGACGGGGTCACCGGACTGTCGGCGAAGCCGGCCGGCTCGGGGTAGGCGTACGCGTAGAAGGCCCCTTCCTCCCCGCCGCCGGGCCAGAACCCGCAACTGCTCAGCTCGTGCGAATAGCCCTCCACCATGACCCAGTCACCGCAGTTCGGCGCGCCTCCGGGATGCCTGGGGGCGCGGCGCCCGGAGAACCGGGTGCACGCCAAGTCCATGGCCCCCCAGAAGAAGTGCACCGGGCTCACCTTGCCGACGAAGCGTCCGCGGAATGCGCCCAGAACACGTTCTGCCTGCAGGAGTTGGCGCCAGAACAAGTGCGCCGCACGCGGGTCGTAGGTGCGGTGCTGGTAGTCCGCAGAGAACGGAATCGCCAGGTCGACCTCGTTCGGATGATCCTGGATGGTTGTGGGTATCCCCAGTTCCTCCAGCGCTTGCCCGATGCGGACACGGAAGTCGGCCACCGCCATGGGCTCCAGCCTGATACTGCGCGCTCCGCCGTCGCTGGTGCGCAGATGCAGCAGGTGGTCGACGAAGTCGAACTCGATGTCGAAGGCTCCAGCGCCATGGGGCACGGCGGAGGTGGTCAGCCCCCGCGGACTGACATAGAGGGTCACCTGCCACCAGTGGTTGAGCATGGGCGCGTGGGCCAACCGGACCTTGCCGACAATCTGAGCCCACATGTGGAGCGTTTGCCGGGTCTCGACCCAGTCATCGACGCGCAACCGCGGCCACTGCGACCCGGTCCGGGAGGATTCCTTCATCACCATGCTGATGGTCCTCTGCTCGACAACGTCAGGCAGTTCCTCGCGTCGGCGGGGACCGGCCAGGTCGGCCGTCGGACGAAGGGGGGTGGGCCGATCCCCGTCTCGACCACCTTGCGCAGGGTTCTGCTCCCCCGCAACTTCAACCCCCACTGAGACCCGCGATCGAGAACCAAGGAACCGAAGCGCCGCACACGGAAGCCGGCCTGCGCGACGGTGGCGATCGGTCGGCCGGCGGACGACTCCCCCGCTGCACCTTGCCGGGTACCGCACGCTCCTGCGGCGAATGGCGCTCATCCGTGCCACCGACGCCTCCGACACGGTGGCCATGGCCCTCGTGCCGGGGAGCCTGTTCCGACCGGCCGACCGCCCCCACGACCGACCCGCCGGGGTCCCAACTGTCAGTGCCGTCTGCTGTGATGACGAACGGAAACGACGACGCACAATGCGGAGGCGGAACAGTGGGCACGTGGGGCGCGGGCAACTTCGACAGCGACACGGCGGCGGATCATCTCGCGGCGCTGGTCGACCGGCTGGTGACCGAGGTGACGGAGGCGATGGCCGGCGATCCGGTGGAGCTCGAACCGGACGAGTACTGGGGTGTGACCCTCCCCTGCAACCTGGAGCTGCTGCTCGTCCTGGCCCGGCAGGGATGGGTGGGCGTGACCCTCCCGTCGCCCGAGGCGATCCGGACCTGGCAGAAGACGTTCCTGGCTGTGTGGGAGCGGACGATCGACGACTTGGAGCCGGAGCCCGCGTACAAGGCCGAACGCAGGGCGGTACTCAACGAGACGTTCGAGCACCTGGCCGAGGCGTCGGCGGCAGCGAAGTAGCGGCCGTCGCGGCGCCTGCTCCGGTGTGCTTGGCGTATGTCCTCGACGACTCGCGGCACCGTCACGCTGTCCGGCGACCAGGTGGGCCGGTCCGGCCCGATGCCGCCGCGGTTCGATCGCGCGGCTTCCGGTTGCCGACATGCTCGGCGTCGCCGGCCGGACGTGGTCATGCGGAGGAGTCGGGTGCCGGTGCGCTGTGGGGCCGAGGGCTGAATGGTGACGTGCTCGGGCCGGCGAGTGGTTCCTCGTGCCGCTGAGAATCGTGCGCCTGCGTGAACAGCGTCCGGACTCCGGTGGTGGTGAGAACGCGTTCGAGGAACGGGGGCGCGTTGTCCAGGTGGAGCCGTATGTCGCGTGCGGTTGTCTTGCGGCGGATCGCCAGGAAGGTGGAGATGCCCATGGAGTCGCAGAGCGTGAGCTCCGCGCAGTCGAGGTGCAGCTCCCGCAGATCTGCGTGTGAAGTGAGGCATTGGTCGGCGCGCTGGGCCAGTTCGTCGCTGGTGTCGTAGTCGAGGGCACCGGCGATGTGCAGGTGTGCGGTGCCCGGCCCTGCTTCAACGGTGACGGTGAAGGAGGAGTGGGGCAGGGGGATCATGCGGTTGCTCCGAGGTGTGTTCCGGCCGACACGGGTGCGCTGTCCAGGGCGAAGCGCGCCCGGTCGAGCAGCCGGGTGGATCGGGGGAATTCCTTGAGTTCGGTTGCCAGGATCTTCAGGGCCGGGCGCAAGGACTGGGCGGGGACGCGGCGGGCGGTGAGGATGCCGACGGTCCAGGTGATGAAGGTGGTGAACAGGTCGTCGTCGTCGGTGTACAGGGCCACGGTCAAGAACTCGACGATGTGGGCGATGTCCTCGGCGGTGCGTTCGCGCTGCTGAGCGGTGTAGGCGGCCATCGCGGGGAAGCGGACTTCCAGCTGGGTGAGGACCTGTCTGACGAGCCGGTCATGGGAACGGGCGACGAGCGTGTATTCCTGGTCCGCGAGATGGGGCAGGTCGTCGATCTGCTGACGCCCGGTGGCGGGAGTGACCGCGATGCCGTCAGCCAGCTGCTGGGCTGCGACGCGCGCGTCGGGGGCCCAGGCATCGGCGCCGAGGAGGCGGGCGTAGCGGCCATCGGGCCCGAAGGCGGCCCCGCCGACGAGGACGGGGACGCCGATGGCCTGGCACGCGGTGATCGCGGCGTGGGCGGCGGGCAGTCGGGTGGGGATCGAGGAGGAGAGCGCGACCGCGTCCGCACCGCTGTGGTGGAGGTGGGCGATGAGGTGCGGGGTGGGTACCTGGGCGCCGAGAAAGTCGACCTGCCAGCCCCGCAGGGTGAGGACTTCGGCGAGGAGACGGGCCGGCATGACGTGCCATTCCTGGTCCACGCACGCCACGGTGATACGCCCGAGGGAGGCTGTGGTGCGGGTGGCGGGGTGGTGGGCGAGAGCGGCTATGACGCGCTCGGTGATAGCAGTGGCGGCGTGCTCCTGCGCGACACTCAGACGGTTGGCCGCCCACTCGGCACCGACCGTGGCCTGCACCGGAGCGATGAGATCCAGCAGGACCGTCTCCGCGGCCAGGCCGCCGTCCAGCGCGGCGAAGACGATGTCCGCGGCGCTGAATTCGTCGCGTGCGGACACGGCCGTCCACAGCTGGTCCCGCAGAGCCGGGATGTCATCGGTGGCGCGGTTGCTCTGTGTCATGTGGTGTACCTGCCCCGGGTGCGGCCGTTCACCGCGCTCAGGTGGGTGGTACGGGGGGCACTGATCGCGACGACGGCCATGTCGTCGTGGCTGCCGTCGCGCACCCACGACGAGGCGATCATCTGGATGCGTTCGACGACGGCCTCCGCCGGCATGTCGGCGCAGTCCGACAGGGCTTGCTTCAGGCGTTCTTCACCGAACATCTGGTTGCCGAGTGGCCCGCCGCGGGCCTCGGTGAAGCCATCGGTGTAGAGCAGGCAGGTCTCGCCCGGCTGCAGGACGGCCTCGACGGAATGCGCCTCGACTGTTTCGAGGGCTCCGATCAGCGTGCCGTGCGTGGGGACCTCTTCGACGCTGCCGTCCAGACGGACCACCAGGGGGACGGGGTGGCCCGCCGACGTGAGGCGTAGCCGCACCTGGTTCTCGGCACGCTGCACCGAGGCCATCACCAAGGTCGCGAACCGGGTGTGATGGGAGTTCAGCAGGGCTCCGTTGAGGAGCTGCAGCATCCGTTCGTGGTCGTCGGCCATCGGAATCAGCGCCTGCAGCGTGTTGCGGATCTTGCCGGTCAGAACGGCCGCGTCCAAACCCTTGCCACACACGTCGCCCAGGATCACCAGCGACGCGTCGGACGAGGTGGCGGCGGGGTGGACGTCGTAGAAGTCACCGCCCACCCGCTCACCGGCCTCGGCGGGCCGGTAACCGCCGGCGAACTCCACCCCGTGCACCCGTTGCAGCTGGGGCGGCAGCAGGTCACGCATCAGCGTCTGGGTGATGGCGCTCTGCTCGCTGTACAGGCGGGCAGCCGACAGGGCGGCACCGGACCGGGCGGCGAACAGCCGCGCGAAGATCTCTTCGCTCTCGCTGAACTGCTCATGGTCAGCGCTGCGCAGCAGGACCAAGGCTCCGGCGGGCACACCGTGGCCGGGCAGGGGGGGTGATGACGACGGAGCCGATCGTCCCGGTGAAGCCCTGCGGAAGAATCCACTCGGGCAGGATCGCGGGGTCGATCCACCGTGAGGGGACCGGGGGAAATCCCTGCAGCGCCTCGCTCAGGCCCGGGAGCTGGGACGGGTCGGAGTCGACCAGCGTGCGGATGACGTCCTGACCGGCGATCGCATGGGCGACGGGCAGCCTGTTGCCACGCGCCGGGGTGATGACGACCGCCGCGTCCGCCAGGTGCTCAGCGGCCAGCTGAGCGGTGACGACCATGCACCGGTCGGTGTTCAACGAGGCCAGCAGAACGTTGGACGCCTCCGCGAGGAACCCGGTGCGCTCCCGCTCCGCCACGAGCGCCTCTTCGGCCAGACGCCGGTCGGTGTCATCGACCAGCCACCACACCACGGTCCCGTTCTGGCCCCGGGTGGGATGCGCCTCGAAGCTCTGTGTCCCGATGAACCCCGACACCGAGGAAAGACGCTCACCATTCGGGCCTTCCCGCGCCCTGAGCGGCCTTCCCACCGCCTCCTGGTGCGCCTGCGCCAGCCAGTCCGGAACCGCATCCGCCAGGCTCGTCCCGAGGACAACACCTTCCAGCAGGAGGGTGGCCGCGGTGTTCGCCTCCACCACGGTGCCGATCTCATCGGCCATGAACACGGGGTAAGGCGCCAGGGCCCAGAAGTCGGGCCTGGAGCGCTGTTCGGTTCTCGTAACGGAGATTCCCTCGGTAGAGGCCATGAAGGGGGGCCCGCCTGAGGCGAACCGCACCGCCCTTCCACTGGAAGAAGAATTACTTGCCGGACGGCAAGCATCTCTCAGGCGCGTCCCTCACGACAACCCGGACCCACACGCGAGCTTCCACGGACGGCGTGACGGGTGCGATCCTCACGACTCGGGCCCAGGACCTTCACGCAACAACCACCGAAGTGGCTTGCGGGGACGACGGCTTCAGCCGGCGGCGCGGCGACCGTGCCAGTCCAGACACATCACCAGGCAGTCGTCCGCCGCCGGGCCGGAGCCGCGATGCCCCAGCAGTTCCCGCAGCATCGCCCTGGGCACCTGTGACGCGGGCAGCAGGCTCGTACCCGCGATCGACCGGGCCAGCGCGTGCACGCTGTACTTCTCACCGCCGGGCGACAGGGCATCGTAGACACCGTCACTGATGAACAGCAGCCGATCGCCAGGTTCGACCTCGAAGTGCTGCGGCACGTAGGCAGTGTCCTCGAACATCCCGAGCGGCATCTGCGGTTCCAGGTCAATGGCCTCGACCGCACCCCTGCGCAATCGCCACAGACGGGGCGAACCGGCATCGATGATCTCCACGTCCCCGGTCGGGAGGTGGAAGCGGAGCAGCAGCGTCGACAGGTACCGCTCTCCCCGGTGCTGCCCGTGAATGGCCTGATCCGCCAGGTAGGCCTGGCCACCGAGGTCCAGTCCGGCGCGGCGGGCGTTGCGCAGGGAATTGACCGCGAGGTTGGTCAGCAGCGCGGCGTCAATGCCTTCGCCCATGCCGTTGCTGACCGTCAGGTACAGATCATCCGGATAGGACGACCAGTCGAAGCTGTCGCCGAAGACGGCGTACGCGGGTTCCAACTGGGCGCCGATGCTGTACTCGGGCCGGGCGCACGAGCGACCGGGCAGCAGCTGCCACTGCATCTCGGCGGCCAGGGTCAGCCGCTCCGCCCTGCGGGCCTGCAAAAACACATCGGTGTCCCGCTCCGCCACGACCACCTCGTGTGCGAGCGCATCGGCGCACTCCTGAAGGTCCTCCAGCACCTGGGCCTCCATTTCGCCTCCCTCCCCGACCGGCAGAGTGACGCTCAGGACACCCAGCCGGTCCCCGCGGACACTGACCGGCAGATGCACGGTCACCGTGGAAGCAGAGCTGTCGCGCGCGCAGTGCGGTTCCTGGGCGCCGAACGCACGGCCAGGCGCGCTCTCATACGCTGACATCGGTGAGCCTGTGTGCGGCAGCACCCCCACGGGCTGCAGCCTGGTCATGGCATAGTCGGCCATCAACAGCTCCACGGACCGTGCGTGGTGGCGGCGCTCGATCAGCGAGCGGAGCACATCGAAGATCTCGTGGGGCGCGGCCTCGCGCAGAGCACGCTCGACCGCACTGGGTCTGTCCACCGGTACCGGACCTGCTTTCCTTCACATATCTTCATCTATGAGACTGACGACGTCGACCAGCCGGAACGGGCGCAAAACGGCCCACTCGGGAGTGTCACATGAACGAGGCCCCCACAACCCTTCCCCAGCGGCCCTCCACTGCCGTGCCCGAGATCAGCCAGGTCCTGGAGCTCCTCGAAATCGCCTGGGAACGCGGTCGCGGCACGCTCAGCACCGCGCCCCTCTCCGCCGCCCAGACGCGCGTGCTGTACATCATCGAACGCGAACCCGGCATCAATCTGGGCACACTGGGCAGCCACCTCTCAGCAGCCGCTCCATCCGTCACCCGCCTCTGCGACCGTCTCCAGGCAGCCGGGTTCCTGCGCAGAACCCCCCGGCCCCAGGACCGCCGCGAAATACAGCTGGAACTCACCGACGCCGGCGCCGCACACCTGCGCGACATCAGGAACCGCCGAGGACAAGCCCTCCACCAGGCCATGGACCGCATGACCCCGGAGGCGCGAAACGCACTCGCCATCGGACTCAGTGCACTGTGCGACGCGGTCACGGAGCCCTCCCAGCCCCCCGGTCACCAGCAGACCGCCTGACGGGCCCATCGGCTCCGGGCCATCGGGCCGACGACACGCGGGATGCCGAGTCACCCGTCTGATCACGGCCTGGCGACGACCCGGACCGTCGCGAGCACCAGCGCAGACTTCAGCGCAGGGACCAGCACCAGCAGACTGATGGGCCAGGGGATCCGCCCCTCTTCCCATCCATTTGCCCTGCCAGGTATCTTGCATCGCATGGAACCAGGTGATTCGGCCAAGCAGGCCCGGGCAGCAGCCCAACTGCGCAAGGGTGTCCTGGAGTACTGCGTACTCGCCCTGATGCGGGACCGCCCCCGATACGGCGTGGAGCTCCTCCACGCCCTGGAGGACTCCGGCGCCCTGGCCACCAGCCAGGGCACGGTCTACCCGCTGCTCTCCCGGCTCCGCCGCGACGACCTGGTCACCACCACCTGGCAGGAATCCGCCTCCGGACCGCCCCGGCGCTACTACGCGCTCACCGACAGCGGCCGCGCCGCGCTCGACGAGTTCACCCGCGTCTGGCCCGGCTTCCGCGACGCCGTCGACGCGTTCCTGACCGCCCCGAACTCCCCCACCGGAGAACCGGGATGAAGGCATCTGCCGACCCGGTACGCGACACCACTCCGCCATCTCTGCGGCCCAGCTCTGCGGCCTAGCTCTGCGGCGGTCGTGCGTCGCGGGGTGCGGTCGGGGCCCTGCGGGTCGGCAGAGGGATCAGCGGGAACCCGCACGCGTAGGCCGGATCGAGTTCCGCTCGACGAAGGCGCTACACGCCGGCGAACGGATCACCTCGTACGCCGGCCAGCCGGATGAGACCCGGGCTGTCTCCCTCGGTGGTGGAGACGTAGATGGTGTACCCCCATCCGCGTTCGGCCGCGTAGACCGAAACCCAGGTCAGGAGTTCGTCGACGTCAACCTCGTCCAGCACCTCGTACTCGTGTGCGGTGACGGCCGGCCTGTCCCAGAAGTACACGCGGTAGCGGGCGTGTTCCTGCTCCCAGGCAGTGTCCCGGGGGTCAATGGCGCGGATGTCCATGGAAGGAGCCTCGGCGGAGAGGGGGCTCCTTGAGCCTAACGGGCTTGCTGTGGCCGTCGTCGGTACTGCCGGAACGGCACGGCAGAGTTCTCCGGCCTCCGATGAAACCGGTGTACTCGCCCCGTGCGGGGCGAGCGTCTTGATGTCGGTGCGGAAGAGGCCTCAGTCAGCGCACGGGGAAACCGTAGGAGTACCCCTGCTGCTTCAGCCAGGGCAGGATCTCGCGCAGAGCGGCAAGGGTCTGGGAGCGATCCCCTCCGGCGTCGTGGAAGAGGACGGTCGGCCCGTTGGAGATCTCGCTCTTGACGGTGGCGACCATGGTGTCCACACCGGGATGCTCGAAGTCCTTGGTGTCGACGTTCCAGCCCAGCGGCCGCATTCCCCGGGACGCGGCGAGGTGCCGGCTGTACGGGGTGAAAGCGCCACCCGGGGCCCGGTAGTACTGCGGCCGGACGCCTCCGGACGCCTTGGTGATCATGCGTTCGGCATCCAGGATCTGCTGGGACTGGTAGGCCTCGGACTTGGTGTCCATGGCGGTGTCGTGCGAGACGGTGTGGTTGCACAGCCGGTGCCCGGCGGCCACGACCGCCTTGACCAGGTCCGGGTGCGCCTGGGCCTGCGTGCCCACCATGCAGAACGTGGCCTTCACACCGTTGTCCTTGAGCAGTTGCAGCACCTGCGGCGTCCAGACCGGGTCCGGTCCGTCGTCGATGGTGATGTTGACGCCACGGGCGCCCCGGTCCGAGGCGTGCGCGATGTCTTCCGCCACCTTGGCCCGGTCATGGGACCCGGCGTCCGGCGCCGAGACACGCGCTTCCGGCTGCCGTCCCCCGACGGTGTCGGCCTGCGCGGTCCACACCGACGTGGCAGCGGCCACCGCCGTCACCCCGAGCGCCGCCGCGAGAAGCCGGCTGTGCCATCCCCTTCCCTTGTGCTTTGCCATGTTCGCCCGCCCCTTTGCTGTCTCCGCCGATGCCGTGCACCCATCTAGACACACGAATGCCCCTGCAAGATCCCTCGGTTACCGATCGCGGACAAAGCTGCAGGCGGCTGGCGACAAACGCGGGAGTTCCGCGACAGGTGCGGGGACGCGACGCCCCGCCAAGGCGCCGGCGAGGGCGGCGAGATCCCCGGCCGGCGCGACGGGACCACGTCACCGGTCAGGGGGCGGACACCGTCCGGGCTCCGCTGAGCGTGGAGGGAAGCGGCCCGTGATCCGACCTGCGCAGACCGCGCCGCAAGAGCCCTCGGCCGGCCGCTACGGGGCGGCTGGCAGTATGCGGCGGCAGCGGGGAATTCGAGGCTTTCTGCCAACAGGGGGAAAGAACATGACGAGACAACAAGTTGCCCCTGATCACGACCGATTGGTCGCGATGCCGGGGCTGCTGCCACCCGGCACGGAGGCCGTCACCGCAGACGCCTATCCGGTCCGCTGCTACCGCTACTCCTTCAGTTTCGGCGCACACAGCGTGAAACAGTCCACGATGGCGTGCCCCGCCTCGCGGACCGACAGCAAGCCCGGCAGCCTCACGGCGCAGTTGGGTGCGCTGCTCGCGCGGCAGCCCACCGAGGCGAATGTGTACCGGCAGACGGCGACCGCAGGATATGCGCATACCCCGCAGGGGGCTTTGGACTACTGAAGGACAAACGGCTGGTGCCTGCCGGGGACACCGTGCGTGTGGTCTCCGGCAAGGCTGACGGCGGTGACGTCCACGTTCTCGCGCTGCGCGTCAACGGCGCCTGCCACTATCTGCGCATGGACTCCTCGTCCTCCGCGTCACGTCTGATACCGCTGTGGCTCGCCCCGGCCGACGAGCAGGAGTCCTGTGGGGTGAAGCAGGCAGTGGCCGCGGCGGCCCTGTACGGCATTGACCCCGCCAAGGCGGGGTGACCGCTGGCGGCGTGAGTCGGGCGGCCGCATCGACCCCGTTGACTCCGTTGACTCCGGCCGAAGGGATGTCCGTTGATCAATATGCGGGTGCGTGGAGAAACCGGTGGCATCGGGGCAAGAGGATCATCCCGGCTGGACTGGATGAAGACGCTTCAGCAGGTGGATGCTGACAGTTCTCCCTTTCTGTAGCGTGCGCGACATGACAGCCGACCAGTTCTCGATAGCCACCGAGCGGGACGCCCTCTGCGGCGTCTCGACAAGCAGCGCGCTGATCTGCTCCGGAAGGTCGAGGGTGTCTCCGACACGGATGCCCGCAGGGCACCGACGGTGAGTTCGCTGTCCTTGCTGGGCCTGCTCAAACACTCCGCGCTCTGGGAGCGCCGGTGGTTCCAGGTCATCGTCGCTGGGCGCACACTCCCCGGTGAGTGGCCCGAACCGGAGATCGAGGACTGGAGGGCAGCGGACTTCCGTGTCGGCGAGCAGGACACCGTCAAGCATTGGGCGGCCTTCTTCGAGGAGCAGGCGGCCATTTCGAGGGAGATCATCGCAGGCCTGGCGCTGGAGGCTCCGTGCGGGCGACCCGACCTCGTGGACCGGAATCTGCGGTGGGTCCTGCTCCATATGATCGAAGAGACTGCCCGGCACGCCGGTCACGCGGACATCATTCGAGAGACCATCGACGGCAGTACCGGGATTTACCAGCACGCCCGGCCGAACGCCGGATAGTGAGCGCCCCGCGTTGTCCTGGGACCGCCTGCGCTCCTGGGCGTACGCCCGGAGCATCACGTGGACGGACTCGGCCGAGCTGCGCGCGCTGCATGTCCCGGACGGGGTGGATGTCATCGTCGCCGCGCATTCACACGCCTTCCTCGGCCGCCGAGCTCGACCGCGCAGAGCCCTTGGCGCGAGCATCTGGCCCCGCTCGGCGTGCGGTTGCTGCTGCGAGTGGTGTCCGACCTAGGGCCTCTCGTTTGGATCATGCCGGGCTCGCGGGGTCCGGCACGCGCACCTGCCGTGTTGTCGTCGGTCGCCAATGCTCCGCATTGACTCCCTCCTCCGCCTTGCATCTGCACGCACCGGACCCCGCTCCCTGATCCAGCCTGATCCAAACGAAAGACCCTAGCCGAGGGGCGGTGGATCGAGGTCCCGCAGGACGAGAAGGTGGCGACCTGGGAGCCCGCGATGGGCGCGCCGCCGCTGTTCAAACCGGAACTCATCGCGCTGCCGGGAACGACGTCCGTCGATGGCAGCAGGTGGGCGCTTCACTCACGGTGAGGGGCGGCCGGGTCAACTGGACCGGAACCGCCGTGGGTTGGCCGGGCGGACGGGTGGCGTACGGTCTCCACGCCGAGTTCAGCGAGCAGTCCGCGGATGCGCCGCTCGATCTCGTCCCGGATCGGCCGGATCGCGTCGACGCCCTGTCCGGCCGGGTCGTCGAGTTTCCAGTCGCGGTAGGTCTTGCCGGGGAAGACGGGGCAGGTGTCGCCGCAGCCCATGGTGATCACCGCGTCGGCCGCCCGCACGGCGTCGGCGGTCAGGACCTTCGGCGTCTCGGCGGACATGTCGATGCCGAGCTCCGCCATCGCGGCGACCGCGGCCGGGTTCACGGCGGCGGCCGGGTCGGACCCGGCGGAGCGGACCTCGACCCGGCCCGGCGCGAGGTGGGTGAGGAAGGCGGCCGCCATCTGGGAGCGGCCGGCGTTGTGGACGCAGACGAACAGCACGGAGGGCTTCGGGTTCTCAGACACGGGCTGCGCCTTCCGGGGCGACGGCCGGTCCGGCCGTCGGTGCGGGCTGCGGGAAGAAGCGACGGGTGGCCAGGGCGACGTAGACCAGGCCGATGAGGACGGGCACCTCGATGAGCGGCCCGACGACCCCGGCGAGGGCCTGGCCGGAGGTGGCACCGAAGGTGGCGATGGCGACCGCGATGGCCAGTTCGAAGTTGTTGCCGGCGGCGGTGAACGCCAGGGTCGTCGCCTTCGGGTAGTCGAGTCCCACGGCACGGCCGACGCCCATGGACCCGGCCCACATGACGGCGAAGTACACCAGCAGCGGCAGCGCGATCCGCAGGACGTCGAGCGGCTCGGAGGTGATGGCGTCGCCCTGAAGCGCGAAGAGCACGACGATCGTGAACAGCAGCCCGTACAGGGCGAACGGGCCGATGCGCGGGATCAGCTTCGTCTCGTACCAGCTGCGGCCCTTGGCCTTCTCGCCGATCCGGCGGGTGAGGAACCCGGCCAGCAGCGGGACGCCGAGGAAGATCAGCACCGAGCGGGCGATCTCCCATACGGAGATGTCCAGGGCGGTCTGTTCCAGGCCGAGCCAGCCGGGGAGCAGGTCGAGGTAGAACCAGCCGAGCAGGCCGAACGCGATCACCTGGAAGACGGAGTTCAGGGCGACGAGGACGGCGGCGGCCTCGCGGTCGCCGCAGGCGAGGTCGTTCCAGATGATGACCATCGCGATGCAGCGGGCCAGGCCCACGATGATCAGGCCGGTGCGGTACTCCGGCAGGTCGGGCAGGAAGATCCAGGCGAGCGCGAACATCAGGGCCGGGCCGACGATCCAGTTCAGGACCAGGGACGGGACCAGCAGGCGTGGATTGCGGGTGACGGTGTCGAGGCGGTCGTAGCGGACCTTCGCCAGGACCGGGTACATCATCACGAGCAGGCCGAGCGCGATCGGCAGCGAGACGCCGGTGACGGTGACCTTCGCCAGCGCGTCCCCCAGGCCCGGGACGAGGCGGCCCAGACCGAGTCCGGCGGCCATCGCGAGGAGAATCCACCCGGCGAGGAAGCGGTCCAGGAACGACAGCCGCCCGGCGACCGGCCCCGCGGGCGCCGCGGCGCCGGCGCTCACGAGCCGGCCCCGGCGGGGCGAGTGAGGATCGCGGCCAGGCGGTCGGTCATCTCGGGCAGCAGCCGGTAGTACACCCACGTCCCGCGCCGCTCGGAGTCGATGAGCCCGGCCTGCTTCAGCAGCTTGAGGTGGTGGGAGATCGTCGGCTGGGACAGCTCGAAGGCGGGAGTGAGGTCACAGACGCAGACCTCCCCGCCCGCGCGGGAGGCGATCATCGACAGCAGCCGCAGCCGGACCGGGTCGCCCAGCGCCTTGAACACCGCCGCCAGCGTCCCGGCCTGCTCCTCGTCCAGCGGGGCGGTCAGCAGGGCGGGGCAGCATGCGGGGCCGTCCTGGCCGAGCACCACGAGCTCTTGTTTCGACATGCTTCTATGTTGACGTTTTTCGATGCAAGGCGCAAGGTTGAATCGACAGGCATCGATACAACCTGATGCACCTGATCGAGGAGACTCATATGTCCCGCGCCCAGCTCGCGCTCAACGTCGCCGACCTCGAAGCGTCGGTGGCCTTCTACTCCAAGCTGTTCGGTGTCGAACCCGCCAAGCGGCGCCCCGGCTACGCGAACTTCGCGATCACCACCCCGCCGCTCAAGCTCGTCCTCATCGAGGGCGAGCCCGGCCAGGAAACCCGCCTGGACCACCTCGGCGTCGAGGTCGACACCACCGAGGAGGTCACCGCCGCCACCACCCGCCTCAAGGACGCCGGGCTCGCCACCTTCGAGGAGAACGACACCTCCTGCTGCTACGCCCTCCAGGACAAGGTGTGGGTCCACGGCCCCGGCAAGGAGCCGTGGGAGGTCTACGTCGTCAAGGCCGACGCCGGACTGATGGGCACGAGCCCCGCCCTGGACGGCGACACCTGCTGCTCCGGACAGAGCGGGAGCGCCGGCCCCGAGGCGTCCGCGCCCGCCGCTGCGGGCTGCGCCTGCGGCAGCTGACCGGCGCCGCACGCCACGGCCCGAACGCCGCCGTGACCGTGATCCGCCCTGCCCTCAGCGGAGGTCCCCCGCGAGCCAGGCCAGGAGGCGCGCCCGGCCGTCGCAGCCCCCCTGGGGCGTGTCGGCTGCCAGGTGGTCGCTGTAGCGCACGGTCCTCGGCGGCGCCTCGCACGGGGCGGGAACAACGGGTTGCCCCAGGTACCAGCCGGATGCGAACACGGCAGCCAGGACGACGACGGCTCTCACGCCGCGCGGGGCGAGCCGTGCGGGTCTCGGTAGGGGCATGGCCGACGAGCCTACCGGCCGGGCGACGGGAGGACCGCTCCATGGCCCGGGTCGACAGCGTGCGGGCCCGGCACACCGGAGGTTCGGGCATCTGCCGTTCGACAGCGCGTCGAGATGGGCCGCCCCATCATGGGCTGCCAGACGTAACAACGCACCGGGCGGGCTGCTTTGAGGTTCGCACGTACCGGGTACCGAAGTCGTATGCGGACGTGGGTACATGGCCTGGGGGCCGGGCGATGGGTGGAGGCCCTTGTCCCGGGTGTGGTGCGGCGCGTGCTGAACGGGGCGGAACCGCAGCCGCGAGGTGTTCCGCGTCGGGTGCTGACGGTGGTGTCCGCCGACCTCGACACCACCACCGGTGCCGGTGCCGTCTGGGTCGTGTGGCGTCCGAGGTCCGCGGCGGCGCGTGAGCACACCGCGCTCCTGGAGCGGCACGAGGGACAGTGGCGGAGCCTGGGTGTCGCAAGCGGCCCGGCGGAGGAACCCGACGACGTCGACGTGATCGAGGTCCGGGGCGGTGGGGGCACCCTCTGCCCCACCCACCGCCATGACCCGCCGCACTCCCTCGCCGGGGCCCCGTGGATCAACAGCGCCAGAGTTCACCTCGGGCAGGAGGTCGGCCGCCTCCTCGTGGGCAACCGCCGCATCGACGCTCCCGAGCAGCGCAGACTCGTCGTCGCCTGGATGACCACTCAGGCCGGCCGCGGCACCCGCCCCCTCATCGTGGCTCTCGGGCGGGACGGCACCGAACTCTCCCGCCTCGGCCCCCACGACAGCCTGGACACGCACACCTGGGCACGGCTGCGGGAGGAACTGTAGGCCGCCGCCCCCGGGCACGGCCGCCGCCCGGCCGAACACCGGGGGCCGCCCCCCGTCTGGAGCACGCCGGGCTCGCGGGGTCCGGTGCGGCACCCTGATCCAGCCCGGTCCGAACGAAAGACCTTAGCCCCGTTCCGGCGAAGCCCCGGTGAGCAGTCGGACCGCGACGGCCGCCAGCCAGCAGAGTCCCGAGCCGGCTCCGAGGGTGAACACCAGGACCGAGGCCGCGGAGGCCATGAATCCGGTGAGGACGACGACCGGTGCGATCCGGGAGGCCAGGGCCCAGCCGCGGTGACCCCGGGCCGCCAGTGGACGGGCCAGGACGAGGAACGCGGCGGACAGCGCGAGGTAGCCGATTCCCCCGCCGGCCATGTGGCCCGCGCCGTGCGCGCTCATCGTGCCCACATCGGGGGAACCGACGGGGAAGCCGCCTCCGGCATCGGCCTGGAAGACCGCGGCGACCAGGAACGAGGCGCCGAACACGGCGATCAGGACCGGCCCCCAGGTCCCGCCCGGCTCCCGTCTCAGCACGCGGCGCAGGCCGATCGACCCGATGAGCAACAGGGCGCCGGTGACCACGAAGTTCACGGTCTGGATCCAGCCCAGGTCGCCGAGGGCGAGCTGGCTGATCGCGTTGCGGGTGAAGTCGAAGCCCTCCCGTGCGAAGCCCTGGACGATGCCCGCCCCGAGGAACAGCGGGCCCGCGACCACCGCACCGGCCAACAGCCGTCGGGAGGCCGACGGGGAAGCGGTCATCGAACTGGCTGCGGACTGGCTGGTGTTGAGTGTCTGCGTCATGGCGGGCCTTCCTCGTCCGAGTGTTGTCACATGTATGACCGACAACGCACGGTGGAGTCATCGACGCAGACTCTGTGATCTGGGTCACAGTCGGTTCGAGGGTCGGGCGGGGAGCACCGCAGGCTGCCGGCGGGCACCTGGACGTACCTCGCCGAGAGCCGCGAGGAGAAGGCGGCCGTGCTGCGGATCGTGGTGCGGATGGCGAACGGGGTGTCCCGGACGCTCGGCTGCGGCGGCGAGCCGCTGCCCGCTCCGCAGGGCGGTACCGGACCCGGGCAGGTACGTCCCCCGCGCGCAGACGGGGGCCGTTCGCCGGTGGGTTCGGGGACCGTACGGGACCTGGAGCCCCACCTGGTCGTCCGGGCCGCGGAACGGGCACGGCTGGACCGGTCGGTCGTGCGGAGGGAACCGGTCGCCGCCCGGTTCCGACCCTCCCGCCGGCCCGGCGGGAGGGGTATCGCGCCGGGCCGGCCGGCGCGGTACCCCTCGGATCGCCCGGCCCCGTCGCCCCGTGGGCGTTCCGGGGCAGGCGTCACTTCTGCCAGCCGACCGTCTCCGGGAGCGGGGTGTTGAAGATGGTCGCGCCGACGTTGGCCAGGCCCTTCTTCACGCCGTAGGTCGAGGGACCGCTGAACAGCGGCAGGAAGGCGTACTGCCGCAGCGCCTTCTGCTCGACCTTGTTGACCGCCGCGGACTGCTGGTCGAGGTCGGCGATCTCCGTGGTGGCGCGGATCTCCTTGTCCAGCGCCGGCGTACCCGCACCGGTGATGTTGGAGTCACGGTCCGAGCAGTAGAAGTCGCACAGGTAGCGCGCGCCGAACGGGTCCATGGAGCGGTTGCCCGAGAGGAAGAGGTCGAAGCGCCGGTCGCTGAGGACCTTGGAGAAGTCCGCGTCGTCGCCCTTCTTGATGACGAGGTGGACGCCGACCGGCTTCAGCATCGCGGCGAGGGCGCCCGCGGTGGCCTTGCCCAGCGGGTCGTCGCCGAGGAGCGTGTACCCGACGTCGAGCTTCTTGCCGTTCTTGACCCGGACGCCGTCCGCGCCGGGCTTCCAGCCCGCCGCGTCGAGAGCCTTCCCCGCCTCGTCCGGCGCGTGCTTCAGTACGGCCGAGACATTGTCCTGGTAGCCCTTCTGGAAGCTGTACAGCACCGCCGAACCGGGCAGCGGCTCCCGGTAGTCGAGCCCCTGGAACTGGATCTTGGCGATCTGTGCCCGGTCGATGCTCTGCGCGATGGCCTTGCGGACGGCCGTCTCCGAAAGGACCGCGGACTTCGTGTTGAAGTAGAGCGCGTACTCGAAGGGGCTGCCGCCGCTGCGGATCTCCGTGCCCTTGAGCCCCTTGATCTGCTTGAGGCTCTCCGCGTCGACGGCGGAGGTGTAGTCGAGCTGGCCGTTCTTGAAGGCGTTGACCCCCGCGGTCGGCTCCAGGTTGACGTAGACGCGCCGGTCGAGCCTGCCCTTCCTGCCCCACCACTTCGGGTTCCGGGCGAAGGTGATGTTGCCCGAGTGGGTGTCCCACTTGGCGACGGTGTACGGGCCCGCGCCCCACTCCGGGTGGGCCTTCTTGACGTACGCCTTGTTGAAGTTCTCGACCGTGGCGGCCTTCGGGTGCAGGAAGGTGGTGAACAGGGTCGACCAGGAGGCGTTGACGCCCTTGAAGCTGATGACGGCCTGCTTGGCGTCCTTGCCCCGCTCGACCGAGGTGATCTGGTCGTAGCCGTCGGTGGACGAGGCGGCGAAGTCCTTGTCCGAACCGTTGTTGGCCTTCCAGGTGGCCTTGATCGCCGTCCAGTCGATCGGGGTGCCGTCGTTGAAGGCGGCCTTCGGGTTGATCGTCAGCGTGACCTTCTGGTCGCCGCCCTCGACGGCGACCTTCACCTCGCTGTAGTAGTCCGCGTTGTACTGCACCTCACCGGTGGGCGAGTACGTGATCGCGTCGGCGTTGTACCAGCCCCACACCCGGGACGCGGTCAGCGTCGCGTTGACGTTGAACGGGTTCCCCTGGTCGTCGAAGGTGCCGACCGTGGTGTAGGTGCCGCCTTCCTTGACCTGCTCGTACGGCTGGGGGTTGTAGTCGACGGCGGCCGACGCGGCCTTGGGGGCGTCCTTCCCGTCCGGACCGTCCGCGTCCGTCCCGGAGGAGGACTGGCACGCGGTCGCGGCAACGGAGACGGCGGCGACGAGGGCCAGGGGCAGAGCCAGTCTTGCGCGCATGGCGAAAGGTTCCTTCTGATTCGGTGGAGCCGGACGGGGAAGCCCGGTGGGGGGCTGGACGAGCGGCAGCGGGGACGGACAGAGTCGCTGCGCGCAGGAGTTGGCCTCAGGCCGCGTGACAGGCGTACCGGTGGCCGGGCTGCTCCGCCACCTCGGTCGGCGCGGGACGTTCCGTACGGCAGCGCACGCGTACGTCCTCGTCGGCGAGGCGGTAGAGCGGACAGCGGTCCACGAAGACGCAGCCCGCGGGCACCCGGACGGCGCTCGGCTGCTCGCCCTCCAGCACGACGCGCTCCCGGGTGCGCTCCCGCTGCGGGTCCGGCACCGGGATCGCCGACAGCAGCGCCCGGGTGTACGGGTGCCGCGGGTCGGAGAAGATCGTCTCGGTGTCCCCGGTCTCGACGATGTGCCCCAGGTACATCACCGCGACACGGTCGGAGATGTACCGGACCACGGCCAGGTCGTGGGCCACCACCAGGTAGGCCAGGGCCAGTTCGCGCTTGAGCCGGGCCAGCAGGTTGATCACCCCCGCCTGCACCGACACGTCCAGGGCCGAGAGCGGCTCGTCCAGGACGAGCAGTCTCGGTTCCGTCGCCAGGGCACGGGCGATGCCGACCCGCTGGCGCTGACCGCCGGAGAGCGCGGCCGGGAACCGGTCGCTCACCGCGGCGTCCAGACCGACCAGCGTGAGCAGCTCACCGATGCGGGAGCGGATCGACTCGCGGTCCCGCCCGATGGCCTGGAGGGGTTCGGCGAGCAGCTGGTAGACGGGCAGCCGCGGGTCCAGGGCCCCCAGGGGGTCCTGCATGACGATCTGGACGTCCCGGCGCAACTCCCGTACCCGTGCGGCGGAACCGGCCGCGCCGACCTCGGTGCCGGCGATCTCGATCCGCCCGCCCTCGGGCTGCCTGAGCCGGAGTATCTCCATCAGGGTCGTGGTCTTGCCGCTGCCCGACTCGCCCACCAGGCCCAGGGTCTCCCCGGCCCGCAGCTCGAAGCTCACCCCGCTGACCGCGTGCAGCGTGCCGACCCGGCGTTTGAGGACGGCGCCCTTGGTGACCGGGAAGGTCTTGACGAGGTCCTCGACCCGGAGCACCACCTCACCGGCACCGGCGCGGCCGCCGCTCCTGGCTGAATCACCGTCCCCCGCAGCGTCGTTGGCCCCGGCGGGGTCACCGGCTTCGGCAGGGCCGCCGCTCCGTGCCGGGTCCAGCGATCCGTCCACGGTCTCGTCGGCGCGCAGACAGGCCACGTCCCCGTGCCCGGCGATCTCGCGCAGCCCGGGTTCGTCGGTGCGGCACGCGTCCAGCACCAGGGCGCAGCGGTCCGCGAAGGGGCAGCCGGTCGGGAGGCCCACCAGGGCGGGCGGCTCCCCGCCGATCGGGACCAGGGGCCGGTGGACCCCGCTGTCCACGGTGGGCACCGCGGCGAGCAGCCTCGCGGTGTACGGCATGGCCGGCCGCCTGAACAGCTCGTCCACGCCGGCCCGCTCCACGAACCGGCCCGCGTACATGACGGCGATGTCGTCCGCGTAGCCGGCGACGACCCCGAGGTCGTGCGTGATGAGGACGAGGCCCGCTCCGGTCTCCTCCTGCGCCAGTCGCAGGACGTCGAGGATCTGGGCCTGCACGGTGACGTCGAGGGCGGTGGTGGGTTCGTCGGCGACGAGCACGGAGGGCTTGTTGGCGATCGCCATGGCGATGACGACGCGCTGGCGCATACCGCCGGAGAACTCGTGCGGGAAGGAGCGGGCCCGGTTGCGGGGGTCGGGGATGCCGACGAGGTCGAGCAGTTCGACGGCCTGCTCCCAGGCCGCCCGCTTCGTCAGGTCCTGATGGATGCGCAGGGTGTCGGAGAGCAGTCTGCCCACGGAGAAGATCGGGGTGAGCGCGGACAGCGGGTCCTGGAAGACCATGCCGATGGCCTTGCCCCGTACTTCGGAGAGCGCCTTGTCCCCGAGGCCGATCAGGTCCCGGCCGCCGAGCAGCACCTGCCCCCGCAGGTCGGCGGAGGGCGGCAGCAGCCCCATGATGCCCATGGCGGTGGCCGACTTGCCCGAGCCGGACTCGCCGACGATGCCCAGGGTCCGGCCCGGCAGGAGGTCGAAGCCGACGCCGCGCACCGCCTCGACGGTTCCGGCCTCCGAGGGGAAGGAGATCCGCAGGTCCCGCACCGAGAGCACCGGTGTGACGGCGCCGTCGGGCAGCCCGGTTCTGGACAGTGTTGTGGTGCGTGTCATCGTCGGCCTCCTGCCGCGCCGGTCACGGACATCGGGTCCAGGGCGTCGCGCAGTCCGTCGCCGACGAAGGTCATCGACACGGTGAGCAGGACGACCAGGCCCGCGGGGAAGGCGAAGAGCCAGGGGGCGCTCGTGACGGTGCTCGCCCCGTCCGCGAGCATCGTGCCGAGCGAGACGTCCGGGGTCTGGACGCCGAACCCGAGGAAGGACAGGGCGGTTTCGCTGAGGACGGTCGCGACGACTCCGAGCGTCAGATTGACGATCAGGAGTGAGCCGAGATTGGGGATGATGTGGCGCAGGATGATGCGCAGCGGGCCGACCCCCATGAATTCGGCCGCCGTCACGTAGTCCCGTTCGCGCAGTGAGGTCGAGACGGACCAGATCACCCGCGCGGTGGACATCCAGCCGAATACCGTCAGGACGACGATGAGGACCCGCCAGTCCCCGGCGAGCCGGTTGGATACCAGGGCGAGGATGAGGAAGGAGGGGACGATCAGCAGGAAATGGATGACGGCGAGCGTCGCCTTCTCGACCCGGCCGCCGAAGTACGCGGCGCTGGAGCCGATGAGCGCCGCGACGACGACGGTCAGGACGGAGACGCTCACCGCGATCGCCAGGGAGCGCTGGAGCCCGTGCACGGCCGAGGCGTAGATGTCGTTGCCGCCCTGGTTGGTGCCGAACCAGTGGGCGGCGCTCGGCGGCTGGGTGAGTGCGGCGAAGTCCGCGTCGGAGTACGCGTACGAGGTGAACAGCCCGCCGAACGCGCTGAACAGCACCAGCAGTACGAAGATCACCACTCCGACGACGGCGAGCCGGTTGCGCAGGAAGCGCCGCAGATAGAGCCGGCCGAGGCCGAGGTTCCGCCCGTCGCCCCGGGCGAGGAGCGCCTCTTTCGGCGCCCGGTCCGGCGCCGCGGGCGACGAGGCACCGGTGGTCAGGTCCGCGGCCACGTCAGCTCACTCTCACTCTCGGGTCGAGGAGGGCCGTGGCGATGTCCGCGAGGATCGCGCCGACCGCGGTCAGGGCGGCGGCGAAGGCGGCCGTCGCGACCGTGCCGTGCACGTCGTTCTTGCTGATGGTCTGGATGAAGTAGCGGCCCATGCCGTTCCAGCCGAAGATCGTCTCGGTGATGATGGCCCCGGTGAAAATGGCCGGGACGCTGAACGCCACGGATGTCGCCGTCGGGATGAGCGCGGTCCGCAGGGCGTGTCTGCGGATTGCCTGCGTCCGGGTGAGTCCGGTGGCCCGTGCGGTCCGTACGAAGTCGGCGTTGATCGTGTCGAGCAGCAGCGAGCGCTGCGTCAGGTGGTAGCCGACATAGCCCATGAGGGTCAGGGTCAGGGTCGGCAGGATCAGGTGCAGGAAGCGGTCACCGATGGTCGGGAGGAATCCTTCGACGTTCGGTGAGTTCTCCCCGGCGACGTAGAGGAAGCGCAGCCCGGCGTGCTGGTTCAGCCAGATGGCGACGAAGACCACGGCGAGCGCGGCGACGGACGTCGGGATGTTGAACACCGCGATGGAGACGGCCTGTGACACCCGGTCGCCCCAGCCGTACTGCCTCGACGCCGTGTACACACCCAGCGATACGCCGATCACCACGGACAGGATCGTCGCGATGATGACCAACTCGGCGCTGACGAGCGAACGGTAGCCGATCTCGCCGTTGACGGAGACGCCGGTGGGGGACCTCCCCCAGTCGAAGTGGACGACCACCGAGGTGAGCCAGTCCCACCACCGCTGCACCACCGGCACCTGCGGGTCCAGGTTGTAGGGCGCGAGGGCCCGGTCGATCTGGGCCTCGCTGCGGACGGGCCGCAGCTCCTTGAAGTTCGACCGTGGGTCCAGGAACCAACTGGCCAGGAAGTAGGTGGCGTTGGTCGCTACGACGATCATCAGCAGCCAGCCCGTGGCCTTGCGCATCACATAGCGCACCATGCGCGGCACCTCCTCACCGCACGCGAACGGTGCGCTTCGGGATCGCCGAGTCTGAGGGACGTCTGCATGTGCCGCGAAGCTTTCTGGGGGGACGGGCCGTGAGCACAGATGTGCGGGCGTCAGTATGGACCGCGGGAACTCGGCGCCACCAGAGCGCGACCGGTCCCGCCACGACACCGACATACCGCTGTAGCAAACAGTCCGGACATATCGCGATGCACACCCCGACCAGGCCGAACGCATGTGGCCGCAAGTGGACTTGACATACGCACACGTCCGCTTCCCGCCCCCCTCTCGATGCGGTCCGGCCACCGGACGTCGCGGGAGACCTTGACCACGTCGGGCCCGGCACGGGCATGCCGCGGGCGGTGTGGGGCTGATCATCACCGAGGGCCCCTGCATCGACCACGGCTCCGCGGACACCAGCGACCGGGCCCCGCGGTCCCACGGCGAGGACGCGCTCGCGGGCGCGCCATGACATCACGCCGTTCGGCGCGGAGATGCTGAAGAACCCGCGCTGACCCGACGGCCGGGACGTCCCCTGTCCTAGGGTTGCCGGGTGGGTGTCCTCGGGGAAGTGCGAGCGGGTACGGGTGTGGTCGGCGACCGACGGCGGGACGGCCGGGAAGGGGAACCGCCCGCCGCGCCCTGGTGGCGGCGCCATGGCGTGCCGCTGGTCGCCGTCGGCGTCGTGGTTCCGCTGTACGTCGTCTGGGCGGCCGTCCTGGCCACCGGCGGCGGCGACCTGGCCGCGCAGCTCGCCTGGTCGGGGTTCACCGCACGCCACCCGGGTTCGGCGTACAACCTCTCCTGGTACGGCGGGATCCACACCGCCGGATACAGCGTCTTCTCCTCCTACCTGATGGCCTTCCTCGGTGTCCGTACGGTCTCCGTGGCCGCCGGGCTCGCCGGCTCCTGGGTCATCGCCCTGCTGTTCGTACGCACCGGGATGCGCCGGCCGCTCGTCCCCGCGGTTCTCGCCTCACTCGCCCTGTGGTGCAACGTCGCGTCGGGGCGTACGACCTTCGCCCTCGGCGTCGCGATCGGGCTCGTCGCCTGCCTGTACGCCCACCGCACCGCGGTCCCCGTCGTGGCCGGGGCGCTGGCGACGATGGCGAGTCCCGTCGCGGGGCTGTTCCTCGTGGTGGCGGGGGCGGCGTACCTCCTCGACCGGCAGTGGCGGAAGGGGGCCGTCCTGTCCGTCCCGTTCTTCGCCGTCGTGGGGACCGTCGCGCTGCTCTTCCCCGGCGGCGGCGAGCAGCCCATGCACAGCAACCGGCTGTGGATGCCGCTCCTCGTCTGCGCCGCGCTGGCCGTCGCGGCGCCGCCGGGGCGCACATGGCGCGTCACGCGTTACGGCGCCGTGGTGTACGCCGTCGGCGTCCTCCTCGTCTTCCTCGTCGCCTCCCCGATCGGCACGAACGTCGAACGGCTCCTCGGCCTGGTCGCCGTCCCCGTACTGCTCGCGGCGCTCATGGAACTCGTCCGGAAGAGACAGTTCGTTCGCACCCTCGTGATCGGCGTGGCTCTCGGGCTGTCCGCCAACTGGCTGGTCGACAAGACCGTGGACGACCTCAAGGTCTCCGACAACAAGCCGTCCTGGGCCGCCCGCACGGACGGCGTCGTCGGCGAACTGCGCCGCCTGGACGCCGATCTCACCCGCGTTGAGGTCGTCCCCGCCCGCAACCACCGGGAGGCGACCGTCCTGGCCCGCCACGTGAACATGGCACGCGGCTGGAACCGCCAACTCGACGTGGAGCGGGGGCGGCTCTTCTACGACGGGACGCTGTCCCCGGCCACCTACCGCGCCTGGCTGGACCGCTGGGCCGTGGGGTACGTCGTGCTGCACCACGGGAAGCCCGACGGCCCCGCCGAGGCGGAGGCGGCCCTGGTGCGGAGTGGGCTGCCTTGGCTGCGGCGGGTGTGGCGGGACGACGGCTGGACCGTCTACCGGGTGCGGAACGCGGTGCCCCTGGTGCCGGCGCCGGCCGCGGTCGTGAGCGGCAGCGAAGCCGATCTGGTGGTCCGGGTGCCGGAAGCGGGCTCGTTGACCGTGCGGCTCGCGTACTCGCCGTGGCTGCGGGCGCGCGAGGTCGGCGGGCACGGCGCCGGTGGATGCCTGCGGCAGGACGGCGACTGGACGGAGCTCACCGTGCCGAAGGGCGGTACCTACCGGCTGGACTCGGCCTACGGACTGCCGGGCGGCGGCAGCGGCTGCTGAACCGGGGCGGTGCGCGTGGTCCGCGCACCGGACAGAGCAGGTCATCGACACGGTGGTCCGTGGTCCGGGTCCGCGCGGGCGAGCGCGCCCCGGACGCGCTGCGGGGGGGCGGGCCGTACGGCCGGACACGTCCTACGCGGGCTTGCCGGGGTCGGCGGGCTCGGCGGGCTCGTGGGTGATCAGGTCTCCGGGCTGGCACCCGAGGATGTCGCAGATCCTCGACAGGGTCGAGAAGCGGATGGCCTTGGCCCGCCCGTTCTTGAGCACGGACAGGTTGACGACGGTGATGCCCACCTGCGCGGACAGTTCGGTGAGCGTCATTCCGCGCTCGACCAGGAGCCGGTCGAGGTGGATGCGGATCGAGTGGAGTTCCTCTTCCGGCATCAGATGGTCCCTTCGAGATCCTCTCGCATACGCACGCCCTCACGCATGATCTTCCCAAGGATCACACCGGCGAGACCGGCGAACACGAGCACCATCGGTCCGGAGACGGTCGGCCCGGAACCCACGACCGGCGCCATGCTGTCGACCAGCCAGGACTGCGACCACCCGACGACGAGGCCGGCCACCGGTGTGCCCACGGCGACGAACCAGCCGAGAGCGCTGAGCCGCCCGGCCACCGCCTCGGTGAACGGCCCCTGCCGCAGCACGGTCGTCAGCAGCCGGGAGAAGAGCAGCAGCGCGAGAGCGCCGAACAGCAGCCAGGGCAGTTCGCCCCCCAGGTCGGCCGCGCGCTGGCCCACGGAGGGGCCGTTCTGGCAGAGCCGCGTGACGCTGCCCGCCGCTTCCACGCCCTTCGCGACCGGCAGGCCGTCCGGCGCCAGCCGGGCGTTGGCCCAGAAGCCCGTCTCCACGCAGACCGCCCCGTCGTCGAGCATGTGGGTGACCCCCGTGCCGAGGAAGGCAAGCCCGCTGAGGATCGCCAGCCCGAAGGTCACCGAGGCCAGTACGCTCGTGAGCCGCGTGTTCATCGCACCCCTATCCATCGATTAACGATATGCCCACCCTAGAGGAGCATATCGATAAACGACAAGTGCGCGGCCGTCGGCAAGCCCGGCGCGATACCGACGTGAGCCCCTAACGCCGTTGCAGCAGACCGCCGTTCATCGCGACGACCACCGCACGCGTACGGTCGTTGACGTCGAGCTTGGCGAAGATCCGCAGCAGATGGGTCTTCACCGTGGCCTCGCCGATGAACAGCCGCCGGCCGATCTCCCCGTTGGACAGTCCGTCGGCGACCGCGTCCAGCACCTCGGCCTCGCGGGCGGTCAGCGTGACGCGCGCTCGCGTCGAGCAGCGGGACGACGTTCTTCCTGGCGTCCAGCTCGGCGCCCTTCATGACCACGGCCACCCGCAGGGCCGTGCCGTCCTGCGAGCGGACCGGGGGCGCCACCTCCGCCACCTCGGGGAGCGCGCTCATCCGGGCGGTGACATCGCGGGCCGCGGCGGCGGCCTTCGCGGCGTCCAGGGGGCCGGACCCGGCCCGGATCAGGATGTGCTCGGTGGGCCGGCGCTGGAGGCCGCCGTCGGTGGCCATCGACTCGGCGTGGCCGGCCTCACCGACCCAGAAGTCCTCGGTGGTGGCCGGGTTGCTGCCCGCGGTGATGCCCGCGCCGAGGCACAGCAGCACGAAGACGAACCAGCCGACGATCGCTTTCCACGGATGCCGCGCGCTCCAGCGGGCCATACGTACGGGTCGCATTCTCATGCGTTACATGCTGGTCCGCGGGGCCCTGCGCCCGGCAGCCCCGGCCGGTGGAACCCGTTGTCCACCGGTCGGTGGACAACGCCCCGGGGGCCTGCCCCCGTACGCGGTCAGAGCCGGGCGTCGAGCCGGGCCTTCGCCTCGGGCCATTCGTCGGCGAGCAACGAGAAGTAGACCGTGTCGCGCCAGCTGCCGTCGTGGCGGCGGCGGTGGCGCCGCAGGACTCCCTCGCGTCGGGCACCGAGGCGCGCGATCGCCGCCTGGGAGCGCTCGTTGAGGTGGTCGGTCTTCAACTGCACGCGCCCCATACCCAGTTCCTCGAACGCGTGGGTGAGCAGGAGCAGCTTGCTCTCGGTGTTGACCGCCGACCGCCAGTGCGCACGGCCGTACCAGGTCCAGCCGATCTCCAGGCGCTCGTCGGCCACGTCGACGTCCAGGTACGTGGTCCAGCCGACGGCCCGGCCGCTCGCGCGGTGGATGACGGCGAACGGGACGTACACGCCGCGCCGTGCGTCCGCGAGCAGGGCCGTCAGCTTCTCGCCGAGCTCCTCCCTGGTCCGGGGGGTCGGTCCGCCCTGCCAGCGCCAGACCTCGTCGTCACGGCCGCCCGCGGCGAAGAGGCCGTCGAGGTGGTCCGGGGAGAGTGGTTCCAGGCGGACGTGGCGGCCGGTCAGGGTCACGGGAAGCGGGTGCGTGGCAGGCATGACGGCACCCTAGTCCATTACGAACTAGGCAGAAAGTGAATATGCACTAGCGCAATGGTTCCGGGACGGGAGCGGCCGCGGCCGTTCACCTTCCCTTGCGCAGAGCCGCCGCCGCGGCCCGGATCTCGGACAGTTCGGCGTACAGCGCCTCGCCCGGGCAGTTGGTCCGGTACGCGTCACGGTGGCCCGACACGGCGTGCAGCACGGCGGCCGTGCCCTTCGGGAACCTGCTCGCGTCGTTCGACGAGACCAGCCGCACCGTGCCGCGCGGATCGGCGCCCGGCACCAGCTTCCACGCGGCCACCTTCGCGAGGGCCCGCAGGAGAACCGGCGGCACCGTGGCCCCGCGCCCGTAGTCGCCCAGCACCGCGATGCCCACGCTGTGGGCGTTGAAGCCCGTGGTGTGCGCGCCGCGGACCGAACGCCGGATGCCGCCCGCCCGGCCCTCGTAGATCGTCCCGCACCGGTCGACGAGGAAGTTGTAGCCGATGTCGTCCCAGCCGTTGCCCCTTTATGTGGGCCTCCTCCACCGCCCGCAGCATCCGCGGCACGTCCGCGCAGTCGTAGTCGTTGGACTCCCCCGTGTGATGGATGAAGACCGCCCGCACGGCGCCCGTGTAGACCGCCGGCTCCCTGACCATGCGCTCGTCCGCACGCCAGGCCGCCCGGCTGACGACGGCCGGCTGCGGCGCCCCGCGCGCCGCCGGGCGCGGCCGCTCGTGGGCGGCGGCCGGTGCGGGCAGCGCCGGCCGCACCGGGGCGTCCCGCAGCGCCAGCAGGGTGAGCGGGAGGACCGCGGCGCCCAGCGCGAGTCGATGGGGCCACATGGGACCACCCTGCGGCCTCGCCTCCGGGCCCGCAGATGCGGTGGCCGATCGGGTGAACGGCCGGGGGTCAGTCCCTGTTCCGGCCGAGGAGCAGCTTCCACGGGGCGATCGCGGACTCGATCTGCACCCGCAGACCGAGCTTCGACTCACCGCTGACCCGCTCCTCGAAGCGGATCGGGACCTCGACGATCCGCAGCCCGCGCCGGACCGCGCGGTGGTTCATCTCCACCTGGAACGAGTACCCGTTGCTGCGCACCGACGGGACGTCGATCGCCTTCAGCGCCGAGGCCCGCCACGCCTTGAACCCGGCGGTGGCGTCCTTCACCCCGAGCCGCAGAATCGCGTTGACGTAGAAATTCGCCCACGCGGACAGCGCCTTGCGGTGCCAGGGCCACTCCGTCGCGAGCGAACCGCCCTCCGCATAGCGCGATCCGATCACCACCGCGGCGTCCTCGGCGAACAGCGTGTCGACCATGACCGGCACCCTGGACACCGGGTGGGAGAGGTCGGCGTCCATCTGGATCACCACGTCCGCGCCCTCGGCGAGCGCCCGCGCCATCCCCGCCACATAGGCCCGGCCGATTCCGTCCTTCTCCGTCCGGTGCAGCACCCCCACGACGCCCCCGGTCTCCGCCGCGAGCCGGTCGGCCACCTCGCCCGTGCCGTCCGGCGAGTTGTCGTCGACCACGAGAACGTGCAGGCCGGGCAGGCCCAGGTCCATCAGCAGGCCGACGAGGACCGGCAGGTTCGTCCGCTCGTCATAGGTGGGTACGACCACCACGATCCTCACAGGCGTCTGAGCCACGGCCATTCCCTCGTGTCAGTCCCTCGTGACACCGCGATCGGCGCGGACGGCCGCGCGAGCCTAACACCGGGGATCTTCACGCTCCGGGAGCCGCACGAGGCCCGGCACGCCCCCGCACGGCCCACGCGATAATCTGGAGAAAGCGTGGCCGCAGACGGCCGCTGCGCGGCGGTGGGGCCCGCCGTACCCGAACCGCGGCGCGATCGCGCCGCCAACGGTCCCTACTTGCGTACGAGCACGCCCGCGTCCGGCGGGCGCCCCGGCAGGTAGGAGAGGTGTGCCCGACAAGCCCCTGAACCCCCAGGCCCCGGTCGTCGCGGCGATCGCGCTCGGCGGTGCGGCCGGCGCCTGCGCGCGCTACGGGGCGTCGCTGCTGTGGCCCACGGCGACGGGCGGGTTCCCCTGGACGACCCTCGTCGTGAACGTCATCGGCTGCGCGGCGATCGGCGTGTTCATGGTGGTGATCAGCGAGGTATGGACGGCCCACCGGCTGGTGCGGCCGTTCTTCGGTACCGGGGTGCTGGGCGGGTTCACCACCTTCTCCACCTACGCCGTGGACATCGAGCGCCTCGTCGACGGGGGCCGGGCCCGCAGCGGCCTGGTGTATCTGGGACTGACACTGTTCGCGGCCCTCGCGGCGGTGTGGAGCGCGGTGTGGCTGACACGCCGCGTGCTGGCGTGGAGGCAGTCATGACGACACCGAGGACCGAACGTGCCCTGCGGCTGACCGTCCTGGTCGGGGAGTCCGACGGCTGGCACCACCGGCCGGTCTACACCGAGATCGTGCACCG
Source organism: Streptomyces laculatispora (assembly GCF_017353455.1). Taxonomy (GTDB): domain Bacteria; phylum Actinomycetota; class Actinomycetes; order Streptomycetales; family Streptomycetaceae; genus Streptomyces; species Streptomyces laculatispora. The sequence continues at coordinate 41,963 of NZ_JAFMPZ010000452.1, forward strand.
GGCGCACGCGGCGGGACTGGCGGGCGCCAGCGTGTTCCGCGGGATCGAGGGGTTCGGCGCCTCGTCGGTGATCCACACCCAGCGGCTGCTCTCGCTGAGCGAGGACCTGCCGGTGGCGGTGGTGATCGTGGACACCGAGGAGAAGGTGCGCGCCTTCCTGCCGCTGATCAAGGAGCTGATCGGCACCGGCCCGCTCGTCCTGGACGCCTGCGAGCTGGTGCGTTGGGGCGAGGCGGAGGAAGCCCGGTGAACTGGCTGCTGGTGATCGCCGGCGCCGCGGTCGGCGCCCCGCTGCGGTACCTGACCGACCGCGCGGTGCAGTCCCGGCACGACTCCGTCTTCCCGTGGGGGACGTTCACGGTGAACGTGACGGGCTGCCTGGTGCTGGGGCTGCTGACCGGCGCGGTGACCGCCGGTGCCGCCTCCTCGCACGTCCAGCTGCTGCTCGGTACCGGGCTCTGCGGGGCGCTGAGCACGTACTCGACCTTCAGCTACGAGACCCTGCGGCTGGCCGAGGACGGCGCGCGGTTCTACGCGGCGGCCAATGTGGCCGCGAGCGTCGTGGCGGGGCTGGGCGCGGTGTTCGCCGGCATCACGCTCGCCGAGGCGCTCTGGGGCTGACCGCCGCAGGACGCACGATGCGCCGAGGCCCGGCTCCCCCGAGGGGGAGCCGGGCCTCGGCGGGTGGTGCGGTGGTTCAGGCGTCCTGTCCGGGGGTCCCCAGCGCGGCCGAAGCGGCCTCCATGGGGCTCAGCTCCACCGGAGCGGACGGCGCCGGTACGGACCGGCAGGTGAAGCCTAGACGCCCCAGCGCCCTGGTCACCTCACCGGCCGTGAAGTCGCGGCGGTCCTGCCGGGTGATCACTTCACCCACCTGCTTGACCGGGTAGACACGACGGCTGATGATCACCGATTCCCCGGTGACGGGTTCGGGCTTGATGCCCTTCATCGATGCCTCGACCTCGTGCTTGAAAAGGTCGAAGGGGAAGCGGGCGATGACGCAGCGCATAGTGCCTCAACGGGGTCGGGGAGCGGAACCGGACGGGAACGCGGGTATCGGTCAGGCTGCACGGTTGCCGGAGGACCGGCGCTGCGCACCGCCGCCCCGCGACTGGGAGGACGCGGACGACGAGGACGCGGACGACGACGAGGTGCGCCGGGCCTGGGCCGGGCGGCTGCGCCGGCCACGGGACGAGGACCCGCCCTTGGGCCGCTCCGACACCGGCGAGGTGATGACGACGGGCACGCCCGAGGGCGCCTGCGCACCGGTGATCCGGCTCAGCTCGGCCTCGCCGGAACGGACCTGGGCGATCTGCGGGGTGATCCCGGCGTCGGCCATCAGGCGCGTCATCTCGCGGCGCTGGTTGGGCAGCACCAGCGTGACGACACTGCCGGACTCCCCGGCACGGGCGGTACGGCCGCCGCGGTGCAGGTAGTCCTTGTGGTCGCTCGGCGGGTCGACGTTGACCACCAGGTCGAGGTTGTCGACGTGGATGCCGCGGGCCGCGACATTGGTGGCGACCAGCACCGTGACGTGCCCGGTCTTGAACCGGGTCAGGGTGCGGGTGCGCTGCGGCTGCGACTTCCCGCCGTGCAGCGCCGCCGCCCGGACCCCGCTGTTGAGCAGGTGGTCGGTGAGCTTGTCCACGGCGTGCTTGGTGTCCAGGAACATGATCACGCGGCCGTCGCGGGCGGCGATCTCCGTCGTGGTGGCGTACTTGTCGGCGCCGTGGACGTAGAGCACGTGGTGCTCCATCGTCGTCACCGCACCGGCGGCCGGGTCGACCGAGTGGACGACCGGGTCGTGCAGGTAGCGGCGCACCAGCAGGTCGACGTTGCGGTCCAGGGTGGCCGAGAACAGCATCCGCTGGCCCTCCGCCTGCACCTGGTCGAGCAGCTCGGTGACCTGCGGCATGAAGCCCATGTCGGCCATCTGGTCGGCCTCGTCCAGGACGGTGATGGAGACCCGGTCCAGCGAGCAGTCGCCGCGCTCGATCAGGTCCTTCAGCCGGCCCGGAGTGGCGACGACGACCTCGGAGCCGCCGCGCAGCGCGGCCGCCTGACGGCCGATCGACATACCGCCGACGACCGTGGCCAACCGCAGCTTGAGCGAGCGGGCGTACGGGGTGAGCGCGTCGGTGACCTGCTGGGCCAGTTCCCGGGTGGGGACGAGCACCAGGGCCAGCGGGCGTCGGGCGTCGGCGCGACGGCCTTCGATACGGGCCAGCAGGGCCAGACCGAAGGCGAGCGTCTTGCCCGACCCGGTACGGCCGCGGCCCAGTACGTCACGGCCGGCCAGCGAGTTCGGCAGCGTGGCCGCCTGGATCGGGAACGGCACCGTGACGCCCTCGGTGGCGAGCGCCGACAGCAGCGGCGCCGGCATGTCCAGATCGGCGAAGGCCTCCACGGCGGGCAGCGCCGGGGTGATGGTCTGCGGCAGTGCGAACTCGCCCTGCTTGGCGGCGGGCCGGCGGCCGTAGCCACCGCCGCCACCCGAGCGCTGGGCCGGGGCGCCGAAGCGGCCCTGGCCGCCCTGGCGGCCCGGGGCCTGCGAGCGGAAGCCGCCGCCCGAACGGGAGCCGCCGGAAGTGCGGGAATAACGGTCATTTGAGCGAGCTGTGCGGTCGCGGTTCATACAGAACCCTTCCTCGATATGGCGCGTATCGAGGAATTCATTGCGGCGACGAGCGGCACAAGAATCGCAAGAACGGGCCGTTGGCATACGTGAACGAAGCCCGGCAGCCGGTCTTGAGCCGATACGGGCCCGGCCGAACCGGGTCCGGTGCTTCGCAATGACGCGGCGAGCGGGCCCGCGAAGCGGTCCTGCAGGTCACGTCACGGGGCTCCGGCGGGCCGGTGTTCCGGTCCGGGAGCCATGGCGGATCGTCCGCCACACGGTGAAGATCGTGGTTCTGGGCGCCTGCCCGGCAGCTCGTGGCGGTGGTGCACCGGCACGGCATCGCTCGGGGGTGGGCCCGGAAAAGCAACGAGCTGGGGCCCGCACCCCAAGGTGCGGGCCCCAGCTGCGCGAAAGCGTCTCAGCGCGTGAGCGCCGGAGCAATCAGGTTCACGCGGGGGTGATGTTCTCCGCCTGCGGGCCCTTCTGGCCCTGCGTGACGTCGAAGTTCACCTTCTGGCCCTCCTGCAGCTCACGGAAGCCGCTGGCGGCGATGTTCGAGTAGTGGGCGAAGACGTCAGCGCCGCCACCATCCTGCTCGATGAAGCCGAAGCCCTTTTCCGCGTTGAACCACTTGACGGTGCCAGTAGCCATGTTCTATCTCCTTCTGGGGCAGAGCCCGGGGACTCGCACTGTGCCAGTCCCACGTCGCCGCGATGATTACCCCATCCGGATAATGAACCGGAAATACAAAAGTGCACCCATCAGCCCATTTAGCTGAGGAGAGCACTTGGAGTCTTTGGGAACCACAACTGCAACTGAGATCTACAGTAGCACAATGAATGCGGCCGGGCGCGGCAAGTAATTACACTCCGCCCGGCGTGTCATAAACCCTCATCGCACATTGCGTAAAATTCTGTGCTTGTCGCTGTAGATATTCGCCGCCGCACGGGGTAGTGCTCCGGCTCCCGATGCCCTGATCTCCCCCCTGATTCAGGACCAGGGGGGAGATTACGGGCAGTTCAACCGCTGCCTCAGCCGCGCGCGAGCCTCAGCGTGATCAGCTCGAACGGCCGCAGTGACAGCCGGACACCGCCGTCTCCGAGCTCGGGCACCACCGCGTCGGCCAGCGGCCGCTCCAGCAGGTCGGTCACCGCCACGCCGACGGCCTCGAAACCGGCCGCGAGCCGCACCCCGGCGCGGCCGCCCGTCGACTCGTAGAGCCGTACGACGAGGTCGCCGCTCGCGTCGTCCGCCAGCTTGACCGCGCTGACCACGACCGCGTCGTTGTCGACGGTCACCAGCGGAGCCACCTCGCGCTCGCCGGTCACCCGGCGCTCCGGCAGGTTGATGCGGAAGCCCTCACGGACCGCGTCGCCGATCCCCGCACCCGGTGCGAGCGCGTGCCGGAAGCGGTGCACGCCCTGGTCGGTCTCCGGGTCGGGGAAACGGGGGGCGCGCAGCAGGGAGACCCGCACGGTGGTGGTCGTGCCCGCGTCGCTGTCGCGGACCGTGCGGGTCACGTCGTGCCCGTACGTCGAGTCGTTGACCAGGGCCACGCCCCAGCCCGGCTCCTCCAGGTGGACGAAGCGGTGGTTGCAGGCCTCGAACTTGGCGGACTCCCAGCTCGTGTTGGTGTGGGTGGCCCGGTAGAAGTGCCCGAACTGCGTCTCGGAGGCGTACCGCTCGGCGTGGATGTCCAGCGGGAACGCCGCCTTGAGGAACTTCTCCGTCTCGTGCCAGTCGACCTCGGTGTCGATGTCGAGCCGCTTGACGCCCGGCGCGAGGGTCAGCAGCTGGGTGACCTTCGAGTCACCGAAGCCGCGGACGATCCGTACGGATACGGCGCCCTCCTCCTGGACGGGGGTGAGCTCGTCGAGGTCCGTCAGGTCGGTGACGGTGTTGCGGTAGAACTCGTCGACGTCCCACGCGTCCCACATGTTCGGGAAGTCCGGGTGGATCTGGAGCAGGTTCGCGGCCTGGCCCGGGGCCACCGTCTCGCGCCCGGCACCGATGTCGTACGCCGAGACGACCAGTCCGCGGGCGTCGATCTCCACCCGGAGCAGACCGTTGTCCAGGACGAACCCGCCGCCCTCGCGCGGTGCGAGCGTGCCGCCGCCGGCGGCCGTGACGGCAGTCGCCGCACCGGCCGGGACGCCGTCGCGGGCGTGCGGGGCGGAGTTGAAGAGCAGGGTCCGTCCCGTCGCGGGATCGCCGGCCAGCGCGCGCTGCGCGGTGTCGACGATGCCGTTCAGCTCCTCGGCGACGGCCGCGTACGTCTTCTCCGCCTCGCGGTGCACCCAGGCGATCGACGAGCCGGGCAGGATGTCGTGGAACTGGTGCAGCAGCACCGTCTTCCAGATCCGGTCCAACTGCTCGTACGGGTAGGCGGAGCCGGTCCGCACCGCGGCGGTGGCGGCCCACAGCTCGGCCTCCCGCAACAGGTGCTCGCTGCGGCGGTTGCCCTGCTTCGTCTTCGCCTGGCTGGTCAGGGTGGCGCGGTGCAGCTCCAGGTAGAGCTCGCCGACCCACACCGGTGCGTTCGGGTACTCCGCCTCCGCCTTGGTGAAGAAGTCGGCGGGCGTCTCCCAGGTGACCGTCGCGGAGCCTTCGAGGCTGCGCATCCTGGCCGCCTTGGCGATCATCTCGCGGGTGGTGCCACCGCCCCCGTCGCCCCAGCCGGTCGGCGCGAGGGAGTGCCGCGCGACTCCCTTGTCCTTGAAGTTCTTCGCCGCGTGGGCGATCTCGCTGCCCTTCATGGAGCAGTTGTAGGTGTCGACGGGCGGGAAGTGCGTGAAGATCCGGGTGCCGTCGATGCCCTCCCACTGGAAGGTGTGGTGCGGGAACTTGTTGGTCTGGCTCCACGAGATCTTCTGGGTGAGGAGCCACTTGGAGCCCGCGGCCTTGATGATCTGCGGCAGTCCGGCCGCGAAGCCGAAGGTGTCGGGCAGCCACGCCTCGTCGTTCTCGATGCCGAACTCGTCGAGGAAGAAGCGCTTGCCGTGCACGAACTGGCGGGCCATCGCCTCGGAGCCGGGCATGTTGGTGTCGGACTCGACCCACATGCCGCCGGACGGCACGAACCGCCCGTCCGCCACGGCCTGCTTGACCTTGGCGTAGACCTCGGGGCGGTGCTCCTTGATCCAGGCGAACTGCTGGGCCTGCGACATCGCGAAGACGAAGTCGGGCTCGTCCTCCAGCAGGGCGGTCATGTTGGACGTCGTACGGGCGACCTTGCGGACTGTCTCGCGCAGCGGCCACAGCCAGGCCGAGTCGATGTGGGCGTGGCCGACGGCGCTGATGCGGTGCGCGGACGGCTGCGCGGGCGTCGCGAGGACGGCGGCGAGCTGCTCGCGGGCGGCGGCCGCGGTGCCGTTGACGTCCTGGAGGTCGACCGCGTCGAGCGAGCGGCCGATGGCGCGCAGGATGTCCCAGCGGCGGGCGCCGTCGACCGGCAGCTCCTGCATCAGCTCACCGAGCACCTCCAGGTCCTGGACGAGGTTCCACACGTTCTCGTCGAAGAGGGCGAGGTCCATCCGGGCGAGGGTGTACTGCGGTTCGCTGCCCGCGGTCTCCTTGTCGCCCAGCTGGGTCGGCAGGAAGGGGTGGTAGTCGAGGATGACCGGGTTGGACGCGGCCTCGATGTGCAGCAGCACCTTTTCGCCACCGGCTGCGGGGGCGCCGACGCGCACCCACTGGTTGCGCG